>JAZRFQ010000013.1:0-46211 GCA_045643725.1 Eubacteriales bacterium | reverse complement strand
CTCGGCATTCTTTGCCGCGATAACGATGCCCGCAGTGTTGCGGTCGATGCGGTTGCAAAGAGCAGGGGCAAAGCTCTGCTCGTCCTCGGGCGAATACTCGCCCTTTCCGAAGAGATATGCCTGAATGTGGGTGATGAGATTGTTCTTGCCGCCGTCCTCGTCCTCGTGGACAGAAACGCCGGGGCGCTTCGAGACGAGCAGGATATTCTCATCCTCGTAGACTATGGATAATTTTGGTATAATGTTGGCAAAGGTGGGGGGCGTGTCGCTTTTTTTGAAAAATTCGTCGGCTAAGAAGCACTGAACGGTGTCGCCCTCGCATAGCTTGGTGCTTATCTCCGCACGCTTTCTGTTGACCTTGATCTTCTTCAGTCTTATCGACTTGTAGAGCAGAGAGGTCGGCAGATCGAGAGCCTTGGTTATGAATTTGTCAAGCCGCTGTCCCGCATCGTTTTTGCCGATCTTCAGCTCGCGCATTACTTCGTGCCGAAGATTCTGTCACCCGCGTCGCCAAGACCGGGAACAATGTAGGCGTGATCGTTGAGGCGCTCGTCAAGTGCGGCAGAGTATACCTGAACGTCGGGATGGTCCTCGGTCACCTTTTTAACGCCCTCGGGCGCGGCAACGAGGCACATAAGAGCGATATTCTTCGCGCCCTTCGCCTTAACCATGGTGATAGCGTCGGAGGCAGAGCCGCCGGTCGCAAGCATGGGGTCAACTATGATAACGAAGCGCTCCTCAATGTCGGGAGGCATCTTGCAGTAGTATTCAACGGGCAGATGAGTCTCGGGATCGCGGTAAAGACCGATGTGACCGACTCTCGCAACGGGAACAAGGCGGAGAAGACCGTCAACCATACCGAGACCGGCACGGAGAATAGGCACGATAGCCAGCTTCTTACCAGCAATGCGCTTGAAGGTCGCCTTCTGTATGGGAGTCTCGATAACAACGTCCTCGAGGGGCAGATTTCTCGTGAGCTCATATCCCATAAGCATAGAGATCTCGTCGAGAAGCTCACGGAACGCCTTGGACGAGGTATTCTTATCACGCATAATAGCGAGCTTGTGCTGAATCAGGGGGTGATCAACCAGGTGAAAATTATTCATAGTATGACTTCCTTTCGCGGTGTCTTATTTCTAGAACTATTATACCCCATATTTTTTAACTTTTCAAGTGGATTTTTTGATTTTCTTCGACAATATAAACGCCCCTCGATGCAAGAGAAAACAAAAAATGCAAAAGTAGCGGATACGTGACTCTTTAATTTTGCAGATTGGTGAGATTTCAACGAATAAAATCTTGCATCGCAGATAAAAATTCCGTGTGTCATCGCGCGCGCCCTTATTACTAGTAGTAGAAAATATGGTTTTTCCAACACATTCTTGTATTTTCTTCAACAAACTTTGTGATAAAATTAACAAAAATATGCAAAAGCACTTAATTGGGTGCAAAATACTATTGACAATCGTTCAATTATCCTGTATAATGGTGAAGGTTAAAAAATAAAAAAATAAAAAGGAGAACCACAAAATGAAAAAGAACACTTTGATCATTTGCATTGTCGCAGCAGTTCTCGTGGTAGGCCTCGTAATCGGCCTCATCCTCATGCTTGGCGGCGACAAGAACGTAGAGAAGACCTACACTCTTTCCGTTGTAGTTGACGAGGGACTTGGTTCGGTTAATGCAAGAGGTAAGGCTACCGCTATCGCACTTGCACTTGTTTATGATGCAGACGGCAAGATCGTTGCAGCTCGTCTTGAGAGCATCGAGCCCGGCCTTGCACTTAACGCAGATAAGACCGACCTTCTCGCAGTTGACAGAGTTACCACTAAGGTAGAGACCGGCGACGCATACAACGCAATGGGCGTTGGCCCCTGGTATAAGCAGGCTAAGGCATTCGAGGACTTCCTCGTTGGTAAGACCGCAGCAGATATTGCAGCTCTTGATACCTCCGCAGAGAACGTACAGGCAGGTAACATCGTAGCAGGTTGCACCATGACCTCCTCTACTCCCGTATTCCAGAAGCTCGTTGCAGAGGCATTCGCTTACACCCGTAACGTAACCTTCAAGACTGCAAGCACCGACATCAAGCTTGGTCTCGCAGTTGACACCAAGGTTTCCGGTTCCGTTGAGAAGGGCGCAACCATCGCAGCTGATTTCGCAGCAGTAGCTGTAGTAGACGGCAAGGTTGCAGCAGCTATGCTCGATTCCGCAGAGGCTAAGTACGATCTCGCTATTGCAGAAGAGAAGCTCACTATTACTCTCAAGGAGTACAAGGGCACCAAGAACGAGCAGGGCGATGCATACGATTCCTACAAGCCCATGGCTGGTGGTAGATGGTATGCACAGGCTCAGGCTTACGCAGACTCTACCGTTGGCAAGACCGCAGCAGAGCTCTCCGGTATCGCTACCGAGGGTGTTGCAGGTTGCACCATCGCTACCGAAGGCTACAAGGCAGCTCTCGTTCGTGCAGCAGGCTACGCTAGATAATTTAAAGCTTTAAAAGCCAAAAATAAAAAGGGGACTTGAAAAAGTCCCTTTTTTATAGTAAAATAGAGAAAAGAACGTAAATTTGACCGTCACGGAGGAAAAATGAAAAGATTTATATCAGCATTTATCACTATATTAATATTGCTAACCGCGCTCCTTTCGCTTTCCTCCTGTGAAGAGAAGAAGGAAGAGTACGCCTCCCGCGGCAAGACTATCTCGTACGTTTATTTTAACACCGTGTCTACGATAGCGGTGTACGGAGACGTATCCGACGAGGAGTTTAACTCTTACGTCACCGAGGCAGAGAAGCTTCTTTCTTACTACCATAAGCTGTTTGATATTTACTACGACTATAGCGGCGTTGCCAATATTCGTCAGATAAATCAGAAGGCAGGACGCGAGCCTGTCAAGGTCGACGCAGAGCTAATCGATTTTCTTCTGTATTGTAAAGAATTATTTACATTAACAAACGGCAAAACTAACGTTATGATGGGGGCCGTGTTAAAAATCTGGCATAATCACCGCGAGGATGCCGACTACGATCCAAGCACCGCATCAGTACCCTCTATGGTAGAGCTTGAGGAGGCCGCACAGCATACCTCGATAGACTCCCTTGTCATAGATAAGGAGGCCGGCACGGTCTATATCTCCGATCCCGAGGCGTCGCTTGACGTCGGCGCGATAGGTAAGGGCTACGCCACCGAGAAGCTCTATGAGAAGCTCGTCTCGATGGGAGCGAATCACGTGGCACTCAACATCGGCGGCAACATCCGTACCATCGGACAAAAGCCCGACGGCGCGAAGTGGTTGACAGGACTCACCAATCCCGATAAGACGAGCAGTAGCTATGCCGCAAGGATCAATCTCTCCGAGACCGCCTGCGTAACGTCGGGCAACTATGAGAGATACTTCGTCGTCGACGGTGTTAACTATCACCACATCATCGATCCCGCAACTCTGATGCCTGCCGAGTATTTTTCCTCGGTCACTATAATCACAGAGGATAGCGGCCTCGCGGACGCGCTTTCCACCGCGCTCTTCTGTATGTCCTACGAGGAGGGCAAGGCACTGATCGAATCTCTCGACGTGGAGGTCGACGTCATCTGGATCGACCTCGATTACAACCTGACCGCGACTGACGGTATTGAGCTTGTCGCTGATAAGTGAATATGATCTTACGAGCTTCCCGATATACTGCGGGGAGCTCGTTTCGTTTTGCTCTTTTTCGTTAAAAATATAACTATCGCCCATTAACTTGACATTCGGGAAAACTTATGTTATACTACTATAAATGCTTATTTAAAATATTTACAGTGCGCGCTTTTTATGTATTTATAAAAGCGCTCGCGCACTTGATAAACGAAAGGAAAACAGTATGCTTGGGTTTAATTTTCTGGGTAACACCCGCGTTCCTCACAAGAAGAACACCGCAGGTATGCAGGGCGTGAAGATCACCCCTCCCGCAGAAGTTCTTCTCCCCGTCTTGCAGAACATCGGCGCACCTGCGACGATCCTTGTTAAGAAGGGTGACACGGTTAAGATCGGTCAGAAGATCGCGGAGGCCGACGGCCTTGTATCCTCGCCTCTCCATGCATCCGTCTCCGGTACCGTTGTCGGTATCGAGACCTACGTTCGCCCCACCGGCGCTCGCGTAGATGCGATCAGAATTCAGAGTGACGGACTTATGACTCTCGACGAGAGTATAAAGACACCCGTAGTTAACGATATCGACTCCTTTATCGCGGCTGTTCGCGAGAGTGGCGTTGTTGGTCTCGGAGGCGCAGGCTTCCCCACGGCGGTGAAGCTCGCGGCACTCAAGACGGGCAATATCGATACCATCGTGATCAACGGCGCGGAGTGCGAGCCCCATCTCACCTCCGACACCGCGACTATGCTTTATTCCGGAGAGCTTATCAAGGAGGGAATTGCGCTTCTTGAGAAGTACGCGTCGGTTTCGAAGTACGTCTTTGCAGTAGAGAAGAATAAGCCCGAGTGCATCAAGGCACTTCGCGAGCTCTTCGCAGATAATGCAAAGGTTGGAATCTCGGTCCTCCCCGCGCTCTATCCTCAGGGTGCAGAGAAGGTCGCCATCTATAACTCCACCGAGAGAATAGTCCCCGAGGGCAAGCTCCCTGCAGACGTTGGCGTTCTCGTTATTAACGTTACCACTCTTGCGAAGATCGCAGAGTACGTCGCTACGGGTATGCCCCTCGTTGAGAAGTGCGTTACCGTCGACGGTACGGCAATCGCCTCGCCGAAGAACGTTATCGCTCCCATCGGTACTCCTATCAAGGATCTCATTGAGTTCGCAGGCGGCACCTGTGCCGAGGTCGGCAAGGTAGTCTTTGGCGGTCCTATGATGGGCGTTGCGACAGAGTCTGTTGACGAGCCTATCGCCAAGACCACCAACGGCATCACCGTCTTCGCGGACAAGGATTCCTGCTCGGCAGAGCCTACCGCTTGTATCCATTGCGGCAGATGCGTCAGCGCATGCCCCCTCGGACTTAATCCTATCGGATATGCGAGAGCTCTTAATATCGAGTCCAAGGAGGAGAGAATGGCTCGCCTCGAGGCAGAGAGAGTCAACATTTGTATGGAGTGCGGATGCTGCTCCTACGTTTGTCCCGCACACCGTCCCCTCATACAGAACAATAAGATCTGCAAGGCAGAGCTGAGAGATTACAAGGCTCACAAGCAGACACTCGAAGACTAAGGAGGAAAAAATGGAAAAGCTAATAGTATCATCCTCTCCCCACATACATTCCGGCGCATCCACGCAGAGAATAATGCTCGACGTCGTGATCGCGCTTCTGCCTGCATCCGTTGCGGCAGTAGTCCTCTTCGGACTTAAGGCGCTCCTTATGATCGCAGTGTCGGTTTCGACCGCCGTGATCTCGGAGTTCTTATTCAACCTTATCGTCAAGAAAAAGCAGACCGTCGGCGACTTTTCCGCCGTTATCACGGGTCTTCTTCTCGCTCTTAACCTGCCCACCACCACTACCGTATGGCAGATCATCGTGGGTGCTGTGTTTGCGATCGTAGTCGTTAAGTGCCTCTTCGGCGGAATCGGCTGCAACTTCGCCAACCCTGCGATTACCGCGAGAATTATGCTTCTTTCCGCATTCACCGAGGTTAGAGCCGTTGCTCACACCTCCTTTGAGGCGGCTGATATCGTATCGGGTGCCACACCTCTCGGCGTTATGGGCGGAGAGAAGGGAACTCTCCCCGAGCTCCTTGATATGCTTCTCGGCGTAAGAGGCGGCGCGATCGGCGAGACCTGCGCTATCGCACTCATCCTTGGCGGCCTTTATCTTGTGGCGCGCAGAGTTATCCATTGGCAGACCCCCGTTGTATTCGTTGGTACTGTGTTCGTTCTTTCGCTGATCCTCGGTGGATTTGACGTAACCTACGCTACCTACCAGATCCTTGCAGGCGGTCTTCTTATCGGTGCTATCTTTATGGCTACCGATTACTCCACCACTCCTACAAACACTATGGGTAAGGTCATATTCGCTTTCGGTTGCGGTGTTATCACCGTTATCATCAGATTCTATGCCAGCTACCCCGAGGGAGTTTCCTTTGCAATACTCATTATGAACATTCTCTCTCCCTATATTGAGAAGCTCGGCGCACGCCGCCCCTTCGGAAAGGTAGGTAAGTGATAATGAAGAAAAGTAATGTTATGTCCGTATTGGTGCTCGTATGCATCTGTCTCGTTTCGGCGCTTCTTCTTTCTACGCTCAATTTGATCACTACCCCCTGGCTTGAGGATAAGAATTACAGAAAAACTCAGGATTCACTTCGTGAGGTTTATCCCGGCGGTTCTGATTTCAAGGAACTTAATCTTAAAGAGTACGATCTTCCCGAGTCCATCACCGCGGCTTACAGCGAGGCATCCGGCGGATTCGTAATACAGTCCACCGTTGAGGGCTTCGCTCCCGGTCTCGTTATTATGTGCGGTATTGATAAGGACGGCAAGATCGTTGGAGCAGATTATATTGCTTCCAACGAGACCAACTCTGCAGAGGTCGGTCTCGGCGATCGCTTCGTTGGTAAGGTTGAGGCAGAGATGACTCCCGACATCGTTGCAGGTCCTACCTCTACTCTTACAACGAACGCATATTACGGCGCAGTTCTCGATGCACTCTCCGCCTTCACCGTTTTGAAGGGCGGACGCACTCCCGAGCAGGTATTCAGCGATAACTTCAATCTTGCTCTCGGTACTTCCAAGAAGAGCCACGAGAGATGGTTTGCTACAGAGATTCTGGTTGGCGTTGATGCTCTCTATGAGACCGATAGCGCTGATGACGGCGTAGTAATGCTCATTGGCGACAGATTCGTCGGTGTTAAGGCAGGCGTTGCAACATCCTCTATCGGCGCGTATGACGAGAATGGCGTGATCACCGATCCTACCGCAGAGGAGAAGGCTACTGCCGAGGCGGCATACGCTCTTTACTCTGCGACTACTCCTACCGACGTCGAGATTCCTGCAGGAACAAAGACAAACGTTCTTAAGGTGTCCGTAACCGCGACCGGTAACTACGTGATCAATATGGTTACTACCGGCAGCTATTCTGCTGAAGGTGAGTGGGCTCACGGCGATGGTGAGAACGTTGAATTCACAGTTTCTATCACCCCTGCAGGCCGGATAATCGACGTTATAACCACCAAGAGCAGCGAGTCTAAGGGCTACGGCGACGTTTGCGTGAAGGAGTCCTTCTATGAGAGCATCCGCGGCGCAGTTCGTGAGGATATTCTCGATCTTAACTTCTCGAGCATCTCGCCCGATGATTACGATGATCAGATTCCTGCCGATGCAACAGGTCCTGCAGTTATCGCAGGCGCAACCTTCACCACCGTTTACTACCAGCAGGCGCTTCTCGATGCATTCGACGTTGTTACAGCGCTTCTTGCCTCCAACTAATACCGCGAAAGGAGAATTACAATGAAAAATAATAGACTTGCAATACTTCTCCGCGGTATTCTCGCGGAGAACCCGGTTCTCATCTTGGTTCTTGGTACCTGTCCTGCGTTGGCAACGTCCAAGTCTATGTTCCAGGCGATCTGTATGGGTATTGCGGCAACGATCGTTCTCGTTGGATCAAACCTTGTTATTTCGCTTCTTCGTAAGATCATTCCCGATACCGTCCGTATCCCTTGCTATATCGTAGTTATCGCAACCTTCGTTACCGCGGTAGAGATGGTTCTTAATTCCATATATGCATTGGATTCCGTATATCAGGTTCTCGGCAGATGGTTACCCCTGATCGTAGTTAACTGTATCGTTCTTGGCAGAGCAGAGATGTTCGCAAGAAAGAACGGCCCCGTCGACTCTATCTTTGACGGTCTCGGTATGGGACTTGGCTTCCTCGTTGCACTTCTCGCGATGGCAACCATCCGTGAGGTGCTCGGCGCAGGAACTATCCTTTCCGGCCTTGACGCCTTCGGCATCGAGGCGATCAAGATTCCCGTTATCTACGACCTCAAGATTCCTATGCTTACCAGCGCATCCGGCGGATTCCTCGTTTACGGTATTCTTATCGCAGTAATGAATAAGATCACCGCTAAAAAGGGCGGTATCAAGCGCAAGGACTTCTCTTGTGAGGGCTGTCCCAATGCACACGCTTGCAGTAAGACCTCTTGCTCTTTGGCAGAGGGAAACGTTGAGAACAAGGAGGTAAGTGAAAATGCCTAGTTTGCTCACCGTGCTTTTGGCAGGTATCCTGACCAACAACTACGTTCTCGCGAAGACCACGGGTATTTGCCCCTTCCTCGGAGTTTCAAAGAAGTTCCAGCAGGCAGCAGGTATGGGCTGCGCGGTTATCTTCGTTATGCTTTGTGCGACCGCGGCGACCTGGCCCATCTACACCTATCTTCTCAAGGCGTTTGATCTCGTTTATCTTCAGACTATAGTATTCATTCTCGTTATCGCGGCTCTCGTTCAGTTCGTTGAGATAGTGCTCAAGAAGTTTATCCCTCCGCTTTATAAGTCGCTGGGCGTTTATCTTCCTCTTATCACCACCAACTGTGCCGTTCTCGGTATCGCAAACGAGAATATCAGCGAGGGTTATGATTTCGTAACCTCTATGGTTTCCTCGCTTGGCGTAGGTCTCGGCTTCCTTCTTGCGATGATCCTCTTTGCAGGCGTTCGCTTGAGAATCGAGAATTGCCCCGCGCCCAAGGCCTTCCGTGGCATTCCCATCACTCTCGTTGCGGCGGCTATCGTTGCAATGGCGTTTTCGGGCTTTGCCGGAATAGGAGGTTAATTACAAATGCCTATTCTTATTCCAACTTTGATTTTATCCGCTATAGCGGTTGTTTGCGGCGTAATTCTTACCGTTGCCGACAAGTTCTTTGGCATCAAGGAGGACGAGACCTTCCTCGCCATCCGTGACGCCCTCCCCGGCGCTAACTGCGGCGCTTGCGGCTACTCGGGATGTGACGCCTATGCAAAGGCTCTTGCAGAGGGCAAGACCGATGCCGTCAACCTCTGCGTTCCCGGCGGAGACAAGTGCTCTCAGGATATCGCATCCGTTCTCGGCGTTGAGGCACAGGACGTAATAGAGAAGGTTGCATACGTTGCCTGCAACGGTAACTGTCAGGCTACCGAGCGCAGATATATCTACGACGGCGTCAAGAGCTGTCGTGTTGCTAACCTCAGCTACTCGGGTGATAAGCTCTGTGCTTACGCCTGCCTCGGCTACGGCGACTGCGTGGCTATCTGCCCCCAGGACGCTATCACCATTGATGATGGCGTAGCCAAGATCGATCCCACCAAGTGTATCGGTTGCGGTATGTGTGCACGCGAGTGCCCCCATCACATTATCCATCTTGTAAACGATACTGTCCGCGTGGTTGTCGAGTGCTCTAATCACGATAAGGGCGCGGCAGTTCGCAAGAGCTGCAAGAACGGCTGTATTGCCTGCGGCAAGTGCGAGAAGACCTGTCCCCACGGCGCAATAAAGGTTGTTGACAACCTCGCTGTTATCGACTACGACAAGTGTACCGGCTGCGGCGAGTGTGCGGAAGTCTGCCCCGTTCACTGTATCCACGAGGACAACTTCCTCTGCGGCGCACATTTCTAATTTAAAAATTCACGAAAAAGGAGAGATCGTAATGAAGACAGAGAATGCAAAGCAAGCTAAAAGCCTTCGTTACGATCTCATTCTTATCGGCGCGCTTCTCGTCATATCGCTCGGAGTGCTTCTCATCACGACCTTGACACGCCGCGAGGGCGGATACGTCGAGGTAGAGCAGAGCGGTCAGATAGTTGCTACCTACAGCCTTGCAATAGACGGCGAATATAGCCTCAACGGCGGCACGAATATCCTCGTTATCGAGGGAGGTGCGGCATATCTCAAGGACGCGAATTGCCCCGATAAGACCTGCGTTAAGACAGGCAAGATCCACTATGTAAACCAGAGCATAATCTGCCTGCCTAACGAGATTTCCATCACCGTCAGAGGTAACTCCGACGACGGTGTCGACATCATATCATAGGAGGGAAGATGAAGACTAAAAAGCTCGTAACCCTCGCCGTCACCGTTTCGGTGGCGATGATACTCTCCTTTGTCGAGAGCAGAATCCCTGCCTTCGTTGCCATTCCCGGCGTCAAGGTTGGACTTGCCAACATCGCCGTTATATTCGCCCTCTATAAGATGGGCTGGCGTGAGGCTATCGCCGTCTCGGTTATCCGCGTGCTGCTCGTCGCGCTCCTCTTCGGTAGCGTTGTCAGCCTCGCATACAGTATCGCCGGCGCCATCATCAGCCTATCGCTTATGATACTGCTCCGCAAGATCGGCATCTTCACCGAGGTCGCTGTCAGCGTGGTCGGAGGTATCACTCACAACATCGGTCAGATTCTGATAGCCTTCCTGCTTCTTGAAACGAAGGTCGTCTTCTACTATCTCCCCTTCCTTATGGTCTCGGGCGTTATCGCAGGAATCGCCGTTGGAGTCGCCGCGGCACTCCTTATCAAGAGAATAAAAATATGAGATCCCCCGTCTTTTCGATAGGAGATCTCATTTTTATTATACCTCTATTATGCCTCGTCGCGCGCCTGCTTTCTGAATCGCTTGGGCGGAGTTCCGTACTGCCGCGAGAAGCAAGCTATGAAGTAATTTGTATCCGAGAAGCCGCAGGCCTCGGATATCTCGGAGATCTGCATATCGGTTTTCAGTAGTAGATCGCGCGCCTTCTTCATTCTGATATCCTGCAGATACTCATTGATCGTCATACCCGAGCGCAACTTGAAGAGCCTAGTTACAAACGAGGGACTGTAGTGACAGAAGTTGGCAATATCGGAGAGCAATATCCTCTCGCCGATATGGTTGTGTAGATAGGAAATTATATGACCGTACACGTAGCCGTCGCCCGAAGGCGCGGCCTCTTCAGTCTTGTTGATGAAGAGCAGGGCGAGCATCGCCGCCAGAGGCTCTATCAGCGTGCGTACAGTTTCGGCATCGGGGGGCGTGGGCGAGAGATAGGTCTTGTACTTATCGCGGATCTCATCAAGCGAGAAGCCGTATTTCTCGGCGAAGTGGTCGCGCTTTTCCTCCGAGCCGCGATATCCGCCCACGGAGATGAAGCCCATATACTCGTCGCCGTGCTTGATCGGGAGCATATATTCGGCAACACCGCAGTAGCAAGAGCCGTAGATCAGTCCGTCACGCGCCGCCTGCGCCGCACGTTGCTGCTTGATTCGGCAGAGATTCCAGTTCTGCTTCGATGACTTGACGAAGAGGCAGTATGGATTCGAGTGTATGTTGTAGGGCGCGAGGCGGCTCATGTAAGGGTCAAGTCTGCCGTCCGTGCCGTGTATACTTACCGAAAGATCAAAATGCTTCTTGAGAAAATCAATATAATTTATAATTGAGTCTAACATTATACCCTCCGATAGTGGATTTTTAAGTTTATAGCCTCGTTTTTTAAGGTATTTATATTAATTATAATGTATAATGAGATTGAAATCAAGTATTTTTCATAAAAAAATAATTCGGGAGGCAAAAAAATGAATTCTATGTTCAAAAACATCGTCCACGAGTGCGACCTCTGCGTTGTCGGCGGCGGTCTTGCAGGTATGCTTGCGGCAATCTCTGCGGCACGTCACGGCTCTAAGGTTGTTATTATGCAGGACAGACCCGTATTCGGCGGTAACGCATCGGGCGAGGTCAGAATGTGGATCAGCGGTGCACACGGCGTTAACAACCGTGAGACCGGTATTCTCGAGGAGATCGCTCTTGAGAACATCTACTACAACCCCTCGCGTGACTATCCCCTTTGGGATAGCGTACTTTTCAACGCTATTGCACAGGAGCCCAACATTGAGAAGCTTCTTAACTGCTCCTGTAACGACTGTGAGATGGACGGCAACAGAATCGTATCCATCAGCGGTTGGCAGACCACCACTCAGCAGTATCACACCGTAAAGGCTAAATATTTCGCAGACTGCTCGGGCGACAGTATCCTTGCTCCCATCACGGGCGCAGAGTTCCGTCTCGGCAGAGAGGGCAGAGATGAGTTCGATGAGAGCATCGCTCCCGAGGTAGAGGACAAGCGCACCATGGGTATGTCCTGTCTCATTCAGGCAAAGGAGACTCTCGGCGTACATAAGTTCACTCCTCCGGATTGGGCGTATAAGTACACTAAGGCAGACCTTCCTCACCGTATCCCCAGACTCCACGCACCCGAGGAGAACTTCTGGTACATGGAGCTTGGCGGTATGCACGACTCCATCGCAGACACCGAGGAGCTCCGCGACGAGCTTCTTAAGGTTGCGCTCGGTATTTGGGACTTCGTTAAGAACAGCGGCGACTACAACGCTGACCGTTGGGAGCTTTGCTTCCTTGGTTTCCTCCCCGGCAAGCGCGAGAGCCGCAGATACGTCGGTGATTACATCATGACTCAGAACGACGTTTCCTCCGAGGGCAAGTTCGACGATACCGTTGCATACGGCGGCTGGACTATGGACGACCACCATCCCGGTGGAATCGCAACCCGTGAGCTTCCTAACATCTTCCATCCCGCACCCTCGCCCTTCGGCATTCCTTACAGAACTCTCTATTCCAAGAATATCGATAACCTCTTCTTCGCAGGTAGAAACATCAGTGTTACTCACTGCGCGATGAGTGCTACCAGAGTTATGGCTACTTGTGGACTTCTCGGTCAGGCAGTTGGTACTGCGGCAGCAATCGCAAACAAGTACGGACTCTCCCCCAGAGGCGTATACGAGCAGAAGCTCGGCGAGCTCCAGCAGACTCTTATGGAGGACGATTGCTACCTTCCCAGATTCAAGATGAAGATGTCCGACATCATGACCTCCTCTACCATCACCGCATCCGAGGGCGACGTTGCACAGCTCATCAACGGTCACGACAGACCCATCGGCGACGAGGAGAACTCCTGGGTTGCTCCCGTTGGCACTCCCATCGAGGTTAAGTTCGCAAAGGAAGAGGACGTTAAGGGTATCCGCTTCATCTTCGACTCCGACCTCAACCGTAAGACCATCGGCTCTAACGGCTTCATGGATAGAAAGGCAACCCTTCACAACCGTCCCTTCGATCTTACCGAGGTTCATCTCCCCGAGACTCTCGTTAAGAATATGAAGATCGAGCTTCTCGATAAGGACGGCGCGGTTCTTGACACTGTTAAGATCGCGAACAACCGTCAGCGTCTTGTCGTTAAGGAAATCGGCAAGAAGTGCTACGGCGTGAGACTTACTCCCACCGCAACCTATGGCTGCGAGGATGTTCGCATCTTCTCCGTTAACGTATTCTAAGGGGCATTCCGTCGGCGCAGAACAAAAATCGCGATGTTTGTGTGTGAGCTTCTGTGCTTGTCGGACTCTGATATGATTTATAATGTAGAAAACCGCCGTTTTTCGGCGGTTTTCTCTTGTTTTTATGCGATTTTTTAGCCGCGCTCCCGTCACTCGGCGTATATAGATACGCCTCTCGCGTCGCGATCGCGTCTTCTGCATCCAACGCCTCTGCCCCTTATGCGTGGCATTCCGTCGGCGGAATCTTCGGCTGTTTTCTCTTTTTATTTGCATTCATCATCGTACACAAACGGCAGATCTATCGGTGTCGCCAGATTATCTACAATGCGATTAAAGAACGTGAACGCCGTTCTCGGCGAGCGAAAGGCGTCGCTTAACTCGGCCTCGCGCCTTTGACCATCGGCGGTGGTCATAGCCACTCGTATAGAGTAGAGAGGCAGGCGAAAGCTCGCCGTCTTATCCGACTCACTCACCGTGAGCGTGTACTCGTATTCGTTGCCGTCCTCGTGCCGTATCTCGCTTCTCACAAGCATATTCTTTTTCTTCGTTATGTTCATTTTTGCACCCCCTGTTTTGTTACCGATATTCTATCATACAAGAGGTGGGGCGTGTCGTGAGAAAAAGGTCGCCTGCGTCCGACAAACTCCGATGCGAGTCGCGATATATTGCAAAAATTGCACTAAATAAGCAAAAAACACCGCCCTCAATCTTCAAAATCGAGAGCGGTAGTCGGTTTTTACCGAGAAATATTCGAGTCTTTGAAATAAAAAATGTCGAAAAATGCGAAAATAATCGTCATTTATGGCTTTTTGACGGATGAAAAGCAAGAAATGCAATCAAATATCTGCAAGCTCTACGGTAGCAAGCGTGTTGATCTGACCGTCCTCGCGCACCGTCTTGAAGTAGAACACACCGTCCTCATACGCGCGGTGGACAGTCAAGGTCTGACCTGCCGGGGCTTCATTGACGTACTGTATCGACATCGTGCGAACTCTTCTGCCCTCAAGAGGCAGGAAATTTGCGTACATATCGGGATAATGAGTATTATTCATGTGTCTGTTTTGGTCGGTGCTTCCGTAATTGACGGTATAGGTTCCAACCTCGGTGATGCTCTTTGGCATCACGATCCTGTCGAGTGACATATCGTTGTGAGGCATGAGCTCGAGATCGAGGTCAAACTTCGATACCGGCACGAGAGCGCGGCTCTCGGTGTCCACAAGCGCCCAGATAGACGCCGCGCGGCCGATGACAACGCCGTCACGCTCAAGGGCATAGCATCGCAGAAAGCTGAATGCTCGGCTCTCGCAAGGGTAGGAGATGGCCGTCAGCGGCTCGTATGCACGTGGAGCGTCCGTAAACTCCATCTTGATTCTACTCAGTATAAATGCACGACCGCGCGCCTTCAGCTCGTCATAGGAAAGACCGATAGAGGTCAGCTGTGATTGCGCTGCCGTCTGCATGTATCTCATCAGCGAGGACGTCCTTGCGACGCCGTTAAAGTCGACGTCGTGCACGTCAACCAAAAGATTATATCTGAAATCAGGCATTGTCTACCTCCAAAGAATACTATAGACATTTTAATACTTTCCATTCAAAATGTCAAATCTTTTTTACCTCAATATATAAAGAAAATAAAAAGCTATGATAAAGGAAGCTCCCCTATCATAGCTTTTGGCTGGTTATAATTTAAAATATGATTAATCGCAGCAGGGATCTTCCTTGGGCTCGATCACGGGCTCGGTAAGATCGGGGACTGTCGCATCGCCAAGACCGGAGGTCTCGGAGAAAAGAACGTTGGACTTGGTCATATTAACTACGTCGGTGGGAACGATGATTTTGGATGCTCTGCCGTCGGACATAGCCACCAAAGCGTCATACTTCTTAAGCTCGAGCACGACGCTGTCAACGCCTGCATTTCTAAGCTCGCGAAGACCGTCTGCCTCTGCCTTTTTAGCGAGGAAGATTGCTCTCGCTTCACCCTCTGCACGAGCGATACGAGCGTCTCTCTCTCCCTCTGCGGCTAGGATCATAGCTTGCTTGTCACCCTCTGCGCGAGTAATGGCAGCTGCCTTGTGTCCTTCCGCCTGAAGCAGAGTCTCACGGCGGTCGCGCTCTGCCTTCATCTGCTTTTCCATTGCGTTTTGGATCTCGGTGGGAGGAATAATGTTCTTAAGCTCTACACGGTTGACCTTGATACCCCATTTGTCGGTTGCCTCGTCGAGGATCTCGGTCATCTTGGCATTGATGGTGTCGCGGGAGGTGAGAGTGCCGTCAAGCTCAAGCTCACCTACGATATTACGAAGAGTGGTAGCTGCAAGGTTTGAAAGTGCAGAGATGGGATTTACTGCGCCGTAAGCGTAAAGCTTGGAGTCGTAAATGGCGTAGTATATGACTGTGTCGATCTGCATGGTTACGTTGTCCTTGGTAATAACGGGCTGAGGCGGAGAGTCAAGCACCTGCTCCTTGACGGTCACGGTGTTTACAATTCTCTCAAAGAACGGTATCTTGAAGTGGATGCCCGCGGTCCAGGTCGTCTTGTACTTACCGAGAAACTCGATTACATACTCGTGTGCCTGGGGCACGATTTTGATGCCGGATGCCAAAACGACAACAATGAGTGCAAGTGATGCGATTAAAAACGGCATAATTTTTCTCCTTTATATTTTTTTATAAGTTCTTCATCACAGCTTCAGATCATATTGAATTGTGCTTTTTATTTTATTATAAATTACTTTTTCAACAAAGTCAATAGATGATCCAATATTTTCTTGACAAGCCCCACCCCGTGTGATAAAATTAAATAAAAAACGGAGTTTTGATATATGCTGAACATTACAAAAGCGAATTTTGAATCCGAGGTAGAAAAAGCCGAGAGCCTCGTCGTTATCGACCTTTACGCCGATTGGTGCGGCCCTTGCAAGATGCTCGCGCCTGTGATGGAGGAGCTAGAGCGCGAGCACCCCGACGTCAAGTTCGGAAAGATAAACGTTGATAATGAGCCCGAGCTTACCGCACTCTTCAAGGTAGAGTCGATCCCTTATATCGCGCTCGTGAAGAATAACGTCTTCCTTGATTTCTCGGTCGGCTACGTTCCAAAGGACACCCTCGTGCGCCTCATAGAAGAGAATAAGTAAGATAAAGGCAAAAATACTGCGGCACACCGCCTCGTGGGAGCGCGGTATGCCGCTTTTTCATCGCAAAAAACACATTGGCTCGACAAGCGGCACTCACCTTTTAGGGAAGCCTGACGAGCCGCCGCGCCTCCTGTCAAAGTCCGCGACCTATTAACCTTGCCGCCCGTTCCTTTTGGTGCTATAATAGCAAAAAAAAGAAAAAAACAGGAGCGCAAAAATGAAAAGATTTCTTATAATATTTCTCTCTGCTTGTCTGATGCTTTTCGTCGGTGTCACCTCGGCCTACGCATCGGAGAATGATGAGAGCGCGCAGAATACAGGCACGATTGCCGTCGGTCTTTCGGTGCTCACCGAGCCTACTCGCACCGAATACTCGGCGTTTGACGTCTTTGAGCCCGATGGACTTACCGTGAGAGTAGAGTACTCGACGGGCGAGTCGGAGATCCTATCCGCAGACAAGCTCGGCATCGAATATCTGACCGATCCCACGCGCTTGCGCTGGGGCGATGGCGGCGTGTATATTTCCTACAGAGATATGAAGCTCCTTTTGCCGCTTGAGGTAAAGAAGCGCGAGTACGACCTCACGGACATCAGCTTCTCGCCGCTCACCTGCATCTATAACGGCAAGTGGCAGAGGATAGAGCTCTCGCACGAGATGCCGATAGGCCTCGACGATCTGCCACTCAAGGCGAGCATTCAGGGCGCAGGATGCGACGTCGGCATTTATAATATAAGCCTCACCTTCAGCACCGATAGCCGCGACTACGCCGTGCCCGAGCCCAGAAACGCCAGACTTGAGATACTGCCGTTCGCTCTGCAGGTCAGCTGGGACAGCACCGAGTTCACCTATGACGGAACACCAAAGCTACCGCGCGCCTACGCGATAGATGAGCGAGGTGAGATCATCGAGCTCTCGGTGCAGGGCGAGGGGACTTTTGCCTCCGAGACCTACGTTGCCCACGCCATCGCTCCGAGCGGCAATTACGTTCTTACGGGAGCCGTCACACCGTATAAGATAAAGCGCGCGACCTACGACGTCAGCGGCGTTGGTTGGCTATATTCCGACTTCGTTTACGACGGCGAGGAGAAGTCTGTGACGCTGCTCGGCTTGCCCGAGGGCATTACTCTCCTTGGCTATTACGGAAACGTTGCCACGGGGGCAGGGAGCTATCACGCAGAGGCAATTCTGTCCTACGACGTCCGCAATTACAATCCGCCGATCATCCCCGAACTCGATTGGGAAATAGCCAAGGCGACCTACGACGTGAGTGCTGTCAGATGGCTCGGACTCGACGTCACCTATGACGGTGCAGAGCACCGAGCAGAGCTCGCGGGCCTTCCCGACGGAGTCACCGTCAGGGAGTATATAGGCGGCGTCGGCTGGTCTGCCGGAAGCTATCCCGTGCGCGCGATTTTTGAGTTCGATGAGGACAACTTCAACATACCCGAAATTCCCGAGGCGACTCTCAATATAGCTAAAAAGCTCGTGCCGATCCCCTCCTCGATAACTATTATCTACGATGGCGACGAGCACAAGATTGATTATTCTGCCGAAGAATATTATCAAAAAACAGAGGTTTTAATCAAATCAACAGGTAAGTACGCCGTAACGCTGCTGCTTCGCGATCCGACGAATTACGCCTTCTCCGACGCTAGCTCCGAGACGAGCGTCAAGATCGTCTGCAGGCTCTCCGACAGTGCTCGCGCCGCGATAATTTTGGCGAGTCTTATGGCGGTCTTGTTACTCATCGTTACCGCCTTTGCGTTGCTCGCTCGCCGCGAGCGTTTGCAGCTTGTTTTGGCGGCTCTGCGTTGCCGCACCACTCCGTCGCAGGAGCATTTCCTCACCACCGTGGCAGAGGATAATAGCCGAGTTCTCCTATCGGAAACGGCGCTTCTCTCGGTGGATGCCGAGCGCGCAGATACGCTTATCAGCGATTCGCTCGCCAAGACGCTCATCGCCACCGAGACCGAGCCGATCTACACCGACGGCAGACGTAAGCGCATTATCAACGTGGACGCTCTCTCGACGCACTTCAAGGCAGGCGAGCGCGTTGACGTCAACATCCTCAAGGAGCGCGGCCTCGTTCCTGCCGATACCGCCTATATCAAGGTTCTTGCAGGCGGCATCATCGATAAGCCCCTGACCGTCCTCGCCAACGATTTCAGTCTCGCGGCGGTCAAGATGATAGCCCTCACCGGCGGCGAGGCAAGGCGAGTCATCACCATTCGCAAAAAAGACGACAAAAAGAAATAAAACACTTGAAATAAAAGCTCCTTTATGCTAAAATGTTTTCATAAGAAAACGAAAGGCAAAGAGGAGCTTTTATGCTTGAGATATTATACAAGGACCGCCACGTCCTGGCGGTAATAAAGCCTGCAGGCATACCGAGCCAGCCCGATCCTTCGGGTGCGCCCGACGCTATGAGCCTTGCAAGAGCCGCACTCGCAGAGCAGGGTGAGCCCGGCGATCTCTGGCTCGTTCACCGACTCGACCGAGTGGTGGGCGGCATACTCGTCTTTGCGAGAACCAAGGCGGCGGCAGGCGAGCTATCCTCGCTCTTTGCCACTCACGGTGCCGAGAAGTGCTACCTCGCCGTAACCGAGGGCGAGGTCCCTGCGGGCGAGCTCTCGGACCTACTCTATAAGGATGCCGCAAAGGGCAAATCCTTCGTGGTCGATCGCGCTCGCGCAGGCGTCAAGGAGGCTCGCCTCATCGCCGAGCCCATATCCGTAGCCGATACCGAGGGCGGCGCACGAAGCCTCGTGCGAGTCACGCTCCTCACCGGCAGATTCCATCAGATCAGAGCACAGCTCTCCTCGCGCGGCGCATCGATCGTCGGCGACGGCAAATACGGCTCGCGGGACAAGGGCGCGAGAATGCCTGCACTTTTCGCCTATCGTTTAACCTTCACGCTCTTCGGCAGGAAATACGCCTTCCGCGTTCGTCCTGACACCGCGGCATATCCTTGGTCGCTATTTGATTTATCGGAGATCTGACACATGACAGAAAAGCTTTATTATAAAGACGCCTACCTCGCCGAATTTACGGCTACCGTCCTCGCCTGCGATACGGCAGAGAATGGATACAGAATAGTCCTCGATAAGACCGCCTTTTTCCCCGAGGAGGGCGGACAGTACTCCGATACGGGATATATTGAAAATGTGAGAGTAGAGGACGTAAGGGAAAAGGACGGAATCATCTATCATATAACGCGCGAGCCTGTCGCGGTCGGTGCGACACTCGAGTGTGGAATAGACTTCGCAGATCGCTATGAGAAGATGCAGTGCCACACGGCAGAGCACATCATCTCGGGACTCATACATAAGCATTTTGGATTCGATAACGTCGGCTTCCACCTCGGTGACGATTACGTCACGATGGACATATCGGGCGTGCTCTCGCGCACCGAGCTCGATATGATCGAGGATATGGCAAACGATGCGGTCTTCGAAAATGTTGCCGTCACGGCTATCTTTCCAACGGCACAGGAACTACCCTCGCTCGAATACCGAGCAAAGCTTGACATCACTGAGAACGTTCGTATAGTCAACATTGAGGGGTACGATTCCTGTGCCTGCTGTGCTCCCCACGTCAAAAGGACGGGCGAGTGCGGACTCATCAAAATTCTCGATTTCCAGAAGCTCCGCGGTGGTATCCGTATGTTCATCACCGCAGGCAGACGCGCCCTCGCATATTTCCGCGCTATGTTCACCGCGGCAGGCGAGATCTCGCAGCTGCTCTCCGTACCCAAGGAGGAGATAGCCGACGGCGTAACGAAGCTTAATGAAGCACTCGCAAAGGAGCGCGCAGATTTTAAGAGCTACCGTCTTTCTTCGGCAAGGGCACGCGCCGCGGCGATAGAGCTTACCTCGGGCAATCTCGTTATGCATTTTGCCGACCTCGAGGGTGAGGAGCTTCGCGTCCTCGCATCCGAGGCTATGTCCGCAGTTGACGGCATACTCGTTGTCCTCGGCGGTAACGATGGCGCGTACAAATACGTCATCGTCTCAAGCAGCACCGATCTCCGCGCGGCATCACGCGACATCAACGCCGCACTTGGCGGCCGTGGCGGCGGAAGCCCCACGATGATCCAGGGAAGCTTCACCGCAGACCTCGATGCGATCAAGTCCTATTTTGAGGCAAAATAAGCGACAAAAAAGAGTGAAGAGAAGCCTCTTCACTCTTAAATCTTAAATTTACTCGTCAACCTTGAGGTTAAGCACAAGGCTCGCTCTAGTAGCCTTCAGCTGACGGAGCTTTACGCCTGCGGCGTTGAGCATCTTGCGCGATGCCATAGTGCCGGGAGTGTTCTTGTACTTGTCGGAGAGGTAGATAACCTCGGATACACCCGATTGAATTATAGCCTTTGCACACTCGTTGCAGGGGAAGAGTCCAACGTACAGCGTCGATCCTGCAAGCGACTTGCCGCTCGCATTAAGAATAGCGTTGAGCTCTGCGTGAACGACGTACTGATACTTGGTGTCGCCCTTCGACTCATCTCTGTTCCAGGGGAACTCGTCGTCAGAGCAACCGTGAGGGAAGCCGTTGTAGCCGGTAGAGAGTATTCTTTTCTCTCCGTCAACGATGCAGGCACCCACCTGGGTGCTTGGGTCCTTTGAACGCTCGGCAGCCAGCTGTGCAACTCCCATAAAATATTCGTCCCAGCTGATATAGCCTTGTCTCTTTTCCGACATATAATCTCCAATCTGCCCGAGAGGGCATAGTGTTATCATTTGCTATTCTAGCATAAAATTTGCCGTCTGTCAACAAAAATTGCCAAAAAGGAGAAAAACGGTGAAAACTCAATACGAATCCTGCCTCCTCTGCGGCAGAGCCTGCGGCGTAGACCGCACACGCGGCGAGCTCGGCTATTGCGGAATGTCAAGCGAGCCAAAGCTCGCACGCGCCGCCCTTCATATGTGGGAAGAGCCGATAATCTCGGGCGATCGCGGCTCGGGTACGGTGTTCTTTTCGGGTTGCTCGCTCGGCTGTGTATTCTGTCAGAATCGCGCCATCTCGGACGGCGAGGTTGGCAAGCCTCTCGCCGACTCGCGTATAGCCGATATAATGCTCGAGCTCGAGGCGCAGGGCGCGCATAATATCAACTTCGTCACGCCCACCCACTTCGCGCCCACGGTGGTCGATACCGTAGCCCTCGCGCGTGAGCGCGGTATGTCGCTCCCAATAGTCTACAACACCGCCTCATACGATAGTGTCGAGTGCATCAGAATGCTCGCCGACACCGTCGATATCTACCTCGCCGATTACAAGTACCATCTGCCTCGCACGGCAGAGAAGCTCGCACACGCCGAGGATTATCCCGAGCTTGCTCGCGCCGCCATCGCCGAGATGGTAAAGCAGAAGCCGACTCCCGTCATCGAGGACGGCGTTATGCGAAAGGGCGTTATAGTCCGCATTCTGCTTCTGCCCGGCCACGTCGCCGAGGCAAAGCTCGCCACAAAGTATATATACGACACCTACGGCGACTCGGTCTATATCAGCCTTATGAGTCAGTACACCCCGATGCCTGATATGACCGCACCCCTCGACCGCAGAGTCACCGCGGCAGAGTACCGAGAGCTCGTCGATTACGCGGCAGAGAAGGGCATCACCCGCGCCTTCGTCCAGGAGGGTAGCGCCGCCTCCGAGAGCTTTATCCCTCCCTTTGACCTGACGGGCATTTAAACCGAAAATGCAAAAAGAGAGCAGATCGGATATCCGACTCGCTCTCTTTTTCTATTATGATGCTTGTTCTACACAGGCTTCCTTTTTCTTGCCCTTTTTGCACAGATCGTAGACGTAATGGAAGACTACTATGTAGAGAACGAAAAGCAGAATTACAACCATCGGATACAGGATCTGATTTCCGCCAACTAGGTTGTAGAATATGTCGTAGGGCGTTCCGTCGCCTCTTCTGAGGAACATATAGTTGTAATCGAGGATAGCATTCGCGCTGAGAGCCGCGATGCAGAAGGAGAAGAGTATCGCAAAGGTGATCGGTATATTTTTCTTCTTCATGCTCGCCATTCCCGAGATCGCTATGTAGAGAGAGGCAAATCCCGATATGCTGTGCGTTATTCCCGATACCACGTTGTCAAAGGAGAGAACGGGATAGCATCCGTAGTTCTGTCCCGCGCCGTAAGTGCCGAGCACCGCACCGAGAATACCGAAGATAAATACGAAGTCAAGCGCCGCTTCCTTTACTCTTCCTTTCGAGAAGGCGGCAAGCGGAATGGTGATCAGCTGAATAGAGCAGAGGAAGAGCGGCAGCTCGTAGAGCCAACCAAGAGGATCTCCGCCCCTGATACACATGAGCACTATCTTAAAGAGCTCGAAGCCGTCGATCATTATCGCCGCGATAATGAGAGGGAGATTCTTCTCCTTGTCGCCCCTTGCCTTGTATTTGAGACCTATACATATGGCGAGCGTCACCATGACCGCCATAAGGAAGGTTACGAACGTGAGATGCTGCCAGGACAGAAAGCCCTCGGGTGCGCGCGTGTAACCGCCAAAACCAAAAAATTCTTTCATAAAAAGCTCCCGAAATTTGTCGAAATAACTGCATCGATTATACCAAATATTTCATAGGAATTAAAGGGCTTTTGCCCCTATTTAAGAATAGTTAATGTTTCGTCAGAATCGCGCGGATTCGTTTTATTTCAGCTCCCTCGTTCTACGCCAAAACGCGAGCCTCCCCACACAAAAAAGCTGCCCTGAAGATCAGAGCAGCTTTCCGTCGTTTATACTTATTTACTCGCCGTCGTAGTTGTAGGTTATGGTGTAGTTGAGTTTGTAATAAGATCCATTCTCATAATACTCATCCCAACGGTCACCCTTGGATATAGATTCCCATTGCTCCTCACTACCGCGGTACTTTATGCTGGTAAGGCTAGAGCAACCGGAGAACACAGAACCGCCTATACTTGTCACACTATCAGGGATAACTACGCTCTCAAGGCTAGTGCAATCATAGAAGGCGTAATCCTTTATACTTGATACGGTGTCATTGATATTGATATCTGTTACGAGCTCGCCGTTGAGATAGAGGTTAGCGCCATTACACATCGGATTTGAATTATAATCATTAAACGATATATTACACCATGCTTCTATATCAGTTATGTATACGCTTTCAAGGCTAGAGCAACCCAAGAACGCATAATCGCCAATGCTTTTCACGCTATCAGGGATTACTATGCTCTCAAGGCTAGAGCAATACTGAAACGCAACGACGCCAATACTTGTCACTCTATCGGGGATTACTACGCTCTCAAGGCTAGAGCAATTCCGAAACGCATAATCGCCTATACTTGTCACGCTGTCGGGGATAACCACACTTGTAAGGCTAGAGCAATTCAAGAACGCCTCGTTATCGATACCAACAACTGCGCCGCCCTTGTAGGTGGCGGGGATCACTATTGTGCTCAGGTACTTTGCGTGACCTGCGGAAACTATATAGGTACCGTCGTCCTGCTTATAGAAATCAAGTCCCTGGGGATTGTCGTCTACATAGGCTCCGCCGTCGCCGGAATTGCCACTCGCGGGAACGTTGGTCTTCTCGCCGTTGATTACCCAATATCCGTCATCGCTGATCTCAATGGTGGGCGTGATTCCATCCGCGCCGTCCTTGCCGTCTTTTCCGTCCTTACTACACGCTAGGATTATAATGACCGACACTAGCATAACGAACAGAACTATTACCGCAATTATTAGAGACTTTTTGCTCATTTTATTCTCTCCTGTTATCTTTTCGGTACAAAGCACACCGCTTTGTGAATCAATTATAGCACTTCTTTGTCGGTTTGTAAATAGCCAACGCATTTTATATTCAAAAAAGCTGCCCTGAAGATCAGAGCAGCTTTCCGTTTTTATTTAGCGCTTTTTGCGAGCCTTGCCTGCTTGTCGCGAAGTCTGTATGCGCGTGAGCGCTTTTTCTTCACGTAGGTGGTGTAAACCGCCAGAGCTATCACCGCTACCACGATTCCGATGGACACAACGTGTATCCAGGGCTCGGTGGAATTAGCGAGCTTAAGATTCTCCCAGAGAGTGTTGACTCTCGACTGAATCTCGGGGGTAAAGTTCTTGTAGCAGGTAGTGCCGTACTTCTCGTTGTACTCCTTATTTACGTCAAGAGGATTGTTGCCCTCCGTGCCGTAGAGTATCTCGCAGGCATCCTCGCCCATATAGTCGAGGTAGTCTGCATTCGAGGAAACAAGCGTGTTGGGCGATGCGTATCCGATGAACTTTGCGTTCTCGACCGCAGGCTCCTCCGTAAGCATGAAGTTGATGTACTCCTTCGCAACGTCGGGATTCTTCGAGCTCTTGGGAATACACATAGCGTCGACGAAGTAGTTAGCACCCTCGGTGGGGTAGTAGAACTCGAGAGGTACAGCACCCTCGGTCTCTGCCATAGTGATATAGTCGCCTGCGAAGTAGGGAGCGATCGCCGCCGAGCCGGCGGTCATCTTGTCGAAGATCTCATCATTTACGTAGCCCTGAATGAGAGGCTTCTGCTCGATGAGGAGCTCGAGCGCCTGATCCCAAACTGCGGGATCGTCGGAGTTGATGTCAAGTCCCTTCCAGTACATCGCCGTCGCGAATGCGTCACGGGGATTGTTGAACTGGAGTATCTGACCTGCATACTTCTCGTTCCAGAGAAGTCCCCAGGACTCGTCTGCCACGTCCTCGGGATCGACCATCTCGGGGTTGTAGATGATACCGATCATACCGTAGGTGTAGGGAACGGAATAGCGCTCTGCCTCGTCATAATACGGCTTTTTGAAGTTTTCGTCAATATACTGATAGTTGGGGATCTCCGCGTTTACGTCGAACTCAAGGAGCAGATCTGCCTCAATGAGCTTCTCGATCATATAGTCGGAGGGGATAACCACGTCGTAGGAAACGGCGCTGTTATTGAGCTTCGAGTAGAGGTCCTCATTAGTAGCGTAGGTAGAGTAGTTGACCACGACCTTTTTGCCGGTCTTGGCCTCGTAGTATTTCTCGAACATCTCGTTGACGTTACCGTACTCCGAGTCAGAGCCGTCGGCCATATACTCGCCCCAGTTGTATACGTTGAGGTAGATCACCTCGGACGAGCCGATAGCCGCGCCGCCGGTGAAGAGCGAGCCGATTATAACGGCAACCGTAGCAATGACCGCCACCGATGCGGTGACTATGACCGCGATGCGCTTCTTCTTGCCGTTGAGCGCGGTCTTCTTCTCGCTTCTGAGATTAGACACAAGGAGCAGAATGAAGATAACCACAACGATAATAGTGGAGAGCGCGTACATATCGGGCTTAACCTTCTTCTTGGTCATCGAGTAGATGAGAAGAGGCAGAGTCTGGAAGTTCGGCGGAGCTACGAAATAGGAAATAACGAAGTCGTCAAGAGAGAGTGTAAACGCCATGATAGCGCCCGAGAGCACCGCAGGCATAATGTTGGGGAGCTTGACCTTTATGAAGGCCTGCAGAGGAGTGCAACCAAGATCAAGTGCCGCCTCCGAGAGCGAGTTGCCAAGCTCGGTAAGTCTCGGCAGAACCGAGAGAATAACGTAGGGAAGACAGAATGTAACGTGCGAGATAAGCATCGCGAGGAAGCCGATCTCGGAGTAGTCTGCGATCTTGAAGATACCGACCACCGCCGCAAAGAAAAGCATCATCGACATACCGGTAACGATATCGGGGTTCATCATAGGGATATTGGTTACCGAGGTGATGGCGGTCTTTGCGAGCTTGCTTCTCATCTTGTAGATTCCCTCTGCCGCCGCAGTACCGATGACCGTAGCGATCAGTGCCGAGAGCACCGCAAGGATCAGCGTGTTACGCAGAGCCGTGAAGGCCTCGGGGGAATTGAAGAGCTCAACGTACCAGCGGATATCGAAGCCCACAAAGGTGGACGTGCTCTCCGAGGCGTTGAAGGAGAAGAGAATAAGTGTAAGAATCGGGATATAGAGTATCGCAAGAATGATACCGATATAAATTCTGGAGGCGTATTTCATACGATTATACCTCCGTCCTCGTCGGAGAACCTATTCATTATCGAAATAGAGATAAGAATGAGTATCATCATAACGAGAGATATCGCCGCGCCGATGTTGAGAGCACCGGTTACGAACTGACGCTCGATGGTGTCACCGATTACCTCGAATGTACCGCCGCCAAGCTTCTGCGAAATGTAGAAGGTACTGATCGAGGGCACGAGAACCATAGTCACGCCCGAGATTATTCCCGACATCGAGAGAGGGAGAATAACCTTTATAAGAGTCTGCACGGGAGTGCAACCGAGGTCGCTTGCCGCCTCCCACATATGCTTGTCTATCTTGGACACGCAGGTGTAGATGGGGAGCACCATATAGGGAAGGAAGTCGTATACCATACCGAAGATAACAGCGCCCTTGGTACCGACAAACTTGATCACAGGCTCGTCAAGCTCGAGTGCCTGCATCAGGATGGTATTGATGATACCGCCGTTGTCCATCAGAGCCATAATGGAGTAGGTTCTGATAAGCAGGTTCGTCCACATCGGGAGCATCAGAAGCATGATAAAGAACTTCTGCCTTTTTGGGTCTGCCTTGGAGATAAAGTAGGCGAGAGGATAGCCGATAAGAAGGCATATCGCCGTCGCTATCACCGCAAGCTCAATAGACAGGCTGAATATGGGAGCGTAGTCGGTAAGAGCAGCTATGTTTCCAAGGTCAAAGTGACCGTCTGTGTCGGTAAAAGCATAAAAGACAACTATAATTAAGGGCAGAACGATGAAAAGAATCGCCCAGAAAATGTGAGGCGCCGCCGAGATGGAGCGCATCAGTGAATTTTTCTTTTTCATTTTCCAACCAAAGGGGACTTGTCCCCACTGCTTTCATTAAGAGTTAGAATTCCTCTGCCGCATCGGCGTCGGAGAGCTGATCGAGCTCGTCCGAGAAGGAGGAGTAGTCGCCGAACATACCCGAATACTTGGACTTCTTCATAATATGAATTGCCTCGGGCTCAATGTAGAGACCGATCGTTGCATCGGGAGCTACGTAATCGGTGGACTGGATCATCCACTTGAAGCCCTTGATGTCTACGATGATCTCGTAGTGAACACCCTTGAAGGTAACGCTCGTAACCTTACCGGTGAGCATACCGTCCTCGGGCTTAACGACGTCAACATCCTCGGGACGTACGACAACGTCGACTGCCTCGCCGGGCTCAAATCCGCCGTCGACACAGGTGAACACGTGGCCGGAGAAGCGTGCCTTGTAGTCCTCGAGCATTACACCGTCGATGATGTTACTCTCGCCGATGAAGTCGGCAACGAAGGCGTTCTTCGGCTCGTTGTATATATCGGTAGGAGTGCCGATCTGCTGTATCTCACCGTCGGCCATAACGACCACGGTGTCGGACATCGAGAGAGCCTCCTCCTGATCGTGAGTTACGTATATAAAGGTAATGCCGATAGCCTTCTGTATGTTCTTGAGCTCGTTCTGCATGTCCTTGCGGAGCTTCAGGTCAAGAGCACCGAGGGGCTCGTCCAGAAGAAGCACCTTGGGATGAGAAATAAGCGCGCGCGCAATAGCAACACGCTGCTGCTGACCGCCCGAGAGAGTGCTGACGCTCTTGTTCTCGAAGCCGACGAGCGCTACCATCTTCAGCATCTCGGTGACCTTCTCGCTTATCTGCTCCTCAGGGAGCTTCTTCAGTCTGAGAGGAAAGGCAACGTTCTCATACACGTTGAGGTGAGGGAACAGCGCGTATTTCTGGAAAACGGTATTTATATGTCTTTTGTGTGCGGGCACGTCGCTGATCTCAACGCCGTCGAAATAGAGCTCGCCCTCGTCAGCGGTCTCAAAGCCGCCGATTATACGGAGGGTCGTCGTCTTGCCGCAGCCGGACGGACCGAGAAAGGTCATGAACTCGCCGTCTCTTATGTAGAGGTTCATAGAGTCTATGACGCGCTCTCCGTCGTAGGATTTTGAAATTCCTTTTAACTCAATGAGCTTGGACATTTTTAAAATCTCATACCCTTTCTTTAGGCGAAAGAATCGCCCTCTATAGTTAGCATTTAAAATGCAGGAGGTCGCAATTTGACGAATATCCTGTAACGGAATGTATTATAACAAAAAGATTCGCGTTTTGCAATAGTTTTTTTCAAAAAAATTCGCATTTATATTGCATTAGCCGAAATTATCCGCGATTTTCTCCGTAAAAAGTGTTAAAAAGCTCTTAAATGCTCTTGAAATCTCTCAAATGCTCTTAAATTCTCAAAATTCGTCACTTTAAGGATTTTTTCACCTCTCCAAGTAAAAAAATGAAAAAAACGCCGAAAATCCAGTACCCCGAGTCAAAAACGTAGATAAAGTACAGAGAAAGCAGCACCGCCACCACCGCCGTGCCAAAGGAGAGTAGGTCAGGCACTCGCCCGAGAAATCTCTCTGTGCCCGATAGCGCTATCGCCGACGCGAGTATTCTGTATCCGTCGTAGCCGCGCACGGGCAGAAGATTGGACACGGCGGTCAGCAGATTGATCAGTATCATCGCCCCTGCCGCCTGCCTGATCGGTAGCAGTATCAGGGCGGTGATCAGGTTAGCCATCGGGCCCGCCGCGGCGACGATCATATCCTCCTTATATGATAGACTTGCGCCTACCCGTATCGAGAATCCCGGCATCCTTGGCAGAGGCACGCCGCTTCGGCGTCCGAGTATGAAGAGTGCCGCCATATGTCCGAGCTCGTGTATCAGAACTGCAATGAGAGTCAGTATCGCGCCCACCACACCGTCGAAGCCTAACATCACGAGAATCCAGAAAAGAGCAGAAAATGCGCGTGTTATTACGTCGATAAAGCCGATGCGCCCCTTTATTGTTTTGTTATTATGCATAAAAAACCTCTTCCATTAATGTGCAAAAGGCAGAAAATGAGTAGCGGCAGTCCCTTTTGCTTGCATTTCACTTTACTATATGTTATAATGATAATGTCAAAAAATATAGGGTTATACCCGAAAAGGAGAAAGAAATGAAAAAAAGAATATTTGCTTTGCTCGTTGCGGCAATTATGATTGTTTCTGTTCTTGCACTCAGCTCTTGTGATCTGATGTCTATGCTTCCCGATAGCATCACTTCGCTTATCCCCGGCATGGGCGACAACGGTGACAAGATATGCGACACTCATACCGACGCAGACGGCGACGAAATTTGTGACAGCTGCGGAGCTTCGGTTCCTGCACAGCAGCCCGACGGCCCTATCGAGGAGCTCCCCGAGGAGCCCGAGCGTGATCCTACCTTTAAGATCACCTTCAACTTCCACGGCGTTGTTTATGAAAACAAGGTAGATACCGATCCTGAGAGCGAAAGTTTCGGCGCAGCTATTCTTGACACCACCGGTAAGCCTGAGCGTATCTCCGTAGAGAAGGACGTGATGGTTTACACTCTCGACGTTCTTGAGAATCAGGCACCTACCGCAGAGCAGCTTGCAGAGATCCCCGGCATCACCTACGGCGGTATTACCGTTGTTGGTTGGTACGATTCTCCCGAGCTTACGAATGAGTTTGACTTCACCAAGCCTGTAACCGCAGATACGAGCGTTTATGCAAAGCTCAAGATCTCCGAGGCTGACAAGAAGGGTAATGGCTACTGTGGTGATAACGCTACATGGAAGCTTACCTCTGCCGGCGTTCTTAAGATCGAGGGTAAGGGTGCTATGTACGATTTCACCTACCCCGAGCTTGCTCCTTGGTACTTCAACGAGAACGGTGAGAGAAATGTAATCACCGGCGTTGACGTTGCGAACAGCATCACTCACGTTGGTGCATATTCCTTCTACAACCTCGGCGTTTCCGACGTTAAGTCCATCGATCTTGGTGATGGTGTTACCAGCATCGGTGCGTATGCATTTGCATATTCTACCGTTCTTAAGTCGGTTCCTCTTACCGAGAACATTGAGATTATCGGTAACGGTGCATTCGAGGGATGCAGAGCCTTCAGCACTATCGTTATTCCCGACAGCGTTAAGATCATCGAGGGTTATGCCTTTGCTAATTGCACCAAGTTCGAGTCTATCGTTCTTGGTACCGGCCTTGAGCGTATCGGTGAGAACGCATTTAACCAGGGCGCCGGCGGTGCTCACAAGTACATCTACTACCGCGGCACTGCAGAGCAGTACGCTAACGTAATCATTCAGATGGGTAATAGCAAGTTCAGCACCTTCGGCGCATACCTCTACTTCTACGTAGATGCATCCTCGCCCGAGGCTAAGACCGCAGGTCAGTATTGGACCTATAATGCTTACAATAATCCTACTCCTCTTTCCTACACTATTAGATACTATGCAGAGGGTAACGCATTCCCCATTCTTACCGACTTCGTTTTCATCGGTGCAGATAAGAGCGGAACCTTCAGCGATGCTAACAAGGCAACTATGGAATCTATAGTTTATCGTGGCTACAAGTTCGAAAGCTGGTCGGGTATCGATGCTTACCTTAACGGCACGAAGATTACCGATCATATCGATTTCAAGGGTAATCGTGGAGAGCTTATTGGCGATAACGCAACTTATCACTACGATCCCGTTACTCAGATTCTCACTATCAAGGGCACAGGCACTACTTGGGACTTCGAGGGTACCGGCGACACTGTTTATTTCTCGAAGGGTATTACAAAGGTTGTATTCGAGGGTAATATCACCGGCCTCGGCGCTAACGTTCTTGGCGGTATCACCTCTCTTATTACCATAGAGCTTCCCGAGACTATTACTTACGTTCACCCCAAGGCGTTTGCAGGTTGTACAAAGCTTGCTGCTGTTTACTACATGGGAGATAGTCTTGACAATACAGGCCTCGATTCTATCATAGAGACCAATGCTAATGCTTATGCTAAGGCATCCGGCGACATCGCAGGTAAAGAGGGCGCATTCTGGCAGGATATCGACGGTGGCGTTCGTCTTGCTTGGTCCTTTAAGAATGGCGTTCTTACCATCGGTGGCGATGACGTTATGCCTGACTTCGCTAAGGGTGAGGCACCCTGGCTCGCATACGACAACGTGAAGGAGATCACCTTCGCTTCCAACGTTAAGGCAATCGGTGAGAATGCCTTTGCAGGCTTGAAGAGCGTAGAGAAGATCACTCTCCACAGCAAGCTCGTTACCATTCCTCGTAGCGCATTCGAGGGTAGTGCATACTGGAACAACGATGCTAACTGGCAGAACGGCGCGCTCATGGCAGGCGAGCATCTCCTTGCCTTCGACGCATCCAAGATGAACGAGGGCGCAACCTTTGCTACCATTCCTCAGGCTACTAAGATTATCGCGGCAGACGCATTCAAGGGTTGCGGTAATATCACTGCACTCGTTCTTCCCGCATACATCACCAGCATCGATGAGACTGCATTTGACGGACTCACCGGTCTCAAGACCATCTACTACTACGGTCAGAACGTTAACGCTTGGAATACTCTTGCTGAGGCAGCAAGAAACGATCTTACCGGAAATGGTGCAAAGCTTCTTTATCGTGCAGGCACTAAGCCCGCGGACAATCCCGCTGACTTCTGGCGTATGGTAAAGGGTGTTCCCACCACTTGGGATAATTAATTTCACTGAAAATAAGCAATATCAAGAGCCGCGGCGAATTTCGCCGCGGCTCGTTTTCTCTATTAATCTAACTCGTTTTCTTTATTAATCTAAAAGGATGAAAAGAGCCGCGCAATCAATCCTGCACGGCTCTTTTTTGCTATTTTTTCTTTTTTAGCTTTTTCGGAATCACGACGCCCTTGGGAGTAGTGACGTTCGTTATCTTGCCACTCCGTTCCTCGACTACCAGCGCACAGGTCGCACTGTCAACACCGAGGATCTTACAGCTCTTTGCAGAGTCGCCGATAGTGCACTTCACACGCTCGCCGCGCATAGCAAAAAGGTTTTTGTAAGAGTTCATCATCTTCTGCGGTGACTTAATGCTAATGTAGAAGCCGAAGAATTTGTCAAGCACGTTCTTCGCGATTATCATCTGTATCGAGGCGCTCTCGCTCTCGAACACCTTGCGCACCATGTCGGTGAGCCTCGGAGGGAAGTTCTTATTGCTGAGACGAACTGCAAAATTCACTATCATATATTCGTAAGACGTAAAGTTGTCAAGCTTGCCCTCAACGCCTACGCTGCCGATGTAACGGAGATTGCAATAGAGATCACTGATCCAGCCGATGCCGATGTTCTCGATGGTATGCTCCTGCAGAGCGAGGGCACAGGCCGTCGCCGCGGCAGGTCCTACGAATACCGCCTGAGAAGGGAAGATGGAGGGACGAAGGATAAGTGACATATAAAGACCGCGCTCGGATGAGCCGTCGACGCCTTCTGCCAGAACTACGTATCTGTCAGGATAACCCTGCATGGCGTATTGCTTGGCCAGCACCGATACCGACGGCAGATGCTCGTGGTGTTCCATTTTTATCACGTTGCCGTCTGACATACGGATAACGTAGGGAATTGGCTTCTTTTCGTCCATATCGCACCCTCCTTTCGGGTCTATTGTCTTCGCGTAGCGATTTCATCCGACGATGCGTCGGATTTCATCTCGCATCGCGAGATTTATTCCACTCATCAGAGTGGATTTCACTTTCTTAGTACGCCTTGCCCCAGTAAACGAGCTTCTTTGCCGCTCTGCCGCAGCATACGCACTTGTCGGAGACGGTCTCCTGGTCCATAGGAATGCATCTCGAGCCAACTCCCGAGAGCTCCTTGACCTTGTCCTCGCACTCCTCGTCGCCGCACCACATAGCCTTGATGAAGCCGTCACCTGCGAGAAGAGCCTCGTTGATCTCATCAATGGTAGTGCAGGAGTAGGTGCGCTTCTCGCGGTTAGCGAGAGCCTTTGCGTACATACCGTCACGAACCTCGTCGAGCTTCGCAAGTACGGTCTCCTCGAGCTGATCGAGAGACGCGAAGGTCTTTTCACGGTTGTGTCTTGTTACTGCAACGAACTGGTTGCTCTCAATGTCACGAGGACCGATCTCAACACGAACGGGAATACCCTTCATCTCATACTCGGAGTACTTCCATCCGGGCGACTGATCGCTGTCGTCGAGCTTAACGCGAATGCCCTTTGCCGCGAGTCTGTCCTTGATCTCTCTTGCCTTTTCAAGCACGCCTTCCTTGTGGAATGCAACGGGAATGATAACTACCTGAATGGGAGCTACGGCAGGGGGAAGCACGAGACCGTTGTCGTCGCCGTGAGTCATGATGATACCGCCGATCATTCTGGTGGTACAGCCCCAAGAGGTCTGATGAGGATACTCGAGCTTGTTGTCCTTCGAGGTATAGGTGATGTCAAAGGCGCGAGCAAAGCCGTCGCCGAAGTAGTGAGAGGTAGCCGCCTGAAGCGCCTTACCGTCGTGCATGAGAGCCTCGATGCAGTAGGTGTCCTCAGCGCCTGCGAACTTGTCGGAGGGAGTCTTCACACCCTTGATAACGGGGATCGCAAGATCGCGCTCGTGGAAGTCTGCGTAAACGTTCAGCATCTGAACAGTCTCCTCGCGTGCCTCCTCTGCGGTCGCGTGCATAGTGTGACCCTCCTGCCAGAGGAACTCACGGGATCTGAGGAAGGGGCGAGTGGTCTTCTCCCAACGAACGACCGAGCACCACTGGTTGTAGAGCTTGGGAAGATCGCGGTAGGAGTTGATAATGTTAGCGTAATGCTCGCAGAAGAGAGTCTCGGAGGTAGGACGAACGCAGAGCTTCTCGGTGAGCTTTTCTGCGCCGCCGTGAGTTACCCAAGCAACCTCGGGAGCAAATCCCGCAACGTGGTCCTTCTCCTTCTGGAGAAGCGACTCGGGAATAAACATAGGCATATATACGTTCTCGTGGCCGAGCTCCTTGAATCGAGTGTCAAGGATTCACTGAATATTCTGCCAGATAGCGTAGCCGTAGGGGCGAATAATCATACATCCCTTTACGCTGGAGTAGTCGATAAGATCGGCCTTCTTTACGATGTCGGTGTACCATTTTGCGAAGTCCTCGTCCATAGAGGTGATCTCTGTGACGAGCTTCTTGTCGTTCTGTGCCATACTTTTATATGTATCCTTTCAAAAGATTGCAATATTTTACATTATATTATATAACACAGTATAACTTTTGTCAAGTAAAAAAACAAGAAAGCTCTCTTTGCATAGCAAAATGCATAAACTGACTACCATTTTGACCACTTTGCGGCGCGAATTTTGTGGAAAATGCGAAATTTGCAGAAAAAAATATAAATTTTGCAAAATCACTTGCAAAAACTTTCATAATATACTATAATATAGAGGTGTATCACACAAAAAACAAAGGATTTTGAATGATTGCTCCTTAAATTATTCAAAAATGGATTAAAATGAAGAAATATTCAGAGCTTTCAAAAGCAGAACAGAGAAGCGAGTATAACGCGCTTCTCGCACAGTACAATAAATATAAGGAACAGAACCTCAAGCTCGACCTCTCGAGAGGAAAGCCTAACTCCGATCAGCTTGATATAAGCCTTCCGCTTCTCTCCGAGGCAAGACCGAGAGAGAAGTGCTTCTCCGAGAATGGCGTTGACTGCCGTAACTACGGCGTGCTTGACGGTATCCCCGAGATGAAGAGACTCTTTGCCGATATGCTCGGTATCAAGGAGGAGTACATCGCCGTCGGCGGCAACTCTTCGCTTCAGCTTATGTATGACACCATCTCCCGTGCGCTTCTGTTCGGTGTCCTCGGCTCGGAGAAACCTTGGATCAAGGAGGACGCGCGCAAGTGGATCTGCGTTGCTCCCGGCTACGACAGACATTTCAAGATGACCGAGCTTTTCGGCTTCGAGCTTCTTACTGTCAAGATGACTCCCACAGGCCCCGATATGGACGAGGTAGAGAGACTCGTTAAGGATCCTACCGTCAAGGGTATGTGGTGCGTTCCCAAGTATTCCAACCCCACGGGTAACACCTATTCCGACGAGACTGTAACAAGACTTGCCAAGATGGAGTGCGGCGCACCCGACTTCCGCATCATCTGGGATAACGCTTATGCCGTTCACGATCTCGGCGAGGAGGGCGACGAGCTTCTCGACATCTTCACCGAGGCAGAGAAGTACGGCAATCTCGACAGAATCTTCTACTTCACCTCCACCTCGAAGATCACCTTCCCCGGTGCAGGAGTCGCTATGATGGCGGCATCTCCCGCTAACCTCAAGCAGATCAGCCAGTTCCTCGGCGTCCAGACCATAGGATACGACAAGCTCAATCAGCTTCGTCACACCGCCTACTTCGCAGATAAGGAAGCGGTTCACGAGCATATGATGACGCTCGCCAAGTTCATCGGCAAGAAGTTCGAGATCACCCTCGACAGCCTTTCCGCCCTCGACGGCCTCGGCATCGCAGAGTGGACTACACCTCGCGGCGGATACTTCGTATCCCTCGACGTTATGCCCGGCACCGCAAAGCGCGTCTACACTCTTATGAAGGAGGCAGGCGTCACCCTCACCGACGTTGGCGCGACCTTCCCCTACGGCATCGACCCCGAGGATAAGAACCTTCGTATCGCGCCCACCTACCCCACGGATGACGATATCGCCAAGGCAACCGAGATTCTCGTCGTGGCAGTTAAGCTCGCGGCTCTCGAGAAGCTTGCAAACGCATAAAACCAAATAAAAAACAAGGCAGTCCACATTCATGGACTGCTTTTTCTTCTTTTTTGATCGAATCAACGTAAGCTTTTTGTAGTTTTAATTTGCTTGACAATACGGCTCGGATATAGTATAATGTCTTTAGTATACAATGATCACGTTTGGAGGATCTGACTATGAGAAAATCAGTTGAACCGAAAACCGGCCTTACCAAGAAGCATTGGTTCGGCTATATGTTCGGCGATTTCGGCGGATGTATGACCTTTGCTCTTATGGCGGGCGTATTTTCCAGCTACTGCACCGATATTCTTCACATTAACGCGACGGTAATGGGCGTGCTCACTATCGTATGGGCAATATGGGACGCTATCAACGATCCGATGATGGGTGCTCTTATGGATAGAGCCTTTGCAAGGAGGCAGCATAAGAACGGCAAGTTCCGCCCCTGGCTTCTTCGCGCTACGCCGCTTTTGACTGTGACCGCCATCGCCCTGTGGACTGTCCCTACCTTCTTTGAAGGTATCGCTACGCTCGTTGCGCTGTTCTCATTCAAGGTGCTTTACGAGGGCGCGTACACTATGTTCAATATTCCGATGGGCTCGCTTCTTTCTGCGATGTCCACAAACGACGTTGAGCGCGCATCGCTTTCCTCGGCACGCGGCGTAGGCTCTATGTTCGGAAATATGATTCCTGGTATGGTAGCCCCCGCTATCCTTGGCTTGATAGGCGAGGATAATCCCGTGGCTTATATGGTCGTGGGTGTTTCCTTCGCTGTGGCAGACTTTGTTCTGTGTCTGCTTCACTATGCTCTTACAGAGGAGCGCGTGGTAGTTAACGAGAAGACCAACGTTGATGAGATCAAGTTCACCGACATTTTCGAGGTAATTAAGAAAAACCGTGCATTCGTAGCGCTTTGTATCCACGGCATCTGCATCTGCACTATGCAGTATCTTATCGAGAACATCAGCATTCAGATGTATACGTCAGTTTACGGCGACCCCCTTTACAAGTCTCTCGGCACGATGCTTTCCGCTCCCTTTATGGCAGGTGCTATGATATTCGTACCTCTTATGTGTAAGAAGTATGGACTCGAGAAGATCATTCGCCTGACGCTTCTCATCGGCGGAGCTATCTGCGCTATCCTCTTCGGAATGCATATGGTTATGTACGTTCATCCCCTCCTCCACGGACTTCTCCTCGGCACAGGCTCGGGATTTGCTATGGTATCCATACAGATGCAGTGGGGACTTGTCGGCGAGGCTATTGATTATAACGAGCTCGTCACGGGCAAGAGAACCGAGGGCTCTGTTTACGGCACCTTCAATCTCTCGCGCCGTATCGGCCAGGCCGTCGGTATGGGATTCAGCTTCTTTGCACTTGATTGGATTAGATATGATTCCACTCTGGAGGTGCAGAACGCATCCACTATCTTCGGCTTCAAGGTGATCTGCGTTCTTCTGCCTGCCATCTGCGTTCTTGGCTCTTGGGCGGCATTCAAGTTCGTTTGGAATATAACTCCCGAGATTCGTGCAAGGATGTCTGCGGCAAAGCTCGCGGAATCCGATGCATCCACCTCGGCAGAAAATGAAACACAGGATTAAGAATATGGAATACATTATAACTACCCCCTGCGGCAAGCTCCGCGGAACAGAAACGCGCGTCGACGGCATCGTGGCGTATAAAGGTATTCGTTACGCTATCGCAGGCAGATTTGAGTATCCCCGCGAGGTGACCTCCTGGGAGGGCATCTACGATGCTACCGAGTACGGCGCTTGCGCTTATCAGGCTCGCGCCTTCTGTGACGAGGAGCAGATGCCGAAGAAGATGTTTTACTATAACGAGTTCCGCCGCGGCGAGAGCTATACTTATAGCGAGGATTGCCTCTTTCTCAACGTCTTTACACCGAAAGAGAAGGGCGAGCGCCTTCCCGTTGTAATTTACATTCACGGCGGTAGCTTTACCGGCGGATGCGGTCACGAAAAGCACTTTGATATACCTCTTTGGCCTACACGCGGCGTCATCGGCGTAACTATCAACTACCGTCTTGGTCCTCTCGGCTTTGCCGTTCTTCCCGAGCTCAAGGCAGAGGCAGGCAAGACCGGAAACTACGGCCTTTACGATCAGCTTACGGCTATAAATTGGGTACGGCACAACATAGCGGCCTTTGGCGGCGATCCCGATAATATCACCATTATGGGACAGAGTGCCGGCGCTATGAGCGTTCAGCAGCATTGTCTCTCGCCAATCTCTCGCGGACTTTTCCATAAGGCGGTTATGTGCTCGGGTGGCGGAGTATCGAGAATGCTCGCCGCGGCATCCCCGGAGAAGCACTACGCCTTCTGGCAGATGATAATGGAGAAGTGCGGCGCTGTCACCCTCGACGAGGTCCGCGCGATCCCTGTCGAGAAGCTCTATGCCGTATGGCAGGAGAACAAAAAAGCATCTATAGGCGGCGGCTGTTCACCTTGTGTTGACGGCGAGCTTGTAGTAGCACCCGGGCACGAGATTCTCGCCGGCGGAGGTCAGCATAACATTCCCTATATGATAGGAACGACAAGCCACGACGTGATCCCGCCGATCATTTACTCTATGGCGAAGAAATGGTGCGAAAAGCAGTCTGCCCCGGCTTATCTCTGGTTCTTTGAGAGAAATCTCCCCGGAGATGAGCACGGCGCTTGGCATTCTGCGGATCTTTGGTATTGGTTTGGCACGCTCGATAACTGTTGGCGTCCCTTCACCGAAAAGGATAAGGAGCTATCCTCCGAGATGATCGACCGCCTCTGTGCCTTTGCGAAAAACGGAGCACCGAGCACCGACGGTCTTGTCGAGTGGACGGAGGGCGGCAAAGATGCCCTCATCCTCGGCGATAATGTCACGAGAATGGGCAATCCCTCTTCTCTCAAGCTCTGGAAGACTATGTTTACCAACAAGGCTCCGGGGGAATAATATATCCCTAAAACCAACAAATCCGCCGATCTCTTCGGCGGATTTTATCTTTTCCCAAAATTGCTGAATTTGATTGACAAACGGCGATAAAAATGGTAAAATATAAGTATCAAAAAGGAAGGAAATCTTCACAAAATGACAAGAGCCGAGGCACAGAGCAGAATAGAAATTCTGCGCGAGAAAATCGAATACAATTCAAGGCTTTACTACGAGTGCGACGCCCCCGAGATATCCGACTATGAGTACGACGCTATGTTCCGCGAGCTCTGCGATCTTGAGGCGGCGTTCCCCGAGCTTGACTCGCCCACCTCGCCTACAAAGAGAGTTGGCGGCCGCGCTCTTGATAAGTTTGAGAAGTTCACTCACACCGTCAGAATGGGCAGTCTCACCGACGTCTTCTCGGAGGAGGAGCTTCTTGACTTCCTCGATAAGACGGACGCCATCCTCGGCAGAGGCACGCTCTACTCGGTAGAGCCCAAGATCGACGGCCTCTCGGTGTCTCTCACCTACCGCGACCGCGTATTCGTCAAGGGCGCAACGCGCGGCGACGGCATCACGGGCGAGGACGTTACAGAGAACCTCCGCACAGTGCGCTCGATTCCCTTGAAGCTTGGTGAGGCCCTTCCGTACCTCGTTGTCCGCGGTGAGGTATATATGTCTCGCCGTGTATTTGAGGAGCACAACGCCAAGCGCGAGGCAGATGGACAGCAGCTCTTTGCCAACCCGAGAAACGCCGCGGCAGGCTCGCTCCGTCAGCTTGATCCCAAGATCGCAGCAGAGCGTAAGCTTGATATCTTCGTATTCAATCTCCAGGAGGGCTCGCTTTACGCCGACGGCAGAGAGTGCCTGACTCACACCGAGTCGCTCGACAGACTCACCGAGCTCGGCTTTGTCACACTCCCCGAGAGAAAGAGCCTTACCGCAGAGGATATTCCCGCATTCGTCCGCCATCTCGGCGAGTATCGTACCGAGGCGGCATTTGATATGGACGGCGCGGTCGTCAAGGTTGACGATCTTGCTGCGCGTAAGATCGTCGGCGAGGGAACAAGCACTCCCAAGTGGGCGGTAGCCTTCAAGTATCCCCCCGAGGAGAAGCGCACCAAGCTTCTCTCCATCGACATTCAGGTGGGCAGAACCGGCGTGCTCACTCCTGCGGCAAACCTCGCTCCCGTCAGACTCGCAGGCACCACCGTGTCCCGCGCAACCCTCCACAATATCGACCTTATAAAAGAGAAGGACATCCGCATCGGCGATACCGTCATAGTCCGCAAGGCGGGCGAGATCATTCCCGAGATCACCGAGAGCGTCAAGACCGAGCGCGACGGCACAGAAGAGGTCTTCGAGATGCCCACCGTCTGCCCCTCCTGCGGTCATCCCGTAGTCAAGGATGACGACGGCTCGGGCGCGGCGGTCCGATGTATCAATCCCATCTGTCCCGCACAGATCGCGCGCAGAATAGTACACTTCGCCTCCAAGGGTGCAATGAATATAGACGGCCTCGGCCCGCAGGTCGTTGACATTCTTATCAGAGAGGGCAGGATCTCCGACATCGCAGATCTCTATACCCTCACCGTCGAGGACGTAGAAACCCTCGAGCGAATGGGCAGAAAGAGTGCCGAGAACCTTATCTCCGCTATCGATGTCTCCAAATCCCGCGGCCTTGAGCGCCTCCTCTTCGCCCTGGGTGTCCGTCAGGTCGGCGAGGTGGCCGCAGAGTCCATCGCCGCCAAGATGCGTACACTCGAGGCCTGCTTTGCCGCTACGGCAGAGGATTTTGCCGCAGTCAGAGACATCGGCGAGGTCACAGCGGCGGCTCTTTGCGAGTTCTTTGCCGATGATGCCACACGCGTACTCTGCGATAGACTCATCGCCGCAGGCGTTCTCACCGAAGCAGTAGCAGAGAAGCCTGCAGATACCCTCGCAGGGCTCACCTTCGTTCTCACAGGCACACTTCCCACTATGTCACGCGATGAAGCCTCCGCCCTCATCAAGCGCGCAGGCGGCAAGGTCTCGGGTAGTGTATCGAAGAAGACCTCCTACGTCGTCGCAGGCGAGGAAGCAGGCTCCAAGCTCACCAAGGCAAACGAGCTAGGTGTCCCCGTCATCGACGAATCCACTCTCCTCGAAATGCTGAAGTAATCTTGATAAATCAAGATATAAGGAGAACAGTATGAAAAAACTATCGTTTCTATTATCTTTGATTCTTACGTTAATCACTGCACTTTCCTTTAGCGCCTGCACTCCTTTGCACAGAGATCTATTTGGTGATTATCAGTATGACACAGTATACCATTGGCAGCCATTTATTAAGTGCTCTTGGGGCATTCACGATATCGAGCCTGCAAAAGAATTTCATGTGGATAAAGACGGCGACAATCTTTGCGACGTTTGCCCTTGTCCTATTAAGCACGAGCATATTGCAGACGATTGGTATATCGAAGAAGAACATCATTATAAACAGACTGTATGCACGTGGTATTGTTGTGATATTGATTATTATCCCGCGCCGCACGAAGACATCGATGGGGACATGTTCTGTGACGATTGCGGATATCAGATGATGATCGCTGAACACGGTCAGCAAATCAAATAACAAAAGCTACGCCGAGAGAATTTCTCGAGGCGTAGCTTTTTATTTCTACTGTATCTTCCTCATAACCTCGCGCATACGCTCGGGGTTGAGCTTCTTTACTTTTCGGTCGTAGGTCATAATTCCGTTAGTTTCGTCCTCGACGTCAGAGACCTGGGTGTAGACGAACGCCGACGCACCCGCCTTCGCGAGAGGGAGCACCTCGTTTTCGTAGAGGCTCGCTATCCTATCCTCGAGCTCCTTTTGGCTTGTAAAGGTGGTGTAGCCGTAGTTCTTCTCGCTGAAGAGATGCCCCTCGCATCTGTGGGCAAAGCCGCCGAATTCGCTGATAACCAGCGGTCTCTCATCGCGATCTTTCACGATCAAGGGCTTGAAGTATATGTGCCGCGAGTCAACGTCGGACACCTTACGCCTGAACCAGCCCGACGTTGTGTCGATTATTCGCGTGCCGTCCTTTGCTTTGAGTATTCCGTAGGCCTCATCTGCAGAGAACTGTCCCCAACCCTCGTTGAAGATGGTGTAGTAAACGATAGACGGACAGTTGTAGAGAAGCTCGGCCTCCTCGAGCATCGTAGAGATGAATATCTCGCGGCTTCTCTTGACGCAGTGCATAAATTTGTCGCGTGGCTTCTGCCAGCCGATAGTAGGCAGAGCAGTATCGCGGATAAAGCTGTAGTCGGAGTTGTTTATCATATCCTGGAACACCGCAATTCCGAGTGTGTCGCAGAGATAGTAGAATATCTGCGGCTCGATCTTGATATGCTTGCGGAGCATATTGAAGCCGCATTCCTTAGCGTAGAGAATATCGTTGACAAATCCCTCCGCCGTAGGAGGCAGGAAGATTCCGTCGGGGTAGTAGCCCTGGTCGAGAAGCCCGTTGAAGACATATGGCTCGCCGTTAAGAGTGATTCTTTTGACGCCGTCAAACTCGTCGATGCCTACCTCGCGCAGAGCAAAATAACTCTCGATTTTATCCGTATCGGTCTCAAGAGTGAACCTATAAATGTGTGGATTTTCAGGCGTCCAAAGCACGGGGTTCTCGGGCGCGATCACGATCTCGCTACCATTGAACTCATATCGCTCGCCACTCTCAAGAGTCAAAACTTTAATATCTGCCTCGGAATTAACCTCGATTTTCACATTTTTTATCGATGGCGTTATCTTTATGGAATTGATTGCACGAACGGGCAGACTCTCGATCCACACCGTTTGCCAGATGCCCGACACAGGTGTGTACCACATTCCGCCTCGGTCGCGCCTCTGCTTGCCGTAGGGGTAGCTCTTGTCGAGATCGTCGATAGCCTTCACGACCAACGTATTCTCGCCCTCGCAGAGAAGCTCGGTTATGTCCGCCGAGTGAGGCGTGTAGCCGCCCTCCTTCCTCGAGGCAAATCTGCCGTTGACGTAGATCTCGGAGATCTGGTCGCAGGCATCAATATGCAGTATAACTCTCTCACGCTTAAAGCCGTCGGGCAGAGTGAATCTGCGTCTGTAGTACATCCTCTCACCGCGCTTTATCTCGCGGTGTATGCCCGACAGAAGCGACTCGGGCGGAAAGGGCACAAGTATCCTCTCGCCATAGACCTCGGGCATCTCCTCCGAGCGGCAAACGGCAAATTCCCACTCGCCGTTGAGATTCAGATACGAGTCCCTCTTGAACTGGGGACGCGGATAGTCTGCCCAGGGGCATTTTCTATCCATTTTCTCAATCTCGGGGGTATACAGATCGTAGAGCCTTGCTGCTTTCATTTCTCGCACCGTGCTTTCTTTTTTCTCATCTATAATTTTACCATTTCCCGATCGCAAAAACAAGCCTTTTCGTACAAAAGCGACCGTTTTATGTAATATCACCTAAAAATACAAAAATTTTTGTGTATAAATTCGCCCGTCAAATTGAAATGTTATCTTGAAAAACTTAGCGGAGTGTGATAAAATAATAATGTTAATTTCTCAACGGAGGTGATACGATGAAGTGCGGATTTGACAACGAGAAATATCTGAAGCTGCAGTCGCAGAAGATCAAGGAGAGGATCTCGCTCTTTGGAGAGAAGCTCTATCTTGAGTTCGGCGGTAAGCTCTTCGACGATTTCCACGCCTCGCGCGTGCTCCCGGGCTTCGCTCCCGACAGTAAGATCAAGATGCTAATCGAGCTGAAGGACGAGGCAGAGGTCATCATCTCCATAAACTCGTCGGATATAGAGAAGAACAAGGTCAGAGGCGATCTTGGTATTACCTACGATCTTGACGTGCTTCGTCTTATCGACGCCTTCCGTGGCTACGGTCTCTACGTTGGCTCTGTGGTTATGACACAGTACAAGCCCAATGCCGCCGCTGATGCCTTTATGCAGAAGCTCGGCAACCTCGGCATCAAGGTCTATAAGCACTATGAGATCGCAGGCTATCCTCATAACGTACCTCTCATTCTTTCCGAGGCAGGCTTCGGCAAGAACGAGTATATTGAGACCACACGCTCCGTCGTGGTCGTTACCGCTCCCGGCCCCGGCTCGGGTAAGATGGCGACCTGTCTCTCGCAGATCTATCACGAGAGTAAGATGGGCAAGAAATCGGGCTATGCAAAGTTCGAGACCTTCCCGATCTGGAATCTCTCGCTCAATCATCCCGTCAACCTCGCCTACGAGGCGGCTACTGCTGATCTTGCCGACGTTAATATGATCGATCCCTTCCATCTTGAGGCCTACGGTCAGACCACAGTAAACTACAACCGTGACGTCGAGGTGTTCCCGGTGCTTCGTGCAATCCTCCGTGGAATTCTCGGAGAGTGTCCCTATAAGTCCCCCACCGATATGGGCGTAAATATGGCAGGATTTTGCATTTATGATAACGATGCCGTATGCGCCGCCGCAAGACAGGAGATAATAAGAAGATATTATTCGGCACTCTGCAACTCGCTTCGCGGCTCGGATAACGACGTCGAGATCAGCAAGATAGAGCTCCTTCTTCAGCAGCTCTCCTGCGAGGTCAGGGAAGAGCGCAGGAGCGTTCCTGCCGCACTCGATAAGGCCGATGCCACAGGCGCACCTGCTGTTGCTATCGAGCTTGCCGATGGCAGAATCGTAACCGGCAAGACCTCGGCGCTTCTCGGCGCATCGAGCGCCGCTCTCCTCAACGCACTGAAGGCTATCGCGGGCATTCCCGACGAGATAGAGGTAATCTCTCCCGAGATCATAGCACCCATTCAGGTGCTCAAGACAGAGAATCTCGGAGGTCGCAACCCGAGACTCCATACCGACGAGGTGCTTATCGCCCTCGCAATATCTGCGGTGAACAACAAGGATGCCGCCGCGGCAATGGAGGCTCTCGACGGACTTCGCTACGCGCAGGTTCACTCCACCGTCATTCTCTCGGAGGTAGACGTCAACACCTTCAAGAAGCTCGGAGTCAACCTTACCTGCGAGCCGAGATACCAGACCAAGAAGCTATATCATAAGTAAAAAAACAGAGGCTGTCGCTCCGAAAATTCAACAGAGCGACAGCCAATTTTAAAGGAGAAAAAATGCCTCTTTTAATATCCTCTACGTCAATTTTGACGGTACTGCTTGCGGTGCTTTTAATTCGCGCTCTGTGCTTTAAGCCGCGTAAAAAACAGACGGCAAGAGCAGAGAATCTCGCCGTAGATACCGACCGCGTAGTGTCCGAGCTCTCTCGTCTTATCGAGTGCAAGACCGTCTCCTCGAGAAACAAAGCCGAGGAGGATGAGCGCGAGTTCGAGAAATTTGAGCGCACTCTGCCCGAGGTTTTCCCTGCAATATATAAAAACTGCACATTCGAGAAGGTTAAGGATCGCGGATTGCTCTTCAGATGGCAGGGCAAGAAAAGCGATGGTCCCACCGTCCTCATGGCTCACTATGACGTAGTGTCGGCAGACGGAGAGGGCTGGACCTGCCCGCCCTTCGAGCCCGAGGTTCGCGACGGCTTTCTCTACGGACGCGGCACTCTCGATACCAAGATAACCATCTCGGCGATGCTTCACGCCGCCGAGCGCCTGATGGATGAGGGCTTCGTCCCTGAGTCCGACGTATACTTCGCCTTCGGCGGCGATGAGGAGATCACCGGTCACGGCGCATCCGACGTCGTCGATCTCTTTGAGAGCCGCGGCATCACACCTGCCCTCGTTCTTGATGAGGGCGGCGCAGTAGTCAAGGGACTCTTCCCGAAGGTAGCTCCTCCTGCCGCAGTAATCGGCGTTGCCGAGAAGGGAATGGTCAACCTCCGCTACACCGCGAAGAGCACAGGCGGCCACGCATCAACGCCCAAGGGACACACTCCCGTCACCCGCCTTGCACGCGCAGTCGACAGAGTCCACAGAAATCCTTTCCCCATCAGAATGACACCTCCCGCGCGACAGATGGTCGATAACCTCTCGCGCAATTCCTCCTTCGGCTACAGATTCATCTTCGCTAACCTCTGGCTCTTCTCGCCGATCCTCAGTCTTATCACTCGCGGCGGCGGAGACCTTGCCGCACTCATTCGCACCACGGTAGCCTTTACCGAGATGCGTGGAGCAGAGGGCCCTAACGTCATCCCCGCCGCGGCTTCGGTGGTGTCCAACTCGCGTATTCTCCCCGGTGAGACACCCGAGAGCGTGCGCGCCCGCATTGAGAAGCTTATCGACGATGAGCACGTTAAGGTCGAGATAATCAACTGCCAGGAGCCCTC
>JAZRFQ010000012.1:0-16551 GCA_045643725.1 Eubacteriales bacterium | reverse complement strand
AAGAGAGGCGCCCGTAGCAGAGGAATCTGCGGAGGCACAAACAGATAATACCCTCGTATAAAACGGGGAAACGACAATTTGAGTTATGAAAAATAAGATTATATTGCTTCTTGCACTTATGATTGCCGTTAGTATGTCGCTCACGTCCTGCATTGGCGTTGTGATTGGCGCGTTGTTTATGGACGTTGACGAGAACGGCGAGCTTTTGGTAGGTGGAATTGACACCGGACTTAAGGAGTCCGAGGTTCAGGAATGGCTTGGCATGACCGAAAGAATGCTTTTGTTCACCCAGGTTGATGACGAGACCTGTGACGTCAGTATCGGTCGCGCTACCGAGTACGTCAACATAAAGATCCCCGATACGCACGAGGACAGAACCGTAACCGCAATAAAATGCTTCAGGCACGGTTGCTTTACCAGCATTATGATCCCCGTAGGTGTTACGCGCATCGATGCGAATGCCTTCTCCGATGCCGATCAGCTGACCGACGTTTATTACCCCGGTACTGAGGAGCAGTGGGCACAGATCGTTATCGGCGAGGGTAACGACTATCTTAAGAATGCCGAGATGCACTTCAACTACGATCCTAAAAAATACTGATAGTTTTCATTAAAGGGAGCTCGTTTGAGCTCCCTTGTTTTTTGCGTGCGCGAGAATTTGCCATTTAGTCTTGATTTATTCATTATCCTATGATACAATATAGTATTATAATCAGAACTCTATGGAGGAGATAGAAAATGTTTGACGTAGTCGTAATCGGCGCAGGCGTGGTCGGCGGTCTTGTCGCACGCGAGCTTGCGAGATACGAGCTCTCGGTGTGCATTCTTGAGAAATGCTCCGACGTTGCTCTCGGCGCGACCCGTGCCAACAGCGCGATCGTTCACGCTGGATACGATGCCAAGGAGGGCTCGCTCAAGGCAAAGCTCAACGTTTTGGGCTCGAAGATGATGGAGTCGGTGGCAGAGGAGCTCGGCGTTAAGTATAAGCGCAACGGCTCGCTCGTTGTCGGCTTTAACGATGAGGATAGACAGACGCTTCAGGGGCTTCTCGAGCGCGGAACTAAAAACGGCGTTGAGGGACTTCGCGTGATCGACAGAGAGGAGATCCTCGCTCTTGAGCCTAATATCGGCGCCGGCGTTACGGTGGCACTCCACGCTCCCACGGGCGCGATCATCTGCCCCTACGAATTGTGTATGGCGGCGGTAGGCAACGCTATGGATAACGGAGTCGAGCTGAAGCTTGACTTTGACGTTAAAAAGATAGAAAAACTTGACACGGGGTATAGGATAACCTCGGAAAATGACACGGTTGAGGCGAAATTCGTCATCAACTGCGCGGGCGTTTTCTCTGACGAGATAGCAAAGCTCGCAGGCGACGACTCCTTTACCGTCAATCCCCGACGCGGCGAGTATATGCTCCTCGACCGCGAGTGCGGCGAGCTTGTGTCGCATACCATCTTCCGTTGCCCCTCGAAAATGGGTAAGGGTATCCTTGTTTCCCCCACCGTTGACGGCAACCTCATTCTCGGCCCGACGGCAGAGGACATCGAGGATAAGGAGGACACCAAGACCACCGCAGAGGGACTTGCAAAGGTCAGAGCGCAGGCAGGCGAACAGGTGTCGGGCATCAACTTCGGTAAGGTCATTACCTCCTTCACCGGACTTCGCTCTACCGGCTCTACCGGCGACTTCGTGATCAACGAGCGCGACGGATTTATCAACTGCGCGGGTATCGAGAGCCCCGGACTCTCCTCCTCGCCCGCTATCGCGACCTACGTTGCAGATATTCTGCGCGGCGCAGGTCTTGAGATGAAGGAAAAGGCCGACTTCAACGGTCGCCGCCGTCCCGCACACTACTACAAAGAGCTCACTCTTGACGAGAAAAACGAGATAATCAAGGAGCATCCCGAGTTCGCTCACGTTATCTGCCGTTGCGAGACGGTTACCGAGGGCGAGATCCTCGAGGCGATCAGAACCAACCCCAAGCCTCGCGACGTTGACGGCGTAAAGCGCAGAACCAGAGCGTCAATGGGCAGATGTCAGGGCGGCTTCTGCACTCCCTACATTATCGACCTTCTTGCGGCAGAGATGGGATGCGACTACACCGACGTGACCAAGTTCGGCGGCAAGTCCTATATCAATATCGGAAAGACGAAGGAGGTATAAGACTGTGACAGAGAGAAGATCGGTAGATCTCGTAATCATCGGCGGCGGCCCTGCAGGTATGGCGGCGGCTGTTGCGGCACACGAGGCAGGACTTCGTGATATACTCATACTCGAGCGCGACTCGGCTCTCGGCGGCATTCTCCGTCAGTGCATTCACAACGGCTTCGGTCTCCATCGCTTCGGCGAGGAGCTCACAGGCCCGGAGTACGCTTACAGATACGAAAAGCAGGTGCGCGAGCTCGGCATTCCCTTTATGCTCGACACAATGGTTATCGACGTTGACAAGAATAAGACGGTCACGGCTATGAACAAGGAGCACGGCATCTTTATCCTCGATGCCAAGGCGGTTATCCTTGCTATGGGCTGTCGCGAGCGTCCCAAGGGCGCGCTTAACATCGCAGGTCACCGTCCTGCAGGCATTTACACCGCAGGAACGGCACAGAAATTCGTAAATATGAAGGGCTATATGCCCGGCCGCGAGGTAGTTATCCTCGGCTCAGGCGATATCGGTCTTATTATGGCGAGAAGAATGACGCTCGAGGGTGCGAAGGTTCGCGCCGTCTGCGAGCTGATGCCCTATTCGGGCGGTCTTGCCAGAAATATCGAGCAGTGCCTTAACGACTTTGATATTCCTCTTATGCTCTCACACACCGTCGTTGACATTCACGGCAGAGAGCGCCTTCTCGGCGTTACCATCGCCAGGGTTGACGAGCAGAGACGTCCCATCGAGGAGACTCGAGAGTACATTCCCTGCGACACCCTGCTTCTTTCCTGCGGACTTATCCCCGAGAATGAGCTGACCAAGGGCGCAGGCATCGAGCTTGACAGAATTACCGGCGGCGCTGCCGTTGACGGCGACCGCGAGACCGAGATCCCCGGCATTTTCGCCTGCGGCAACGTGCTTCACGTTCACGATCTCGTCGACTACGTTTCGGAGGAGTCGGTAATCGCAGGTAAAGCGGCGGTAGCATACATTAACGGCGAGACCAAGAAGTCGGTTTCGATCGCGCTCTCCACCGACGGCAAGATCCGTTACACCGTTCCCCAGAGAATCACCGAGGTCAAGGACACCGAGGTGTATTTCCGCGTCAGCGACGTCTTCCGCGATAAAAAGATCGTGGTGCGCGACGGCGACAGAGTAATACTTGAGAAAAAGAAGCAGAAGCTCGCTCCCGGCGAGATGGAGACGGTGAAGCTCACCGCCGATATGATAGCCGGCATCACGAGCGGGGCGATCAGCCTCGCACTTGAGGAGGTAAAGTGATGAAGGATAGAAATCTTACCTGTATAGTTTGCCCCCGTGGCTGTAATCTCGTGGTGAAGTTTGGCGAGGATGGCTCGATTGCCGAGATCCTCGGTAACGCCTGCAAGCGCGGTATCACCTACGCAGAGAACGAGTGCACTCATCCGAAGCGCACCGTGACCTCCACCGTCAGATGTGCTGACGGCAGGATCGTAGCGGTCAAGACCGCCGACGTTATTCCGAAGGAGCGCGTTTTCGACGCTATGCGCGAGATCAACGCCTGCCGTCCCGACGGCGAGATAAAGATCGGTGACGTTATCATCGAGAACGTAGCCGACACCGGCGTTGCGGTCGTCGCAACCGCGAACGGTTAAAAAACAGAAATCAAGCCCCCGACGGTGAGTCGGGGGCTTTTCTTTGCACGTCAGGCGCTCGCATCCTCGATCTTCGCGATCATCACGGTCATATCGTCGCCGCTGCTTGAGTGCTTCACCGCCTCGGCGAGCAGATATTCGGCGTACTCCTTCAGATTGCTCCGCGGAGGCTCGGCGAGCAGCTCGAGAAGCCAGGGCGCATCCTCGGGTGTGGAGCTTACTCCGTCCGATAGCATAATAACGTAGTCGCCGGGGCGCACCTCGACGCGCATCCGCTCGGCATCAACGTAGGTCATAAGTCCAATGGGCGCGGTCTCGGAGCGCACGCGGAAAACCGAGGAGTCACGCTTGAGATATGAGGGCGCGGCACCGCTTTTTATGAAGACGGCGTCGCCGCGGACAAGATCGAGAGAGAAGAGATCGACGGTGGCAGAGCATTCCTCGCCTCGCCGCCTGACGATGTTGTTGAGAAGCTCGAGAACGGTATCGCGGAAGCCGCCTGCCCGAAGGGTGTAGGACATAAATTTCGTCACGAATTGTGCCGTTTCGCGCGCAAGCTCTCCGCTACCCATTCCGTCGGAGAGCAGAGAGTAGAAGTAACCGTCCTCGGAGGAAAAATGAGTGCAAACGTCGCCCGACACCTCGCCCGATGAGCCCTGTATCGTGGCGCACTCGCATTTTGCCGAGAATTTCGGCTCTGTGCCGACCTCCATCAGGACGGTAGTTCCGCGGCGGAAGTATTCTGCCTCGCCGAGCCGCACGTCGAGCAGATGCTCGATTCCAAGTCGGAGCTCGGGCGAGGTTATCAGCTCGCCGCTCGGGTCCTCGCCTGCGGCGATCACGTAGCGGTATCGCTCGCCGAAGACCTTGATTATTCCCTCGGGGAAGCCCTGCTCCGCGAAGAGAAGCGAGAGGCTCTCGGAGAGATCGGGGTCAATAGCGCGCTCGCGCTCAAGGTTGGCGCGTGACTCGTTGAGGAGCTTGGAGATCAGTCTGTAGTCCTCGTATCGGTCTGCCGTGAGGCTCTGTCTGTAGCGCTCCTCCTCCATAGCCGCGGCACGCCGCGATATGAGCTCGCACAGTTCCTCTGCGGTGGCTTCGCTCTCGCACAGACCAAACATCGCCGTTGAAAATTCGCGCCCCGACTTCAGTCTCGATGCGATAACGGCGGATTTCTCAATGCACAGCTCTCGCGCCGCCTCGCATTTTTCGCCGCCATAGGTACGGATGCAGGAGAGCACCATACTGCGCAGATCGTCCTCGCGGAGCGTCGCGCCGACCTCGAAGCCGCGTGCCGCCGAGGATATTCCGACGAGTGCCTCCTCGAGCGAGTCGAGATGAGGGCTCGACTTGCTTTTGTATGCCAGGGTCATAGCCGCGACCATCTCGCCGGCATTGCCCGAGGAGGTCTTTGAGTCGGACTTTGGGGATTTTTGTAAAGTTTTATTTACAAAAGGTAGGATTATCGTGCCGCCGAGCGCATATTCGGGGAGTGTTGTCAGAATGCCCATCACGCCGCCCGTGTAGCCACACCAGGCGCATAGCGCAACAGCTCCCGCGCCCACGCCCCACATAGCGCCGAGCGAGAATAGAAGTCCCGATGCCGCACCTGCAAGCGCAAAGGAGGCAGCGTACGTTGTCGAGAGAGGTATAACCGAGGCAAAGCCTGCGATAGCTCCTCTTGCCGCGCCGTAGCGATGAGAGATGAAGAGGGTTATCGCCGCGGCGTAAACGTAGGCAAATGAGAAGCCGAAGATCTGAAGCTCGGCGAGTGAAAGCGAGATAAGAAGCGACAGAAGCGCCGCCGACATCTGAAAGAAGGCGAGCGCATACTTCTCGTGGTCGGGCCTTTGCTCAAAGGATAGAAGCTCTGCGTTCGAGCCGAAGAACTCACCGAAGGTCATGCCCGAATCGAATACTCCCGAGAGAGCAAAAGAGATCACGGGCGGAATAAGAGTCACGGTGAGTCCAAAGAGCAGGGATTGTGCGCCGAAGCCTGCGAGAATTATCTGATAGACGGCAAGGATGAATCCCGATATCGTCGCCTCGCAAATTCTCATGATCAGGCTCTCGCCGAAGGCGCGCTCCTCGCCCGATGAGCCCGAGATTATTATCCTGAGCGCAACGGTCAGCGTGTAAACTATAGCGTACACCGTGCCGCCCGCACCAAGCGACAGCGCGCCGATGACGGCGCCGATCATAGCAGGGAAAACGCCGTACGGCAGAAGCGCAATAAGGCCTATTGCGAGCGGACGTGCTCCAAATACGACGTGACATCTTGAGAAGAGAATACCGAGCACAAATAGCGAGAGATTCGCCAAAAGTAAAGAGGGGGATTTTTTGATCTCCTTGAGTTTTTCCGAGAGAGTGCGACTCGAAAAGGGGAAAATTCCCGTAGAATCGCGATTTTTTGCGTCCTTCATATAAATGCTCCTTTAGAAAACGTTGCAAGAGCATTGTACTACGAAGAGAGTGCAAAAAACGGAAAATCGCGTCTGTTACACGCCGTCAAAACGCGCCGAAAAAGGAAAAAGAGCAGAGAAAACTCTACACGGGTAGGGGTTTCTGCTCTTTTTTGTCGTAATTTGCTATATTTTAACCGTAAAATGCGGAATATCCGCCATCAGTTCTTCAGGGAGTGAATGGGTGCGGGGATTCTGCCGCCGCGCGCGATAAAGTCAGCGCAGGACTCACGGTGAATGGGCATAATGGGTGCATAGCCGAGAAGTCCGCCGAACTCGGCCTCCTCGCCGACGTCCTTGCCCCATACGGGGATAACTCTGACGGCGGTAGTCTTGTTGTTGACAACGCCGATGGAGATCTCGTCTGCGATGATGCCCGAGATAGTCGATGCAGGCGTGTCGCCGGGAACTGCGATCATATCAAGGCCGACCGAGCATACCGCGGCCATAGCCTCCAGCTTGTCGAGGGTGAGAACTCCTGCCTTCACCGCATCGATCATGCCACGGTCCTCGGACACGGGAATGAATGCGCCGGACAGACCGCCGACGTGGTTGGATGCCATAACGCCGCCCTTCTTGACCGCATCGTTGAGAAGCGCGAGAGCTGCCGTCGTGCCGTGAGTTCCGGTTACGGCGAGACCCATATTCTCGAGGATCTCGGCAACCGAGTCACCCTGCGCGGGAGTGGGAGCGAGCGAGAGATCGACGATGCCGTAGGGCACGCCGAGACGCTCTGCCGCCTCTGCGGCGATGAGCTGACCGACTCTTGTGATCTTGAAGGCGATCTTCTTGACCGTCTCGGCAAGAGCAGAGAAGTCGCACGCGCCTGCCTCCTTGATAGCCGCGGCAACAACGCCGGGGCCGCTGACACCTACGTTAATAACGGTGTCGGGCTCTCCGATGCCGTGAACCGCACCCGCCATAAAGGGATTGTCCTCGGGAATGTTAGAGAATACCACGAGCTTCGCGCATCCGATGGAGTCGCGCTCGCGGGTAAGGTATGCAGTTTCCTTGATGACCTCGCCCATCTTCGCAACGGCGTCCATATTGATGCCGGCCTTGGTGGTTGCAACGTTGATGGAGGAGCATACGCGCTCGGTGGTAGCGAGAGCCTCGGGAATCGCCTCGATGAGACTTGACGCGCCCTTGATAAAGCCCTTCTGAACGTGAGCCGAGAAGCCGCCGACGAAGTTAACGCCGAGCTCGCTTGCGGCGCGGTCAAGCACCTTTGCGAGTCTGACGTAGCCCTCGGGAGACAGACCTGCGCCGATGTAGGATATGGGCGTTACCGAGATGCGCTTGTTAACGATCGGAATGCCGTATTTCTTCTCGAGATCGGTGGCTACCGCCACGAGATTCTTTGCCGAGGTCGTGATCTTGTCGTAGATCTTCTCCTCAAGCCTTGCAGGATCATCGGATATACAGTCAAAGAGCGAGATGCCCATAGTGACGGTTCTGATATCCAGATTCTCCTCCTTTATCATTCTTATGGTTTCGAGTATGTCGTTGACGTTAAGCATATCAGATTCTGTGCATCGTGTTGAAGATATCCTCGTGCATTGCGCGGATATCGACACCAAGCTCCTCTCCCGATACTCTCATAGCCTCGGCAAAATCGGCAAAGCTGAGATTCAGCTCCGAGATGTCGACGAGCATGATCATTGCGAAATATTCCTTCATTACCGTCTGGCTGATGTCGATGATGTTCGCGCCGTACTTCGAGCACTCTGCCGATGCGGCGGCGATGATACCGATCTTGTCCTTACCGGTTACGGTTACAACTGCTTTCATTGTGTGTACCTCTTGCTAAAAAAATAATTGCTTACATTTTAGCACATCTCGCGCGCAAATACAAGGGATTTTTCAAAAAAGCGAATATGTCGGTTGCAAAAGCCCGCGATTTGTGATAAAATAAAGAAAAAACGGGAGGTGTACCGTGATGGACGGCGTCGTAGTAATAAATAAGGAAGAAAATATAACCTCGCAGGGCGTCGTTAACCGCGTCAAGCGCCTTTTCGGCGTGAAGAAGGCAGGTCACACCGGCACACTCGACCCGATGGCAACGGGAGTGCTCCCCGTGCTTGTTGGCCGCGGAGTTAAGGCGAGCGAATATATGATAAGCTCAAGTAAGCACTATATCGCAACGCTTCTCCTCGGAATCACCACCGACACCGAGGACGTGACAGGCACAACTCTCACCGAGTGCGACCTTGTACCCACTGAGGCAGAGGTCATCGCCGCGGCAGAGAGCTTCGTCGGCAGCTATATGCAGACGCCGCCGATGTACTCGGCTCTGAAGGTCGGCGGCAAGAAGCTCTGCGACCTTGCAAGAGAGGGCATTGAGATCGAGAGAGCTCCGCGTGAGATCACCATCTTCTCGCTTGGCGTCAGCCGCATATCCGAGCGCGAGTACACACTCGACGTTGTATGCTCGGGCGGCACTTACATCCGCACTCTTTGCGCCGATATAGGCAAAAAGCTCGGCACGGGCGGAGTTATGAAGACACTTTGCCGCGCGGAAGCCTCTGTCTTCGAGCTGTCGGAGGCGCATACCCTCACGGAAATCGAAGAAATGAGTGATGACGAGCGCGCGGCTCTCGTTATTCCCATCGAGCGCGTGTTTATGAAGTACCGCGAGGTAAAGCTTCCCGCATTCTTTGAGAAGCTCTGTCGCTCGGGACTTGAGATATATCTGGCCAAGATCGGCTTTTCTGCCGAGTGTGGCGAGCGAGTTCGTATCATCGGCGCTGACGGCTTCTTTGCCCTCGGCGAGGTCAGAGAGTACGAGGCAGGACTCGCCATCAAGCCCATCAAGCAGTTTGACGTGTAAGGAGGGCTTATGGCAGGTAAAAGAACTTGGACCGACGAGCAGAGTCTGGCGATAAACACACGCGACAGAACTCTTCTGATCTCGGCGGCGGCAGGCGCGGGAAAGACCGCAACGCTCACCGAAAGAATAATCCGCTCGCTTCTCGACGAGGAGAAGCCCGAAAACATAAACGAAATGCTCATCGTTACCTTCACCAAGGCGGCGGTGGCAGAGCTCCGCGAGAGAATAGGCAAGGCACTGAAGGATGCCGTTCTGGCAAATCCCGACAACCCGAGACTTCGTGCCCAGCTTGCCCTGCTTCCCGGAGCAAAAATACAGACGATAGATTCCTTCTGCGTGGATATTCTGCGTAAGAACTGCGATAGAGTCGACGTCAGCCCTGCGTTCCGCATTCCCGATGAGGCGGAGGCGAGGCTTCTCGCCATCTCCACGGTAGAGCGACTTATCGACCAGGTCTACGACGGACTTCTGCCCGAGGTCGCCTCTCCCGAGGATTTTGAGGAGCTCGCAGACGGACTTACCGATACTCGCGGAATGGGCGAGCTTTCCGACGTGCTTTTGAATCTCTACGGCAAATTCGTGAACGTCGAGGAGGGCGCCAGCGCCCTTCGCGCCATCGCCGAGCAGTATAATCTCGCGGACGGCAGTATCGAGGAGTCGCAGGTCTATGCCTTTGCCATCACTCGTCTGCACGAGATGGCAGAGCACTACTCAGCTCTTTATAAGAAAACTCTCGCGGAGCTGAATCCCGAAACCGACAAGGCAGGCAAGCACGCCGAGATGTGTCGCGCTGAGGTCGAGTATCTCGCGCGGATCATTGAGGCCAAGGATTACGCGACTATCCACGAGCTTATCTGCAACACCGAGAGAGCACCCAAGACCACCCGACGCGGCGCGTCGGAGGAGGGCCGCTTCGTTGTTTCGGTGCGCGAGGCTCTTGACGAGGACGTCAAGCACTACAAGGAAAAAATATTCTTCATGCCAAAGGGCGAGATCACCTCGCTCTTCGCGGGACTTTACCGCCGCGTCAGCGTGCTTTACCGATTCCTTGCACACTTTGACCGCGTGTTTATGGCAGAGAAGCGCAGACTCGCTATCTGCGAGTTCTCGGACATCGCTCGCTACGCCTATGTCTGTCTTTGGGACGGAGCTCCCACCGAGACGGCGAGAAGCGAGGCCGAGCGCTATTCCTCTATCTATATCGACGAGTATCAGGACGTAAACGGAATACAGAACCGCATTTTCGAGGCCATCTCGCGCCCCGATAACAGATTTATGGTCGGAGATATCAAGCAGAGCATCTACGGCTTCCGCGGCGCGCGCCCCGAGTTCTTCGCCGAGATGAAAAAATCCTTCCCCGAGCTTAAGGACTCCAAGCCCGGCGGATCTGCGTCCATATTTATGTCAAAGAACTTCCGCTCGGAGAGTCCCGTTATAGACTTCGTCAACGAGGTCTTTGACAAGCTCTTTGATCTGACTCGCGACAGCATCGGCTACCGCGACGGCGACAGACTGGTCTGCGGCAAGGCCGAGCATCGCCGCGAGCCCTTCCCGATGATACATATTCTCCCGAAGGTTACGGGAGACCACAGCGGCGAGCCGCGCTTTGTAGTTGACAGGATCGCCGAGCTCACCGCGGGCGGGACCAAGATAAGCGGCGATCCCATCACGGCCGCCGACGTTGCGATACTTTTGCGCTCGGATAAGGGCAGAGTGGCGGAGTTCGCCACAGCACTCACCGATAAGAAGATTCCGGCAAAGATACCCGATGATAAAAACTTCTTCTTTAATGCCGAGATCCTTCTCGCAATATCGCTTCTCTCTGCGGTAGACAATCCGAGAAAGGATATTTACCTCGCCTCGCTTATGCGCTCGCCGCTCTTTGATTTCTCGCTTGACGAGCTTATTATCATCAGGCGCGGCGCGCCCTTGGCGGCGAGTCTTTATGACGCGCTCCTTGCATACTGTGAGGATAATCCCGATTACCAAAAGGGCCGAGATTTCATCGCCACCCTGCAGAAATACAGAAGACTCTCGGAGGGCCAGCCCGTTGACCGCGTGGTAGCAAGGCTCTATCGCGAGACGGGACTTACCTCGCTCGCATCGGATGCCGCACGCGCGAATCTTGATCTCTTCTATGAGTACGCGAGAAGCTTTGAGGCCTCCTCGTTCAAGGGACTTTACAACTTTATCAAGTACTTAAGCAACGTTATCAACCGCGATATGAGCCTCGACGAGAAGCAGGATGCCTACACCGAGGACACCGTCAAGATAATTACCGCCCACAAGTCCAAGGGACTTGAGTTCCCGGTGGTATTCCTTGCCGACGCGGCAAAGAATATGTCCAGACGTGATAGCGGCAGACTCTATTTTGCCGATTCATTTGCCTGCTCGATGTCGGTCAGAACCGACTCAGGACTCGCGCTTCTCGAGAATCCCGTCAACAATATAATCGCCGATTACAACGCTCGCCTCGACTTCGAGGAGGAGCTTCGCGTGCTCTACGTCGCTCTGACGCGTGCGGTGGAGCGGCTCTACGTGGTCGGCACGTCACCGAGCGTCAAGGCCGAAAAATTTATGGACGAAATAGAGTTCTTGAAGGAAACTCTGACGCCTTACAGCGTCTACAAGCTGCCCTCATACCTCGCCGCCATAATGGTGAGCGGAGGTCTGTGCTCGAGGCTGGTTTGGGAGGAAATGCCCGCCAACGAAGAGCAGACCGAGGACGAAAAGTCCGGTGAGGCGTGCGACGAGGATAAGTGCGAAAAGACCGACTTGCCCGAGGAGGTATCCTTCACAGAGGATGAGCTTCTCGCGAGATTTGACTTCGAATATCCCGACGTGAGCCTCACCAAGCTGCCGAGAAAGCTCTCGGTGTCGGGACTTCATCCCACCGTTCTTGACGGTAGTGAGGATGAGCCGATCAGGATCTTTATCGATGCCGACAGAGAGGAGAAGCCTCGCGGTGACCTCGGCAAAAAGCCGAAGTTTATGCTCGATACCGATCCCGACGACTCGGCGAAGCGCGGTATCGCGACTCACCTCTTTATGCAGTTCTGCGACCTTGAGAATCTTGCGAAAAACGGTAGCCAAGCCGAGCTTGACCGCCTTGTTTTGGGCGAGTTTATCTCTCGCGAGGACGCCGCGCGCGTAAGACTTGACGAGATAGAGCTCTTTGCGAGATCGGGACTCATCGAGGAGATGCGCCGAGCGAAGAAGATATACCGAGAGCTTAGATTTAACGTCAGATTCCCGGCTTCACGCTTCACCGCAGATGCGGAAAAACGTGAGGCATACGCCGACCGCACGCTTCTCGTGCAGGGCGTTATCGACTGCATCGTCGAGAGGGCGTCGGGCGAGCTTCTGCTCATCGATTACAAGACCGACAGACTCACAAAGCGCGAGCTCGAAAACAGAGCTTTAGCTACCGAAAAGTTAACACGGTCCCATGCTTCTCAGCTTTCCTACTACAAAATGGCGGTAGAAAAGATGTTTGGCAGACCTCCCGTGTCGGTGGCGGTCTACTCGCTTCCGCTCGGCGACACCGTTGAGATAAAAATAACAGAAATGTAAACTAAAGTTTGCAAAAACACAAGAGCGCGGCGACAGAAATGTCAGCCGCGCTCGCTTTCTCGGCTTAAATATTTTGTAAAACACTTGACAAAGAGTTAAAAGTATTGTAGAATATATAGGCTAATTACAAAAACTGTGACGAAGACAGTAGCGTAGAGGTTATACCTACAGAGAGTCGGGAGAGCTGAGAGCCGGCGGTAGAGACTACGTGAATATCACTTCCGAGTTGCACGCCCGAAGGTTTTCTGCGTAGGGGGTGACGGCGGCTCACCGTAATAGGAGCGCATATTGATAGATATGTGAAATTTGGTGGTTAATTCCGTTTCCGTATGGTGACGGATTTTTTGTTTTTTCGGGCGCGTGCCCGAGAGCAACATACAGATAAAAAAGGGGACGCACCCCGACAGATAAAGGAGATTTCTAAATGGAAATTTACGAGAAGGTCCCGACGAATCTCAACTTCGTCGAGAGAGAAAAGGCGACTAGAAAATTCTGGGAGCAGAATAAGATCTTCGAGAAGAGTATCGACATCCGCGAGGGTGGCGAGAACTTTACCTTCTTCGACGGTCCTCCCACAGCAAACGGCAAGCCTCATATCGGTCACGTTCTGACCCGAGTTATCAAGGATATGGTTCCGAGATACCACACAATGAAGGGCAGACGCGTTGTCCGTAAGGCAGGCTGGGATACACACGGCCTTCCCGTTGAGCTCGAGGTTGAGAAGAAGCTCGGCATCGACGGCAAGGAGCAGATCGAGAACTACGGCCTTGAGCCCTTCATCGGTCACTGTAAGGAATCCGTCTGGAAGTACAAGGAAATGTGGGAGGACTTCTCCGGCACCGTTGGCTTCTGGGCTGATATGAACGATCCCTACGTCACCTACACCAACGACTTTATCGAGTCGGAGTGGTGGGCACTCAAGCAGATCTGGGATAAGGGCCTTCTCTACAAGGGCTTCAAGATCGTGCCCTATTGCCCCCGTTGCGGCACACCCCTCTCCTCTCACGAGGTAGCGCAGGGATATAAGGCAGTCAAGGAGCGCTCTGCGGTCGTTCGCTTCAAGTGCGTCGGTGAGGATGCATACTTCCTCGCTTGGACCACGACTCCCTGGACTCTCCCCTCCAATGTCGCACTTTGCGTTAACCCCTCCGACACCTACTGCAAGGTAAAGGCGGCAGACGGTTACGTTTACTATATGGCAAAGGCTCTGCTTGACTCGGTTCTCGGCTCTATCAAGAGAGAAGAGGGCGCACCCGCCTACGAGATCCTCGAGGAGATGCGCGGTATCGACCTCGAGCGCCGCGAGTACGAGCCTCTTTGGGAGTGCACCGCCGAGGCGGCAAAGAAGCAGGGCAAGAAGGCTCACTTCGTTACCGCAGATAACTACGTTACCATGTCCGACGGTACCGGTATCGTTCACATCGCGCCCGCATTTGGTGAGGACGATAACAAGGTCGGCAGAAGATACGACCTTCCCTTCGTTCAGTTCGTTGACGGCAAGGGCGAGATGACGAAGGAAACTCCCTACGCAGGTCTTTTCGTTAAGAAGGCTGACGCTCCTATTCTCGTTGACCTTGAAAAAGAGGGAAAACTCTTCTCCGCGCCCAACTTCGTGCACGATTATCCTCACTGCTGGAGATGTAACACTCCCCTTATTTACTACGCAAGAGACACCTGGTTTATCGAGATGACCAAGGTGCGTGACAGACTTATAGCTAACAACAACACAGTAAACTGGATTCCCGAAAACATCGGAAAAGGCAGATTCGGCGACTGGCTTGAAAACGTTCAGGACTGGGGACTTTCCCGTAACAGATATTGGGGCACACCACTTAACATTTGGGAGTGCGAGTGCGGACACAAGCATTCTATCGGCTCTATCGAGGAGCTGAAAGCTATGTCCTCTAACTGCCCCGAAAACATCGAGCTTCACAGACCCTTTATTGATAACGTTACTCTCAAATGCCCCGAGTGCGGCGGCGAGATGAAGAGAGTTCCCGAGGTTATCGACTGCTGGTTTGACTCCGGCTCAATGCCTTTCGCACAGTGGCACTATCCCTTTGAAAATAAGGAGATGTTCGACTCCCAGTTCCCCGCAAACTTCATTTCCGAGGGCGTTGACCAGACTCGCGGTTGGTTCTATTCGCTGATGGCGATTTCGACGCTGATCTTCAACGAAGCGCCGTTTAAGAACGTTATCGTACTCGGCCACGTGCAGGACGAGAACGGACAGAAGATGTCCAAGTCCAAGGGCAACGCCGTTGACCCGATGGAGGCGCTGCAGACCTACGGTGCAGACGCGATTCGTTGGTATTTCTACACCAACTCCGCGCCGTGGCTGCCCAACCGTTTCCACGGCAAGGCGGTGCAGGAGTGCCAGCGCAAGTTTATGGGCACGCTGTGGAACACCTATGCGTTCTTCGTGCTGTACGCGAACATTGATAATTTCGACGCGACCAAGTATACCCTCGACTACGATAAGCTGTCGGTGATGGATAAGTGGTTGCTGTCGCGCCTCAATTCTACCGTCAAGGCGGTGGATGAGCATCTTGAAAACTACCGCATCCCCGAGACCGCGCGTGTGCTGGAGGAGTTTGTGGATGACCTGAGTAACTGGTATGTCCGCCGCAGCCGTGAGCGTTTCTGGGGCAAGGATATGCCGCAGGATAAAGTGAATGCGTATATGACGCTGCACACCGCGCTGGTTACGGTCGCCAAGGCCGCGGCGCCGATGGTGCCGTTTATGACCGAGGATATCTATCGTAATCTCGTATGCACCAACGACCCGTCCGCGCCCGTGAGCGTGCATTTGTGCGATTTCCCTGCGGTGGATGAGTCGATGATCGACCCTGCGCTGGAAGCGAATATGAAGACGGTTGTGGATATCGTGGTGCTTGGCCGTGCCGCGCGTAACGGTGCCAACTGTAAGAACCGTCAGCCGCTCGGCAAGATGTACGTGCAGGCGGCGCAGACGCTGGACAGCTTCTACACCGATATTATCGCGGATGAACTTAACGTCAAGAGCGTGGAGTTTACCGAGGATACCTCGGCGTTTATGAGCTACACCTTTAAGCCGCAACTCAAGACCGTCGGTCCGAAATACGGTAAGCAGCTCGGCGAGATCCGTCAGGCGCTGACTGACCTTGACGGCAACGCTGCGAAGGCGGAGTTGGATGCAAGCGGCGTGCTGACGCTGGCTCTGCCGAGTGGCGAGGTCAAGCTCGCGGTGGAGGATCTGCTGATTGATACCGCGCAGACTGAGGGCTATTTCGCTGTGGCGGATAAGGGCGTTACGGTAGCGCTGGATACCAATCTCACCCCCGAACTCATCGAAGAGGGCTTTGTGCGCGAGATCGTCAGCAAGATTCAGACGATGCGTAAAGAGGCGGGCTTCGAGGTGATGGACCGCATCACAGTCTATGCCGATGGCAACGACAAGGTGCAGGCGATCCTTGAGAAGAACGCTGACAGCGTGCTTGGCGACGTGATGGCGACCGCGCTCAAGTGTGGTGAGACCGCCGGCTTCGTCAAGGAGTGGAACATCAACGGCGAGACCGTCACTCTTGGTGTGGAGAAGAACGCCTGACAAAATTTTGTGCTTGCACATTCAAAAAAGAACGGATATACTAAGTATAAGTGAAACAGAAAGGTGGTCATTACAATGATCGTTACCAAACAGAGCCTTATCGGCGATATTCTGGATGCTGACCGCAGCACCGCGCCCTATTTCCTCGAGATGGGTATGCACTGCCTCGGCTGTCCTTCTGCCCGCGGCGAGTCCATCGAGCAGGCTTGTGCCGTGCACGGCGTGGATGTCAACATCTTGGTCGAGAAGCTGAACAAGCACTTCGGCAACTAATGTGAACGAGCGATATCCACCGACTTTGTCGGTGGATATCGTTG
>JAZRFQ010000011.1:0-58522 GCA_045643725.1 Eubacteriales bacterium | reverse complement strand
ATGTGAAGAACCTCCTTACCGCGGAACTGACCGAGAGGCATATATCCGCCGGTAACGAGAATGGTGGGAATGTCAAGTCTTGCTGCAGCCATAAGATGGCCGGGAACGATGGAGTCACAGGTAGAAAGCATAACCATACCGTCGAAGAAGTTACCCTCGACAGTAATCTCAACCTGGTCTGCAATAGAGTTTCTGGAGGGGATCTCAACGTACTTGGGATCCTTGAGCACCATACCGTCGCAGATACCCGTAGTCATAACCTCTACGGGGAATCCGCCTGCCTCACGAACACCCTGCTTTACTCTCTCTGCAAGAGCCTTCAGGTGAACGTGGCCGGGATTGTACTCGTTCCAGGAGTTAATAATACCGATAAGAGGTCTGTCCTGCTCCTCGGGGGTGATACCCATACCGCAAAGAAGGCCGCGTCTGCACTCGGACGCTTCGCCGAATTCAAAATAGCTGCGCAGATCCTTTGTCTTTTTCATTTTAGTACCTCTTAAAAATTAGAACTTGAAGTTCATGCTCTCGATAGAGCCGTCGATGGACTGACCGCCGTCAACAAAGATGGTCTGACCTACGATGAACTTGCACTTCTCGTGATCTGCAAGGAAGAGGATCATAGGAACGATATCGTCGGTAGTACCGCCGTTACCGTAGGGGATCTTTCTGGAGAAGGATGCGAGATCCTCGGGAGAATAACGCTCTGCAAGCTTAGTGAAGATGAGACCGGGAGCGATGCAGTTAACGTTGATGCCATACTTTGCTACCTCAACGCCGAGAGCCTTGGTGAACATGTTAAGGCCGCCCTTACCCGCGGAGTAAGGAAGCATCTTACGCTTAACCCAGGTAACCTGGCTGTGGATAGAAGAAATGTTGATGATCTTACCCTTGGTGCCCTTCTCTACCATGTCAGCAACTGCATATCTGGAGCAGTATGCTGCAGAGTTAAGGTTGAGGTCGATCTGGGAATCCCAGTACTCCATTGGCATGTCCTTGAACTCGCCATCGGGAATCTTGAGTGCTCCGCCTGCATTGTTAACGAGAACGTCGATCTTACCAAAGGTCTTGATGAAGTCCTCTACCATATTCTTGCAATCGTCGTGCTTGGATACGTCCGCTACGTATATCTTGGTCTTAACACCGTAAGCTTCACACTGCTTTGCTACTTCCATAGCACCCTCGGGATTCTTGTTGCAGTTGATACCTACGTTGCAGCCCTCCTTTGCAAATGCGATTGCCGCTGCCGCACCAATACCGTGCGACGAACCAGTTACAAGTACGTTTCTCATAATTAAATCCTTTCGTTATGTAAAATTTATTTATTTGATTATTCTGGCCAAGTGATTGGTAACCGTGTAGAGAGCGAGGAAGAGTTTCTCGGGCATTCCACAGCCAACCTCATTAATAAGACGTACTGCCATCTTGGCAGGATCGGTCATTCCCTCATCAAGATACTGTTTGATAAGAGACTCGTATTTTTCCACCATCTCGCTGCAATACGCAAGCGTCTTGCGGACGTTATCCGCACCGAAGACCACGCCGCCGATTCCGTCGTAATCGTGACCGAGAATGATATTCTCTACATCCATCGATGCGAGCTTATCAAGCGAGTAAAGATACTCGGAGAGCGACTGATAGAATCCAACGCCCTGAGTGGGAGTACCGTTGCCCTGAAGCGAGTCACCGGTAATGATGGTTTTTGTAGGAACATCATACCAACAAACACAATCGTGGTCGTGGCCGGGAGTATGGATAACCTGAAGACGTCCCTCAAGGATCTCACCGTCGGCGAGAAGCTTGTCGGGGTTTACGCCACGAAGCCAACTCTGCGGCGCAGGGCTGTTCTCCGGGAACTTGGTTCTAATTCTAACAGCGTTGCTTGCGGGATCGGTGAGCGCACCGGCGCCGCCCTCAAAAGTTGCTACCTTTAAGCCATACTTTGCAACGAGATCATAGTGACCGGTAATATGGTCGCCGTGACAGTGGGTGTTAAGGAGCCAATCGATGTCATTAAGGCTCATTCCGAGCTCTTCAAGAGCGGGTATCAAATACTTCTCGGGGGCCTCGCAACCGCTATCGATGAGAAAGTTTTTCTCTCCGGTAACGAGTATAACGCCAGTCCAAACTATTGAGAAAGGCATTTTCAAAATATAGATACCGTCAATGATTTTTTCAAATTTATGCAAAATCAGTCCTCCTTTTTTATTTTACATCTTGATTATAATAGATTTATATGTTATAATCAATGCATAAAACAAGCTATTTTTTGCACAAAACAGACTTTTTGGAGATTTTGATATGCTTATAGAAGAAATACGTCCCAGGATCAGATTTGCCGATAAATTCGAATACACCGCACAAAGACGATTATCTAAAACTTATGACGCCCGAATGATATATGTAATCGATGGAAGTGGAAAAATAATCGTCGACGGCACAGAGGTAAAAATTGAAAGGGGGCTTCTCGTCATATTCCAGAGCGGTATTCCCTATGAATTCGCACCAAACCCCAGTTTTTCCGCATTTGCTATTGACTTTGATCCGGTTGGCGAATACGGAACAGGCAATGGTTTTTACACTCCGGTCGCACCGCACTTTTTCGACGAAAACAAGAAACATGCTCACGCAGTTTTTGAAAACAGCGAACTGCTGTCTGTACCCTTTATGGAAATTGTTCGTCCTCGAGTTGCAGAAAACATACGTATGCTAGTCGAGGAACACAAATCCGAGAAAATGTTCTGCAAAACCCGTGCGGAACTGATGTTGGCGGGCGTTATCCTTGATCTAGCCAGACGTTTTTCTCCCGTGGGAAAAAGCGAGCGTACAGCGGCAAAGGTCAACGAATATCTTTCCGACCACTGCCTTGAGCCTATCACAAATCTGACTCTTGCTAAAGAGTTCGGTCATGATGCTTGCTATCTAAACAGAATCGTAAAACAGTATACCGGGCTTTCAATACATAAATTACTGCTCAAAAAACGAGTTGATGAGGGGATAAAGCTCTTGATATCTACGGATCTGACGCTTGAAGAAATCGCTGAGCGTTGTTGCTTCTGCTCTGCTGCACATTTTTCAAAAAGATGCAAAGACACCACAGGAAACACCCCCTCGTATTACAGAAAAAACACCAACTAGCACCGCATCAACTGAAATTTCCGACTTCGGTGAATCCTTACGGAATTTGCAACTATATTTAATGTTATAAATGTAATGTTTTTCCTAAAAAACGCTTGACTTGAAGCAATTTCCGTGTTATAGTATATCTTGTGAAAGAATACTTACTTGAATAAGTGAGTTCTGTTTCATTTGTTTATTCGTAAATTTTTAGGAAGGAGAGATTTGCTTATTTGCAAATCGAGAATTCGTTTTGAACAAATACAAAGAAACTAAATTCTGCAAACTTCCCACGGCGGCCGAGCTTCGCACTTCTCTCAACGCTAGCAGCGGATCCGAAGTCAGAAATCAGCTTAATATGATTTTCGATGCAGGAACCTTCGTCGAGCTAGGTGCATATACCAAGCGCGCAAGCTCTGACTTTATCAACACTGAAAAGTCCGGTGAGTTTGAAAGCGTTATATGCGGATACGGTGCTGTTGAAGGCAAGCTGGCGTTCGCATTCGCGGAGGACGCTACAAGAATGGGGGGCGTAATTGATGATCGCCATGCGAAGAAGATAGTAGATCTTTACAGATTGGCAATAGACAACGGAGCGGTTGTCCTCGGCATTTTTAACTCAAACGGTGCCGATATTTTCTCCGGAACTTCCGCCCTTTCCGCCTACGGTAAAATCATGTCCGCGGTGGCCGAAGCATCCGGCACAATACCCCAAATTGCTTTTGTAACCGGCAAATGCATTGGTACGTCTGCTGCTATTGCCGCGATGTTCGACATAGTTGTCAAAGATGATTCTGCCGAGCTTTATGTAGCGACTCCTGCACTTACCGGCGTGAAAAACGCGCAGGATTCTATCATTGCTTACTCTGCAGAACCTACAAAATGTATCTCTTACATTAGAAGCGTGGTTTCGTATCTCCCCGATAACGCCTCGGTTGGCATCGTAACCGATATGTGCACAGATAACCTTAATAGAAAGCTGGGTGACCTCGACTTTGCAGGCAACGCGCTCTCGATCATTTCGGCAATCTCTGACAATGCACTCTTCTATGAGTATTCCAAAGATTACGCTCCCGAAATTACTGTCGCTTTCACCTCTATCGGCGGCGTAAGATGCGGCGTTATTGCAAGCTCCTACGCGATAGGCGACGGCAGAATTACCGCATCCGGAGCCAGAAAGGCCTCCAAGTTTATCAACTTCTGCAATAGCTTCTCTCTCCCCTTAGTCACGCTTGTTGACTCGGACGGTTTGTCCGTTGATAAGGATAGCGAGAGTGCCCTGTTCTCATCCGAGCTCGCGAAGTTGGCCTTCGCTTATGCAAGCGCCAAAGTTCCCAAGGTTACGGTTATCGTAGGACATGCAATTGGTGCGGCGTTCGTTCTTCTCGGCTCAAAGTCTCTCGGTGCAGACATCGTTTATGCGATTGACAATTCCGAGATCGGTGCACTTACCGCAGAAGCAAGCGTAGCGTTTGCTTGGGATAAGTACATTAATGAAGAAAACACACGTGACGATCTCATTCTTGATTGGAAGAGCAATATTTCCTCTCCCGTTCACGCGGCAGAAAGCGGAGATATTGACGATATCATCTCCACTAACGAGCTCAGACTTCGTCTCTGCTCCGCCCTCCTTATGCTCGGTGCAAAGGGTGCCTCTTCGGTTAGCGGTCGTATGGTTCTTCCTCTTTAATCCGGAGGTCTGATATGAATTTTTTGCTTGAAGTAAACCCCAATGAAACGATGGGGTTCCTCGATGCTTTTTCATTCGGTGGTCAAACCGCTCTCATCGGTATGGCTACGGTCTTCTCGGTTCTGATCATTATTTGGGGCGCACTCTCGATATTTAAACTCTTTCTCTACGACATCCCGAATAAGAAAAAAAACGAAGAGCCTGTTGTTGTAGAGACCAAAGCCCAGCCCGTCAATGACGTAAAAAGCGACAACTCCGAAATAGTCGCTGTAATAGCAGCCGCTATTGCCGCCGCGGAAGCTGATAGCAACGGCGCAAAGTTCAAAGTTGTGGCTTTTAGAAGAAAACATTAACGATTCGAAAGGAATAAAATGATGAAAAAGTATAATATTACCGTAAACGGCACTACATATGAGGTAGTCGTAGAGGAGGTCGGCGAGGTTGCCGCAGCTCCCGTATATTCCGTTCCCGTAGTTCAGGCCCCCGTGGTTACTCCTTCGGCAGCTCCCAAGGCTACAGCAGCACCTGTAGCAGCAGATGCTACCGCCGTTACGTCTCCGATGCCCGGAACCATTCTTGAAGTAAAGGTATCCGCGGGTCAAGCAGTAAAGAAGGGCGACGTTATCTGCGTTCTTGAGGCTATGAAAATGGAAAACGATATTCCCGCGCCCTGCGACGGTGTCGTTTCTTCCATCAACGTTCAGAAGGGCGCTTCTGTTGGCGCAGGCGACGTTATTGCAACTCTTAAATAATTCACCAAAGGCATAGGTAAACAGCAATGCTTGATACAATCACAACCTTTTTGAAAACCACGGGTGTTTTCAAAATGATTGCCGGTACGGACGGAGTCGTAACAACGGCTGACATCGTCCCGATTCTGCAGTATCTCGCGATGTACTTAATCGTAGGTGTTCTCTTCTATCTTGCTATAGTCAAGAAGTTCGAGCCACTCCTCCTTATGCCCATCGCCTTTGGTATGTTGCTTGCGAATCTCCCCGGTGCGAATTTGATACACCTTGAGTATTTCTTTGACGACTATTATATAGCGGCGGAAGGTAACAAATTTGTAGGCGCCCTCGCGCCATCTCTCAATTCGTTCCTTGATGACCTTAACCCCGCTCTTTATTCATTTGGCGAAAACGGCAATAGCTTTTCGCTTAGCATCGAGTCAATCAGAGAGCTTCTTTACAACTACGCCGCTAGTCTTCCAGCAGAACAGGCCCTTTCTGCGGCAGAGATTGAGCAGCTTATTTCTGACGAGATCGCCGCTATACAAAACGTATTCTCGTCTTACGTACAAGGCGCAGCGTATCTTGATGCAGAAGGTATTATACACGTCAAGATGACCACGATGATAAATGAAGTCATAAACCACGGCGGACTCATTGATATTCTTTATCTTGGAGTTAAACTCGGCATCTATCCTTCGCTGATATTCCTCGGCGTTGGTGCTATGACTGATTTTTCTCCTCTTATTGCGAATCCCAAATCGCTTCTTATGGGTGCCGGCGCGCAGCTGGGCGTTTTCATCGCATTCTTCGGTGCGATTCTTTCCGGAGTATTCACTCCCGCAGAAGCCGGAGCAATCGGTATCATCGGAGGTGCTGATGGTCCTACCGCAATTCTTGTAACAAAGGAGCTTGCGCCTCATCTTCTTGGTGCTATCGCTATTGCGGCGTACTCGTATATGGCGCTGATTCCCATTATTCAGCCTCCATTTATGAAGCTTCTTACTACAAAGAAGGAGCGCGAGATCAAGATGACCAACTTGAGACCTGTATCTAAGGTTGAAAAGGTGCTCTTCCCCATTCTCGTAACTCTCATAGTTTGCTTGCTCGTTCCCGATGCGGCGCCTCTCGTAGGTTTCCTCATGCTCGGCAATCTCTTTAACGTTTCCGGCGTTGCAGACAGACTCTCTAAAACAGCCCAAAACGAGCTTATCAACATCGTTACCATTTGCCTTGGTGTATCGGTTGGTGCAACGGCAAATGCGGAGAACTTCCTTAAAGCAGAGACACTTCTTATCATCGGTCTCGGACTTTGTGCCTTTGCAGTATCCACTTGCGGTGGCCTTATCACCGGTAAGATAATGTGCAAGCTCACCGGCGGTAAGATCAATCCTCTTATCGGCTCTGCAGGTGTTTCTGCGGTTCCTATGGCGGCGCGTGTTGCTCAGGACGTCGGCCGCAAGGCAGACCCATCCAACTTCCTTCTTATGCATGCCATGGGCCCCAACGTTGCCGGTGTTATCGGCTCTGCGGTTGCCGCAGGCGTATTCCTTAGCTTGTTTGCATAATTCAAGCTGAATCAGAAAGGATAACTAAAATGTCAAAAATATTGATAACCGAAACCGTCCTGCGTGATGCGCACCAGTCGTTAGCCGCAACTCGTATGACGACGAACGAGATGCTCCCCATTCTTGATGAGATGGACAAAGTCGGATATTATTCCCTTGAGGCTTGGGGCGGCGCAACCTTCGATGCCTGTCTCCGTTTCCTTAATGAGGATCCTTGGGAAAGACTCCGCACTATAAAGAGTCATTGCAAAAACACGAAGCTCCAGATGCTCTTCCGCGGCCAGAACATTCTTGGCTACCGTCATTATGCGGACGACGTAGTTGAGTATTTCGTACAGAAATCCATCGCAAATGGTATTGATATAATCCGTATATTCGACGCTCTCAACGATGCAAGAAACCTTGAGACCGCAATTAAGGCGACGATAAAAGAAGGCGGTCACGTTCAGGCGGCAATCTCCTACACCACATCGCCTTTCCACACCAACGAGGGCTTCGCTCAATATGCAAAGCAGCTCGAGAGCATGGGCGCACACTCCATATGCATCAAGGATATGTCGGGACTTCTCAAGCCCTATGAAGCATATCAGCTTGTAAAAACCTTAAAGAACAGCGTTAAGGTTCCCGTTCATCTGCACACCCACTACACCGCAGGTCTTGGCTCGATGACACTTCTCAAGGCTATTGAAGCCGGTGTTGACGGCGTAGATACCGCAATTTCTCCTCTTGCTATGGGCACGTCGCACACTCCCACCGAGTCTCTCGTTGCTACCCTGCAGGGCACTCCCTACGATACCGAGCTCGATCTTGCGGCACTTGACGTAATTGCCAAGCACTTCAACAAGATCCGAGAGGACTATCTCGCATCCGGACTTATTGATCCCAAGGTTCTCAAGGTTGACGTTAATGCCCTTCGTTACCAAGTACCCGGTGGCATGCTCTCCAACCTCATTTCGCAGCTCAAGATGGCAGGCAAATCCGACAAGCTCAACGAGGTTCTCGAAGAGGTTGCTAACGTCAGAGCCGATGCCGGTTTCCCTCCTCTCGTAACTCCTTCCTCGCAGATAGTAGGCACCCAGGCAGTAAATAACGTGCTTTTCGCTGATGAGGGACGATATGCAAGAGTTACCAAAGAGTTCCGCGGTCTTGTAAGAGGCGAGTACGGTAAGTGTCCTGCACCTATTGCAGACAACTTCCGCAAGAAGATCATCGGTGATGCCGAGATCGTAGACTATAGACCCGCAGACAAGATTGCTCCCGAGATCGATTCTCTTCGTCAGAGAGTTGCTCCCTATCAGGAGCAGGATGAGGATCTCCTTTCCCTGGCACTGTTCGAGCAGGTTGCTATTAAATTCTTCGAGTGGAGAAAGCAGCAGAAGTACAAGCTCGATACCAATGCAGATCCCCAAAACGGAATTCATACCATTTGATATGAGCAATCAAAAAACGGCTAAGACTTGTCTTAGCCGTTTTTATTTTTATCCTTATCAGAGTCGAAAACTCCGATGTCGCTGTCCATCACAGAGCCCGTGACTATGGAGGCGATTCCGTGTTTCTGCCTTATTTTATCTATAGTTTCTTCGCGTTTTTTGCTTTTATCGCGAGTAATATTTGCCGCAGGTGCGAACATATCTATCTGCTCGCATACCATCTCCGATCGCACGAGATTTGATGCCGTAACCGTTATCATACGAATAGGCTTCCCCTCGCTCCACTCATCCATAAGTATATCATAGGCGAGCGCCGCGATCTCTCTGGAAATGTCCGTTGGAGGTCTAATTGTTCTCTGCCTTTGTATAGATCGCAAATACTCATCTTTTATCGTGAGCTGGACCGTAGCACACTTCATGCCCTCGGCGCGAAGACGTCTGCCGATCTCCTCGGCGAGAAAGTCAATGCCGACTCTACACTCCTCTTTACTAACCAGATTATGTCGGAACGTGAAGCCATTACCTATGCTTTTTGCGTCCTCGTGCCTCGGTGAAACAGGGCTATCGTCCTCTCCCCTGGCATAACGGTAAATCATTTCACCCGCTTTTCCAATTCTCATTCGAAGCATATCAGGACTGCTGTTCGCGAGATCGCCTATAGTTCTTATTCCCATAGAAGCAAGGACAACTTCGGTCTTTTTGCCTATGAAAAGCAAGTCTCCGACCGGCAAAGGAAAAACTATATCTCGAAAATTATCTTCACTTATGACCGTAATTGCATCCGGCTTTTTGTAGTCGCTTCCGAGTTTCGCAAAAACCTTATTAAAGGAAACTCCGATCGAAACGGTTATGCCAACCTTTTCCTTGACCTCGGACCGTATCATTTCGGCTATCTGCTCGCCCGTGCCGAAAAGCTTTCTAGATGCCGTGACATCCAGCCAGCTCTCGTCAATTCCAAATGGCTCAACCATATCCGTGTATTTGGCATAGATCGCATTGACTCTTGCCGAATACTCCGAGTATTTATCGTAATGCGGCGAGGCAATGACAAGGCCCGGACATTTTTTCTTTGCAGAATATACAGTTTCAGCGGTTTTAACACCATATTTCTTCGCGAGCTCATTTTTCGCCAAAACTATGCCATGGCGATCCTCCGTGCTTCCGCACACCGCCATCGGTACACCAATGTATTCGGGATTAAGGGCGGTTTCTACCGAAGCGAAAAAACTATTACAATCACAGTGCAAAATTACACGCTTGCCGTCGTTATTCATCGTCAGCCACCGGCTTTAGCGCGCGGCGCTCCGCGGGCTCGCCTTCCTTAAGGGTAAACCAGAACTCGCAGCCTTCGGTTTCGGAAATTACTCCGATTTTCTCACCATGTGCCTCCACGATGGTTTTGCAAATATACAAACCAAGGCCAACACCGTTCTTATCAAGTCCTCGGCTCTGATCACTCTTATAGAATCTATCGAATACTCTCTCTTTGTCCTCACCAGTGAGACATTCGCCGTCATCCAATACAGATACCTTGATTTTTTTAGCCCCGGCGTGTTCTATTCTGATTATAAACCTACCGCCTTCATTGGCGAATTTTATGGCATTATGGCAAAGATTGTACAAAACCTGATGGATAGCATCTACATCACCATTAGCCATCATTTTATCCTGCTCGGCTATAAATTCAACATCAAGCCGCTTTTCTTCTATTTTCTGCTCAAAAGAAATAAGAATGATTCTCGCCATTTCCGCAATATCAAAATCTGCGAAAACGAATTTCTTGTCGCCTGATTCAAGGCGCGAAACGTCCAAAAGCTGTGAGACAAGACGAGAAAGCCTATGAATTTCGCTTGAAATTATGCCCAGATAATACTCGTGCTTTTCCGGAGGGATAGCGCCGGAATTTATGCCCTCAATAAATCCCGCGATCGTAGTCATGGGAGTTCTCAAGTCGTGTGATACGTTGGCAAGGAAGGAGTTACGCATTTTTTCAAGATTTTGAAGCGACTCTGCCATGCTGTTGAAGGCGTATCCGAGCTCTGCCACTTCATCTTTACCGGAGACAACAACTCTTATGTCAAGCTCGCCTTTACCGAACTGACGTACCGCCTTAGTCATATTTCTAAGAGGATTAACGAGTCTTTCAGTAATGAAATACGCCGCAATAACAGCCGCGAGCATTACCCATAAAGAACTATTAACTACGGCTCGTCGAGCCGTGCTGATAAGATTATCCTCGGCGTAAGTAGAGGAAACCGCAAGAACATAGCCTATAGGAATAGCATCCTTTTCAACCTTCGTAGAATAAACAAGCGAGTGCTCCTTTAGATGTCCTTCAAGGTCGCCGCTATACATCGAAGTGTTGCCCTTCTCGTCTATTGACGGAAGTGCGGTAATATTTATACTGACGTACTCATCGTCCCTGCTCGGAGACCACACCTCCGGATTATCAACGTGAATCAGCACTCTACCGGTTTCATCGAGAATTAGAATCTCGACCTTGGAATCCAGATATACAATAGAGGTTACAAGATACCTTGCTTCCGGTGAAGTCAGATAATCGAAGATGTCGCTGACGCCCATTGCTTCGATTCGATTAGCTATGAAGCTCGAAGAAGATTCAAGCTCGCGGCGTTTTTCCTCTGTAGAGTAATTTCTTATCATAGACGTAACGATGCCTGAAAGCATCAGAAAGCTGATAAGAATTATTGCGACGAAGGCAAGCAAATATTTTGAAAACGAGGACTTGAACATAAAATTCTCTCCCGTGCAGTAAAATAGCATTTTTCAGATATATTATACTATATTTTATCATAAACTGTCAAATATTTTTTGTTTATGTGATTGACTATTTTTTAAATTTGTGTTAAAATAATAAAAGAATTTTTGAAAAGAGGACTATAAAATGACAGTAACCAGATTTGCCCCCAGTCCTACGGGCTATATGCATATCGGAAACCTCAGAACGGCGCTCTATGCCTACCTTATCGCAAAGCATGACGCAGGTACATTCATTCTTCGTATTGAAGACACCGATCGTGAGAGACTCGTTGAAGGAGCGGTTGACGTAATCAAGTCTACTCTCAAACTCACCGGACTCAACTATGACGAAGGTCCTGACGTTGGCGGCGATCACGGCCCTTACGTTCAGTCTGAGCGTAAGGAAATATATATGGAGTATGCAAAAAAGCTCGTTGATATGGGCGCGGCATACTATTGCTTCTGTACCAAGGAAAGACTTGAACAGCTTCACGAGGATGATGCACTCGGTGGATACGACCGTCATTGCCGTAACCTTTCCAAAGAAGAGGTCGAGGCTAATCTCAAGGCCGGCATCCCCTTTGTTATCCGTCAGAAGATGCCTACCGAAGGCGTTACCTCCTATCACGATGAGGTCTTCGGCGACATTTCGATGAACAACGAGGAACTGCAGGATCAGATTCTTATGAAGGCTGACGGCTATCCTACATACAATTTCTGCCACGTAATAGACGATCATCTTATGGGTGTTACTCACGTTGTACGTGGATCTGAATATCTTACATCTACTCCTAAGTACGTTCTTCTCTACGATGCTTTCGGATGGGAAAGACCTGTATACGTTCACCTCCCCCTGCTTATGGGTAAAGATGCGGAGGGCAACATTTCCAAGCTCTCCAAGCGTCACGGTGCGGTTTCTTTCCAGGATCTCGTAGCGGACGGTTATCTTCCCGAGGCTATAATCAACTACATCTCCCTTCTCGGTTGGTGCCCCAAGGGTGGCGAGCAGGAGTTCTTCAACCTTGATGAGCTGAAGGATGCTTTCACCATTGACGGTGTCTCTAAATCCCCTTCAGTATTCGACTTTGAGAAGCTTCTGTGGTTCAACGGTGAGTATATTCACAAGCTCGATGATGCAGATTTCAACGAGAAAGTAGCCGGATTTATTAAATCCGACATTCCCGCAAGCATTAACAAGGATAAGATGTTCGCTCTTCTCAAGACCAGAATCGCAAAGCTCTCCGATATGGATGAGAAGATGGCATTCTTCCTCGCGCTTCCCGAGTATGACAAGGAGCTCTTCCTCAACAAGAAGAACAAGATTGCCGACTTCGAGATCGTTAAGACCGTTCTTTGTGAGGCAAAGGATGTGCTCACCGGTGTTGATAGCTTTGATAACGACACTCTCTTCGCGGCACTTATGCCCATCGCTGAAAAGCTTGCAATCAAGACCGGCACCCTTATGTGGTGCATCCGTATTGCAGTTTCCGGCCTCTCGGCCACTCCCGGCGGAGCTACCGAAATCATGGAGGTTATCGGTAAGGAAGAGTCTCTTTCGAGAATCGATGTAGCACTTGCAAAGCTCGCTTAAAGACTTCTGCCCCAAAATAAAACTCAATATTAAAAAATCAGGCGAGTCCGTTCGGACTCGCCTTTTTGTTAATCTAATTCCTTCAAGCCTGTGTAGAGCTCGTAATATCTTCCCTTCTGTGCAAGAAGATCGTTGTGATCGCCTCGCTCAATTATTTCACCTTTTTCAAGGACCATAATGGCGTTGGCGTTTCTGACGGTAGAAAGACGATGCGCAATAACGAAGGTTGTTCTGTCCTTCATAAGCCTATCCATACCGTGCTCAATATGGCGCTCGGTTCTGGTGTCGACCGAAGAAGTCGCCTCGTCAAGAACGAGAATAGGTGCTTTGGAAAGTGCGGCTCTAGCGATGTTAAGGAGCTGACGCTGTCCCTGCGAAAGATTTGCACCGTCGCCCTCAAGAATGGTGTCATAGCCATTCTCAAGCCTCATAATGAAGCTGTGAGCACTTGCGGTCTTTGCCGCCGCAATTACCTCCTCATCGGTTGCATCAAGTCTACCGTAACGAATATTCTCGCGTACGGTGCCAGTAAACAAATGCGTGTCCTGAAGCACCATAGCAATATTACGACGCAAATGGTCTTTGCTATAGGATTTGAGCGGCTTACCATCAATAGTTATCTCACCCGACTGAATATCATAGAAACGGTTGAGAAGGTTGGTAATGGTAGTCTTACCAGCACCGGTAGATCCAACAAACGCAATCTTCTGTCCAGGCTTTGCATAGAGAGAAATGTTCTTGAGAACTACCTTATCAGGATTATATCCGAAGGTAACGTCATTGAGAATAACGTGTCCCTGAATCTCATCTACGGTAGCATCGAGAGCATCCGCTTCTTCGGGATCTGCATCCATAACCTTGAATACTCGCTCTGCTCCCGCAAGTGCCGCAAAGAGCGTAGAGACCTGCATAGAAAGCTGACTTATAGGCATTGAGAAACGTTTGGAGTAATCTGCGAAAACGGTCAACTCGCCGGGAGTAAATCCTTTCCATACGATAAGAAGACCACCAATGCCGAGAGTTATTGCATAACAAATCAAGCTGATGTTATGCATAATGGGACCGGTTACGCCTCCCCAGAACTGCGCCTTCTCCTGCTTGTCACGAAGATCCTCGTTAAGTGTATGCATCTCATCGATGCACTCATCCTCGTGGTTGAATACCTTAATTACCTTTTGACCGCTGATGGTTTCTTCAATGTAACCATTTACTGCACCGATAGCTGCCTGCTGTGCGCCGTAGTACTTGGCGGAGTTTTTGCCTATTACACCTGCGGCATAAATAAGGATCGGAATGAAAACGATAGTGATAATTGTAAGCCAAATGTTTGTAGTAAGCATAAATACAAACGTACCAAGAAGGCTGATAACACCGCTCACGATAGACGTCAACGAGTTGTTAAGCATAACGTCGATGTTATCGACATCATTGGTAAAGCGGCTCATGATCTCTCCGGTGGGATGTGAATCAAAATATCTCACGGGGAGAGTCTGAAGCTTTGCAAACAGATCATCACGTATTGCTTTGATGGAATTCTGCGATACAGATACCATCAGACGTGCCTGAAGGTAGCTACCAAAGGCCGATATACCATATACCGACGCAAGAATAATCAATGCGCCAAAAACGTAAACGGTGATTTCCCTCGCCGTACTGCCCATAAGCGAGGATATGAAAGGCGTGGATATGAAAGCCTCGATTATTTTGTCGGCAAACTCAGCGATCGCACTGGGCTTCAATACTGTATCAGGGCTAACCGCCAAGGTGATTCTGTTAATTATTGGAGCAATAAGATATCCTCCGCAAAGCGATGATACCGTTGTCAAAAGCATACAAAGGAAGACCAAAATCAGTCTAAACTTATACTTTCCAACGTAAGAAAGGAGACGACCTACCGTCTTGCCAATATTCTTGGGCTTTCCTTTCGCGCGCGGACCGGGACCTCTTCCGGGGCCGGGTCCTCGAAGCGACTCGCCGTGAGAGACGCTATTGTATTGCTTTTTAAGTTCTTCGAGTGTTCTTGCCATACTCTCACGCACCCTTCTTGTCCATCTGCGAGTAGTATATCTCGCTGTATTCTTCGTTAGATTCAAGCAACTCATCGTGAGTGCCTATTCCGGTAATTCTGCCGTCATTCATAACTACGATGGTATCCGCATATTTAACAGAGCTTATTCTCTGCGCAATAATAATCTTGGTGCAATCGGGAAGATCGGTAGCAAACGCCTCGCGAATCTGTGCCTCGGTTGCTGTATCAACAGCACTTGTCGAATCATCAAGAATAAGGATCTTCGGCTTCTTGAGAAGCGCTCTTGCGATACAGAGTCTCTGCTTCTGACCTCCGGACAGATTCATACCGCCCTTATCAAGAAGTGTATCATATCCATCGCTAAAGGAAGTCACAAACTTATCTGCGGCGGAATGCTTTGCAGCTCTTACGACCTCTTCCTCGCTAGCATTAGCGTCGCCCCAACGGAGGTTGTACTCTATACTTCCGGAGAAAAGAAGATTCTTCTGAAGAACTATTCCAATACCGTCGCGAAGGTTCTCAAGAGAATAATCCTTTACGTTAACTCCATCAATCAAAACCTCACCGGCATCGACATCATAGAGACGGGGGATCATAGATATGAGTGTCGTTTTCCCGCATCCGGTAGATCCAATAATTCCTACAGTCGAGCCCGCCTTGATATTAAGGTTGATATTATCAAGAACGGCCTCTTCGCTATTCTTGTAATATCTAAAGCTAACGTTCTTGAACTCGATGTTTCCTACCTCAACTTTTCTGCCAAAATCAGCATATTCTGTATCGGCAATATCAACTTTCTCATCAAGAACCTCGCTGATTCTGCGAGCAGAAGCCATAGCACGAGACGCAGTCATAAGAAGCATAGTAACCATCATCAAGGAAGAAAGTATCATGGTTGTATAGCTAACAAATGCGCTAAGATCTCCAACCTCCATACCGCCATCAAGAACGATACCGTGTCCTGTCCAAATTACCGCAATAACTGTGGCATACATAAAGAAATTCATCACGGGGAACATCATAACGACGAGCTTGATAGCTCTCATTCCTGCGTCCTTGAGATCCTTATTATCGCGCTCGAATTTCTCGGTCTCGAAGTCTTCTCTAACAAAAGACTTAACGACTCTGACATTCGTAACGTTCTCTCTTACCGTGGAGTTAAGCTTATCAATCTTCTTCTGCATCACGTTAAAGCGCGGGAAGCTTATCTTAATAAGCAGAGCGATAACGATTATCATAAGAGGAATTGTGACCGCAAGAACGACTGACAGCGTAGGCTTGAGCATTATTGCCATAACTATACCACCGATCAGCATTCCGGGGGAACGGAGGGCCATTCTAAGTAACATATTGACGAAGTTCTGAAGCTGAGTTACGTCGTTAGTCATACGAGTAACGAGCGAGCTGGCAGAAAACTTATCAATATTGGCAAACGAGTATTTCTGCACCTTTGCATATACGTCGCGCCTGAGGTCAGCGGCAAAGTTGACCGACGCCTTCGCGCCGAAGTATGCGCCCGCAACACCGCCTGCCATCATAAGAAGCACGATGCCGATAAGAACAGCGGCGATACCTATGCTTGTTGCCTCATCGAGCGTGCCTTCCTCGCCTTTATTTATCATTACCGCCAAGAGAAGCGGCATGAACATCTCGCCTATAACCTCTATAATCATACCAAGAGGACCTAGTATGAAGGATTTAAGGTACGGCTTTACGTATTTCATCCATCTTTTCATTGCTTTTTCCTTTCTTCGGGTAATTGCTTTCTAATATTTGCTTGCATCTTCTCAAGGCACCTAACGTAAACATCAAGTTCCTCATCCGAGAAGTCCTCAAAAAGTGCTCTATCGGCATTGCCAAAGGTCAAGCGTGTATCATCGACCACAGCTCTTCCCTTATCGGTTATGGAAATCTCATTATACCTATTGTCTGTGCCAAGAGTACGCTCAATGTACTGCTCCGCCTCAAGACGTTTCAAGATTCCCGTCACCGCCGCAGGCGTTATAGATAGCCTATCGGCGAGCTCCTTTTGCGACGGTAGCTTATCAAATCGCGCCAAATGCATAAGAACTCTATGGCTCGTGACGTGCATACCAAAATCTTTAGCCTTGAACTCTAAAAGACAGCGATGCATCTTATCTGTCTGCATCATCATATTTACCGCGGTAAATATCTTATTTTCTGACATCTTGCCCTTCCTTCATTTAGACGTTAATAATTAAACACTTAACTATTATAACAGAAAGTTCGAAAATGTCAAGACATTTTATTAAATATAACATTTTATTTACAAATATTTTTAACCGCTTGAAAAAGTCTTTTGTTTGTGATAAAATACTAGTGTTACAAGAAAGGAAGTCGCTGATGTTTAATACTACTCTTTGCTATATAGAAAAAGACTGTGCATACCTTATGCTGCACCGTATCAAGAAAGAATATGATATGAATAAGGATAAATGGATAGGAATCGGAGGAAAACTCGAAGAGGGCGAATCCCCATTTGATTGTGTACGCCGTGAGGTCATCGAGGAGACCGGGCTTACACTCCCCTCACCGCATTACCGTGGAATAATAACATTCGTATCTGATCTTTATGGCACTGAATATATGCATTTGTTCTCCGCAACCGAATATACCGGCGATATAAAGCAAGATTGTAATGAAGGCGTGCTGGAGTGGATCAAAAAAGAAGAATTATTGTCGCTTCCTATGTGGGAGGGAGATAAGATCTTCCTGAAGCTGCTCGACACCGAAAAACGATTTTTCTCTCTTAAGCTCGTCTACGAGGGAGACAAGCTTGTATCGCACACTCTTGAAATATGACAAAAAGGATGCAGTTTTTGCATCCTTTTTATTTTTTCAGCAGCTTAACTCGCTCCTTGTAATCCGGCAGAACCTTCTCAACTATCGCATAGAAACGACGCGAGTGATTCATCTCCACAAGGTGTGCAAGCTCATGCACAACAACATAGTCTATTGCCGCCTCGGGATATAGCATCAAACGATAAGAATAGGAGATGTTACCCTTTGACGAGCAGGAACCGAAGCGAGTTTTTGCTCCCGTTATCGTTATTCTGCCAAATTTTAAACCCATAATTTCGGAGTATTCTTCCGTTTTTGCCGTCAGATAAGTTCGCGCCAATTCACGAAGTCGCTTGATCTGCGCATCGGTCATCGAAGCTATCGGATCGTGCTGATTCTTGGTTATTTCTATTCGTTTTTCTATCCACGCGAGATTTTTATTAATGAACGAATCGATGCGCGCTTGAGAGATACCCCTCGGCGCACGGACGATCACTCTCCCCTCTTTCACGGTGATGGAGATCGTTTTTCTATTACTGTAAATTATTTCAAGATCCATAAACAAGCCTCCGCGTGTAGATTATATCATAATGGCGAAAAAAAGTAAAGGCTAATCGTGAAGATAACATGCGTGATTAAACTGTTTTTTCTTCACGCCCCTACCTACATAAACATCAGGCGGCAGAGCGTTTTGGAAATATGGCAAATCAAAGCTATTCGCAAGCGGCGTATTATCATCTCCCCTGCGATAAACGTACTCGGCATCAGCAACTAAGATCTCTGTAGGAAAAGCGCGCCACGGCACATCAAGAAGCGCTATTTTAATCAGCGAATCCGAGGGACACCCTTCATGAGCGATTGCCTCTGTCTCTATATCATAGTAAACCTCGATGTGAGTGTTGCAGAATTCGCGTGGCTTGTTACTATCGGTGAAATATCCGTATTCTATTCTGCTGCCGCGCGGATCAAGCATACAGCTTTCGGAAAATAGTTGTCCCGAGTCCTTGCAATACGGCAGATATTCAAGTTCTGCCACAGAAAAGCTCTTACTCCACTCGCTATATTTGTCAAGCATTTCTTCGTGTATTTCCGTCATAACCTCGTCCCAAATTTCAAGATGGGTCTTTTCAAGCGCTCCAACCGCAGTTTTGGAATCGTTGTAGCTTACTCGAATTCCGGCGGTCAAATACGGTGTGTATCCAACAAAAAGCTTCTCAAGATTGCCTCCAGAAGTACCCGTCTTGCCTGCGGTATCAATGAAATTGCCGAGTGTGATGGTCTTAGCCGTGCCATGATCGGTTACATTCATAAGAAGCTGATTCATTATTGCGGCGGTTTCAGCCTTATATACTTGCTTCGATTTTAATTCTTTTTCTAAAACGATCTCGCCGGACGAATCAACGATGCGTGTATAGCTTCTGCCTTCATTCAAAGTGCCTTCCGATGGAAATACTGTGTAGGCCTCGGTAAGCTCACGCAGACTGATACCTCGTGATAACTGTCCTAGTGCCAAAGGTGCCGGGGCAAGATCTGTGATCTTATCGCCTTTAGTATTATACTCGCTACGGACGATGTTGAACCCAAAGTTATTTGTCAAATTGTTATATATCCGCTCTGCTCCCAGCATTTGATATAATCGCATTGCTATAGTATTTTTTGACGTGCAAAGTGCCTCTTTAACCGTGATTAAGCCATTATAGACGTTCGGCGAATTGGCAGGATATGGGCGCGTACCATCTATAAATTCAAGCGGTACGTCATCGAAAACGGTGGACCATGAGATCTCACCACTATCGATAAGTGAGGCGTAAAGCGCGAGCGGCTTTAAAGTCGACGCGGGAGTATGTGGTACTGTCGCGTGATTGGTAATTAGATTTGCTTGTTTGTTGCCTACCGAGCCGACGATTGCGAGAAGATCTGCCGTCTGAGAATCAGAAATTACCATACTGAAATCCAACCCTTGTTGCGCCTCATTAGGAAAATGGTCAAGATTATGAAAATACCTATCAAGCTCGCTCTGGACGTTAAGATTCTGCGTTGTATAAATGCTATATCCGCTAGCAAGTAATATAAGACGCGCGGCTTGTTCTGAAACACCATGCGCTTTTGCATAATCATGCGACGCTTCTGCGATGACCGTTTCAACGAACCAAGAATACACATTCTCGCTCACACCATCGCGCGGCAAAACCTTGATCTCTGCTTTTACGGCACTTTCGTATCCCTCTGTGCTTATTACCTCCTCCTCTGCCATAACACGAAGAACGGTATTTCGCTTTGCCGTGCACTTTTCGGGATTGTTGTACGGGCTATATAGCGATGGTGCGTTCGCCAGCGCGATCAATACTGCCGCCTCCTCGGGCAAAAGCTCCGACGGCTCTTTGCCGAAATAATGAAGCGCGCCCATGCCAACACCGATAACGTTATCGCCGAGGGGCAGGATATTTAGATACAGCTCTAATATCTCGTCCTTACTGTGACTCTCCTCGATGCGAATGGCCCTAAAAATTTCCGACAACTTTCTTTTCACGGTGTGCTCGTTATCACCGCTTATGTTCTTAATTACCTGCTGTGTTATAGTAGATGCGCCAAAGCTATCGCTCACCTTGAATATTTGATTAAACGCCGCCATCACGGTGCGCCTAAAATTAACGCCTCCGTGATCGTAAAACTCTTTATCCTCCACGGCAACAATTCCGCAAGTGAGGGATTCTGATATTTCTTCAAGCGAATAGTAGCTTTTCAAGTTTTCGCCCATTGTAATCGCGCTGATTTCAACAGGAGTATATTTCTCTCCATATTCGCCTGCATTAGCGTAAAATCGCGTCAACGTGTCGCTTTTAGCCGCGTTAAAAAGGCGCTCGTCTTCATCGAAGCTAACCGTTCGACCGATATATATTGATGCGCATACAACAACGATAAAAGACAGTATTGTGACTATCAAAATTCCTGCCGCTATGCCAATTATGATTTTCTTTTGCATAAAAAACTCCCGCAAAGGCTTTTTTACATTTTGCCTCGCGGGAGTGATTTTTAAACTGTAAAAATAAGGCGCATCAGTAAACGACCTTGTTTAGATAAAGTCCAAACGGAGGTGCCGTCATACCGGCTCTCGATCTGTCACAAGCCTCGATCATAACAGGGACATCCTCGGGAGAAAATCTACCGTATGCGATCTCCATAAGTGTTCCAACTATAATTCTGACCATGTTATAAAGGAAACCGTCGGCGGAAATGCGAATTTCAATAAGGCCGTCCTTCTCCTCTACCAAAAGATAGAACACAGTTCTGACACAATCGGTGACATCCGAGCCCTCGGACATAAAGGTTGAAAAATCGTGTTTACCTATAAAATAGTCTGCCGCTTTCTGCATTCTGGCTATGCCTTCAGTGGAGACTGTGCGCTGAGGGAACCAGGCTCTGCCTACCTCAAAAGGATCGTATATCTTCTGATTGATTATACGGTAGAGATACTCTTTTGACTTTACATCGTAACGCGGATGAAAATCTGCATCACACTCTTTTGCCCAAAACAGTGATAAATCATCAGGCAGAAACCGAGAAACTGCTATCGGCAGCTTATCAGGAGGAACGGTTGCGCCATCGGCGTCGACCGTAATGCAGAACTCGTTTGCATGAACTCCCGCATCGGTTCGACTGCATCCTGTAACCTTACAGGGCACACCTGTAGCGAGCTTCAGCGCCTGGCACAGTTCTCCTTGCACCGTCCGCTTCTCCGGTTGAACCTGAAAGCCGTGGAAGGCACTGCCAAGATATTTGATTTTAGCAAAATACTTCATAGTGCCTCCAATAATAAATCAAATCAATCCAAGGATAAAGAAGTTACCACCAACCTGACGAGAGAGATACCCAAAAGCCACCATTGATGCCAAAACTGCTACATAGACTAAAATCCAAACAAAATCACGTACTTTGAAGGTCAGCTTTACGAGCTTTGTTCGATTCTTGTCGCCTCTATAGCACCTGCATTCCATGGCGGTTGCGAGCTCGTCTGCACGCTTGAAGGATGAGACGAACAACGGAATAAGAATGGGTATTAGCGCCTTAGCGCGCTTGATAAGTCCGCCACTCGAGAAATCTGCGCCGCGCGATTTCTGCGCGTTCATTATCTTCTCGGTCTCCTCGACCAAGGTAGGAATAAAACGAAGGGCTATAGACATCATCATTGCAAAAAGATGCACAGGAACTTTTATCGCTTTCAACGGTGAGAGAAGCGACTCGAGTCCATCGGTAAGCGAGATAGGCGAGGTCGTATACGTCAAGAGTATGCTGGTGCCTACGATAAGAAGAATAACTCTGTATGCCATAAAGAAGGCGCGAACTATTCCCTCTTTGTAAATCTTGATCACCCAAAACTGAACGAGCGGCTCACCTTCTCCCGTAGTGAGAAAGAGATTAAGAAGCGCAGTAAAAATCAAGATGAAAATTATAGGCTTTATTCCCTTGAAAATCACCTTAAAGGATATACGGCTCAACGCGATAGTAACAATCACGGCTAAGGTCAAAAGAAGGAACGCCGCAACGTTATTAGCAACAAAGATTGCAACGATAAAAAGAACCGACAAAATGATTTTTGTTCTCGGATCCAGCTTATGGATCACAGAAAATCCCGGGAAGAATTGGCCAAGAGTAATATCTGAAATCATTTCTCTGCCCCCTTTCTATACGAAAGGATCGCATCGCGCACACCCTCGACGGTGTAAAGTCTGCCATCGAGATTGAATCCGCGCTTTTTAAGATTTGTAGCTATCTTCGAAATCATAGGAACGTCCAGTCCGATTTCAGAGAGCTCGTCACCTCTTGAGAAGATTTCATCTACCGCGCCTTCGGCGAAGATTTTCGCCTTGCTCATTACAACTACGTTGTCACAGTAGTACGCCATGTCCTCCATAGAGTGACTGACGAGTATAATGGACGCATTATTCTTATTAACGTATTCGCGAAGCGAACCGAGGATCTCACGTCTTCCGCGAGGATCAAGACCTGCCGCAGGCTCATCAAGAACAAGAACCTCGGGGCGCATAGCAAGAATACCTGCTATAGCCGCGCGACGCTTCTGTCCGCCGGAAAGCTCAAACGGAGATTTATCGAGCAGATCTTCGGTTAAGCCTGTAAGCTTCGCCGCCTCATTTACGCGCTCGGCGATCTCTTCCTCCGAAAGTCCGAGATTCTTGGGCGCAAAGGCAATATCCTCGCGTACAGTCTCGTCAAAGAGCTGATATTCGGGATACTGCATAACAAGACCTACACGGTCTCTGATTTTAGATATCTCCTTAGGTTTTGCCCAAATATCCTCGCCCGAAAGATACACATGACCTTCGGTGGGTTTATTGATGCCGTTAAGGAGATTGACAAGTGTGGATTTTCCTGAACCGGTATGACCGATAAGACCGGTTATCTTACCGCGCTCAAAGGAAACCGATAGGTTATCAAGTGCAACCTTTCTAAAAGGCGTACCCTCGCCGTACACAAAAGAAACGCCGTCAAGTCTTAACACTTCATCCATTAACGACACCTCCTTCAAGAAGCTTAGCAATCGCTTCCTCGCACTCCTCCGCGGTCAGCGCGTTGAAATCTAAAGCGATGCCGGAGGCACGAAGCTCTGCAATAAGCTCAACGCCCTGCGGTGATTCGAGTCCCATGGAGTGAAGCTCCTCTGTACGCGCGAAAACTTCGCGCGCTGTACCATCAAGCGCTATTTTTCCATCGTTTATAACGATGACACGGTCGGCTCTCGCAGCCTCTTCCATATAGTGAGTGATATTGATAACTGTGATTCCTTCCTCACGATTGAGGCGCTCCATAATGCCGACGACCTCGCGTCTGCCCATAGGATCGAGCATAGCGGTAGACTCGTCAAAGATAATTACATCAGGCTTCATAGCGATTATACCGGCAATAGCAACTCGCTGCTTCTGACCGCCGGAAAGCTTATGAGGTGCATGATGAGTATACTCCTGCATATCGACAAGGCAAAGAGCCTCGGTTACTCGACGGCGGATTTCCTCACGAGGCAATCCAAGATTTTCCGGACCGAAAGCCACGTCTTCTTCTACAACAGTTGCAACGAGCTGGTTGTCGGGATTCTGAAAGACCATACCTATCTTCTTACGAATCTCGAAAACGTCATCCTCGGTAAAGTTCTCTTCCGTTACGTCACGACCGTCGATATATATCTTTCCAACCGTTGGAGTTAGTATTAAATTGAGTAATTTTGCAAAGGTAGACTTGCCCGATCCGTTATGACCAAGGACCGCGACGTATTCTCCCCTTGCAATAGAAATACTTACACTGTCAAGTGCAGGTATTGCCTCTCGTTTCACCGAGTCGTCATCATCGTATACGAATCCGAGCCCCTCGGTTCTGATAATTTCATTGCTCATCGTTTATTCCTTATTAAACGTAACTCTTACACTGGAGCCGCAGGGCAAGGCAAGGCCCGTTCTCTTAACAGGAAGGCCGATTTCATCTGCGATGCTCTTTCCATTTCTTTTCGTTAAAAGTCTTATATCCGTGATATATTTCATGGCAGAAGCCGAAAGTCCCGTGGTATATGAGTTCAGCAAGAAGAACAGCGGATCATCAGAAAGGACCTCCGAGACAAGCTTAACGAAGTCATCGATAGCTTCCTCGATCTTCCAAACCTCGCCTGTCGGACCTCTTCCGTAGGAGGGAGGATCCATAATGATGCCATCGTACTTATTACCGCGTCTGATCTCGCGCTCAACGAACTTCTTGCAATCGTCAACTATGTATCGGATAGGCGCATCGGAAAGACCCGACAACGCAGCGTTCTCTTTCGCCGCTGCTACCATTCCTTTCGATGCATCAACGTGACAAACTGCTGCACCCGCCTTAGCGCAAGCAACCGTAGCACCGCCCGTATATGCAAAAAGATTGAGGACCTTAATAGGTCTTCCCGCCGAGGTAATAAGCTCACGCATCCAATCCCAGTTCGTTGCCTGCTCGGGAAAAAGGCCGGTGTGCTTGAATCCCATGGGCTTTATCTTAAAGCGAAGATCACCGTAGTTGATATTCCAGCACTCCGGGAGTCTGTTCTCGCTCCAAGCACCACCGCCCGAATGGCTTCTTTTATAACTGGCATCGGCACGCGTCCAAAGAGTATCACGCTTGTCCGACTTCCATATTACCTGAGGATCGGGACGAATGAGGCTATAATTACCCCAGTATTCAAGCTTTTCTCCATCGGAGGTATCTATTATCTGATAATCTTTCCATTTATCTGCAAGCCACATAACCTGTTACCTTTGATTGAAATATTTGCTCATTGCCGAGCCATTTGAGTTTGAATGACAAATTGCTATTGCTACTGCGTCCGCCGCGTCATCGGGCTTCGGCGGTTTAGGCAGTTTAAGAAGCGAGGCAACCATTGAAATTACCTGGTGCTTCTCTGCTTTTCCGTATCCGACAACAGCCTGCTTGACCTGAAGCGGTGTGTATTCACTAATTCTGAGACCTAGGCGATGCGCCGTGCAAAGAATAACGCCTCGCGCCTCTGCAACTGCAATACCCGTTGTAATGTTGGTATTGAAAAAGAGCTCCTCAATTGCCATTTCGTCGGGCTTATATTTTTCTATGAGCGACTCAAGGTCGCGCTGAATCGTTAGCAATCTTGATTCAAGGCTGGTATGTGCAGGTGTGGTAATCGCACCATAAGCAACAGGGCGAATATTACCGCGTTCACTATCTATTATGCCCCAACCTACAATGGCAAAACCGGGGTCTATTCCGAGTATTCGCATACAAGCCTCCTTTTCTCATACTATCTCAACATAATATGATAGCACACTTTTAACTTTTAGTCAATGAAAAGTGCGAAATTTCCCTAAAATATTTACTTTAAATCTCTCTAAATACGATTATTTGTTTATTTTTTGTAAAATGTGCGAAATATTTTAAAAATTGCTAGATTTTTCCGGCAAGGTGTGATATAATAGTATGAATTATTATGTAAACTGCCGTTTTATCGGCTGATTGGAGTTAGCAAATGTCAGATACAATTGATATATACAAGGAAGTTTCGCTTCCTGCCATAGCACTGCGCGGCATAGTCGCCTTCCCCGGTGTTCAGACCAGCATAGAGATCGTGCGTAATATCTCGCTGAAGGCATTCACCGCGGCGGCAACCGTTCACGATGCAAAAATCATACTTGTTGCACAGAAGGATCTCGCTGTTGAGGATCCCAAAGAACAAGATATGTATCGCGTCGGAACGCTTGCGAAAATTGTACACGTGGTAAAGAATCCACAGGGCAATCTCTCCGTTGTCTTCGAGGGCATTGCGAGAGTCAAAATTGATTCCTTTGACTTCGAGCCTGGGTTTATGGTTGTCAGCGGCACAGCAAAAAAGGAGAATTCGGTAACCAAGAACGACAATGTATGCGACGCTCTGGTTATGGAGGTCAAATCCCACCTCGCGAATCTGAAGAATTACCATCCCACCTTTACGGAGGAGATGCGTCTCGCGGCAGAATCAATCTCTGCTCCCGGATATTTGGCGGACTTTGTAGCGTCCTCTGCTATAATCGACTACAAGAACAAACAGACCGTCCTTGAATCGATGCGTGTCAAGCCCAGACTCGAGAAGCTCCTCGTTGCGCTTGAAGAAGAGTTCATGCTCCTTGAATGCGAGCACGACATTCAGATGCAGGTTCGCGATAAGATTGACAGAAATCAGAAGGATTATTTCCTTCGCGAACAGATAAAAGCCATTCAGTCGGAGCTCGGCGATGACGATGACGATGAAATCCGTGAATACGAAGAGAAAATAGCAGCGGCAAAAATGCCCGACGAGATCAAGGAAAAGCTCTTCAAAGAGGTCAGCAAGCTCGCGAAGACCCCCTTTGGTGCGGCGGAAGGCACTGTTATCCGTGCGTACCTCGACACTTGTCTCGATTTTCCCTTTGGTATCAAGATTCAGGATTCCGTAACCGTTGACGAGGCAAGAGCTATACTCAACGAGGATCACGACGGTCTTGAAAAGGTCAAGGAGCGTATACTTGAGTTCGTCGCAGTTAAGCAGTTCTCTCCCGACGTAAAGAATCAGATAATATGTCTTGTAGGACCTCCCGGTGTTGGTAAGACCTCTGTGGCGGCCTCTATCGCTCGTGCGCTTGGCAGAAAATACGCCAGGGTTTCTCTTGGTGGTATGCATGACGAGGCCGAGATTCGCGGACACAGAAAGACCTACGTCGGAGCTATGCCCGGAAGAATCGTATCCGCTTTGATCAATGCAAAGGCGGAGAATCCCGTTATAGTTCTCGATGAGATCGATAAGATGTCCAATAATTTCAGAGGTGACCCCACCTCTGCTCTTCTCGAGGTTCTCGACCCCGAGCAGAACAAGAGCTTCCGTGACAACTTCATGGAGATTCCCATCGATCTGTCCGAAACACTCTTCATCGCTACGGCAAACAGCTATGATGGAATTCCTGCGCCTCTACTCGACAGAATGGAGATCATCGAGCTCTCCACTTACACCGACACGGAGAAGCTCGCTATAGCGAAAAACCACCTCGTTCCAAAGCAGTTGAAGCGCAATGGTATGACAAAGAAGCTCTTTAAGATTACCGACAACGGTATTCTTGCGCTTATCAAGGGATACACTCGTGAGGCCGGTGTCCGTAATCTGGAGCGCGAAATCGCATCGCTCATCAGAAAAAGCGCAAAGAAGATTGCAGAAACCGATGTAAAATCGGTAAGAATAACAGAGAAAAATATCGTGGAATTCCTCGGCAAAGTCAAGGTTCTCGACGAAAAGCTCGAGGACGCTGACCCCATTGGAGTAGTAAACGGTCTTGCATACACGCAGGTAGGCGGCGATCTTCTCAAGGTCGAGGTTGCGGTAATGGAAGGCTCGGGCAAAATCGAGCTTACCGGTTCTCTCGGAGAGGTTATGAAGGAGTCGGCGAAGATTGCGCACTCGCTCGTAAGAACGATTGCAGATAAATACAGTATTCCTGCTGATTTCTATAAAACTCAGGATATTCATATTCACTTCCCCGAAGGTGCAATTCCCAAGGACGGCCCTTCTGCCGGTGTGACCATGGTTACTGCTATGGTTAGTGCTCTCGGAGGTATTCCGGTAAAACGCGACGTTGCAATGACAGGAGAGATCACTCTGCGTGGCAAGGTGTTGCCCATCGGTGGTCTTAAGGAAAAGACCCTTGCGGCATACCGTGCAGGCATCTCTACCGTTCTTATCCCTGCAGATAATATGCGCGATCTTGATGAGATAGATTCCGAGGCGCGTGCTAACCTCAAGTTCATCCCCTGCAAAACAGCAGACGACGTGCTTGCAAATTCTTTAATCAAAAAAGACGGTATTTAAAATGAAAATCAACATAAACAACTCGAACATCGCAATGACGGTTGGTAACGCTAAGCAGTTCCCTCGCGATCCGCGTCCGGAGGTAGCCCTCTCGGGTAGATCAAACGTCGGTAAAAGCTCGCTTATCAACACGATGCTCGGCAGAAAATCTCTTGCCAGAGTTTCTTCGACTCCCGGCAAAACCATCACTATTAACTATTACGATATCGACAAGCAGCTCTATCTCGTAGATCTTCCGGGATACGGGTATGCAAGACGCTCTCAGGAATCCAAGCGATCCTGGAGTAGTCTCACGGAGGATTATTTCCTCAAGAATCCGTCGGCGGACGCCATTAAGTTGGTAATCCAGCTCATCGACGTAAGAGTAGGTCCTACTGATGACGACATTATGATGATCAACTGGCTTATCGACTGCGGCGTTCCGTTTATCGTAGTTGCTACCAAGGCTGACAAGCTCTCCAAGAGTGAGCTTCGTCGCCAGCTTGACTCTTTCGAGGAAAACTACTTTAAGGGAACCGGCATAAGCGTGCTTCCCTTCTCATCTGTTACACGTGACGGCAAGGACGAGCTTTGGAGTAAAATTTTCGACTCGATAAAATAATTTTACAAAAAGGAATCTCCAAATGAACGATTTACCTTATTATGCTCTATCTGCCCTGGCAGTTCTCATAACCTTAACCGTCCATGAGTATGCGCACGCATATGCCGCATATAAGATGGGCGACCCTACGGCGAAGAATCTTGGCCGACTTTCACTGAATCCCCTCAAGCACCTGGATCCTGTTGGCGCCATTTGCATGATCTTTTTCCACTTTGGATGGGCGAAGCCTGTTCCTATTAATGCAAGAAACTTCAAAAATCCGCGCCGCGGATTTGCTATATCGGCTCTTGCGGGACCGCTAATCAATTTAATGATTTCATTCTTTGCTGCACCTGTTTTTTTAATTTTCCAAAAAGCACTAATAAATTTATTGGCACGCAGTACGCCTGCCGAATTTGCATTTAACGTTACTTACAACGCAATGCAGTTTTTCTATATTTTCCACGTTGTTAATCTGGGTATCGCGATATTTAATCTGATTCCCGTGCCTCCGCTTGACGGCTCGAGAATCCTTGGTTTATTGCTGCCGCCGAAGCATTATTTTGCAATCATGCGCCACGAGAGAACTATTTATTACATTCTTATCGGCTGGTTGCTTATCGGTAATATAATTTCGGATGCCGCACTCTCGCTGCCTTTCATTGCAAACAATCCCGTTCTTGCCATTCCGGCGTTCTGTCTTTCTCTTTCCAATATTCTTGGATTTGCAATAGAAGGCATGTCTTGGCTTATCACTAGCTTCTGGTCTTTATTTCCTTTTATTTGAGGTAAACAATGATTGAACAATTGACTTATCGACTGGATCAATTTGAGGGTCCTCTCGACCTGCTTTTGACACTTATAAGTAAAAACAAGGTGAGCATCACCGATATTCCCATTGCGCTCATTTGCGATCAGTATATGGAGTACCTCGCAGAGGCGGAGCGCATGGATCTCGAGGTTGCCAGCGAGTTCATCGTTATGGCGAGCGAGCTGATGCTCATAAAATCCAAGATGATCCTGCCTCACGAGGAAGGAACCGAAAACGATCCCCGTCGTGAGATCGCAGATGCCCTTCTTCTCTATCAGCAGGCAAAGCTCGTTGCAAAGGAGTTTGGCCCTCTTTACGAGCAGTTCTCGGGCAGATATACTAAAGGAACAGACGATATCCCGCCCGAAAAGGGGCTTCCTCTCGATCTCGATACCGAGCTTCTGACCAAGGCGCTCGCCTCGGTGCTCCGCCGTATGAAGATTGCGGAAACCGCGCGTAAGCCCTCCGAGCTTGTAAATCCCCTGATCAAACGCCACGTCGTTTCGGTCGAAGAAAAGATTGAAGAGATCTGCTCGCTTCTTGAGGAGCACGAGGAGGCATCGCTCTTCTTCTTACTCAAGGATTCGGAGAGCCGCGCTGAATTGGTTGCACGCTTTATGGGTATACTAGAGCTGATAAAGCTTCGCAGAATAACAATTACTACCGTGCACGTTATTGAGGACGTCGTGGAATACGACGAGTGCGGACTTGAAATGAAATTTATGCTTAATCCCGATTACGTTCCACCTGAGAATATGGAGAGTGAATTTGACCTCCCTCCCGTAGTGGACGATAACGACGAAAACAAGGAGGATGAAGACAATGAGTGATAGCGTCAATGTAATCGTTGAAGAAACTAAAGATACCGCTCCGGAGCGTGAGATCGTTTTCGAAGAGGCGCTGGAGGCAATTCTCTTTGCCGCAGGTCACCCAATCTCCTACGCGACGCTTGCGCGCGTTTTTGAGGTTACACCCTCGCAGATCAAGGATAAGGTCGCAGATTATGCGCTTCTCTACAACAACTCCGATATTCCCCGCGGCGTCGTGCTCCTCACCTTCAAGGATGAGTGCCAGCTCTGCACGAAGGAATATTACCTTACGGAGATACGCTCTGCTCTCGGAATAAAGAAGAGCGGTACGCTCTCGACCTCCTCTCTTGAGGCTCTGGCCATCGTCGCATACAACCAGCCCGTAACCCGTGCATTTGTGGACACCCTGCGCCGTGTAGATTCCTCGTATGCTATGAATAACCTCATAGATCGCGGACTCATCGAGTGCAAGGGGCGTCTTGACGTTCCCGGTCGTCCCATGCTCTACGGAACTACGTCTGATTTCCTTCGCTGCTTCGGTCTTGAAAGCCTTTCAAAGCTCCCCACGACCACCGAGGAGATTACTGCTATGTTCCAGCGCATTAGAAAGCACGAGATCGAGGAGGCATCCGAGGAGACAATCGAGGGTGGCGAGCAGATGTCGCTTATCGATGAGATTATCGGTGACGCCGCAGATGTTGAAGGCGATATAGCAGTTGAATCGGAGGCAGAGACTGTAACAGAGCCCGTCGAAAGCATCGAAGACGACGGCGAGCCCTCCGCAGACGATTATCAGGATCTCGGAGAGTAAGCTTCATTGGTAACCTGGATGCTATCGGGACTTCAGGCAGTACTTATCATTTTGATAATTCTTTTGATAATTACACAGACGGTTTCGATACGCATCAGGTATGATAACCGATTTATCTTTGATTTCGATTTTACTATAGTTTCCTTCACTCTGACACCCCAACAAAAGCAAAAAAGCACAGGATCGAAAGGCAATAAGATCGGTGTGTTATCTATAATAAAACTAATCAACTATGCCCTCGATGGATCGCGTGTAGAAATCAACGCAATACCGCGTCCGGCATCTAATCAAGCGCATCCGATAGCATATGGATATGCCGAGATTTTTAGGAACGTCTTATTGTCGTACATCGACAGAAAAGCCGTATCTGCAAGTTATTGTGAGGCAGAACAATCAAGCTGCCCTTTTGACATTACTTTGAAAACTTCGTTTTACCGCCTTGTATTCACCCTTGTTCTCTACCTTAAAGAGTGTCAGAAATCAAGACAAAAAGCGAGGGTAAGGCTATAAAGGAGTTCGGAGCAGATGGAAACAAAATGAGCGAGATCATCAAGACCTCGCTTGAGGGAATACGTGATTTCACAACTCCGGATGCGGCGTTCGGCTCTGCCATAAACACGCCGAGCGGAGTCACTATTATACCCGTGTCAAAGATCACGCTGGGATTTGCCAGCGGCGGTCTTGACTACTCGGGAAAGCGCAATATAAACGACAAGAGCTTTGGTGGCGGTGGCGGCACAGCGATGACTGTGACACCCATTGCCTTCATTGCGGTGGGCAAAAACGCCGAAATATCCATGATACCGATCGAGGGTGGCGGCGCGGATTCAATAGACAGAATCGTCTCGCTGATAGAGCGCTCGCCCGAGATTATCGATAAAATCAAGGGCGCATTGTCATAATTTGCCCTGAATTTTATTCTCTTCTACGGTTAAGATAAGCCTATGAAGAAGATTATGTTTTGTATGCTACGTAGAGCGGTTGCCATCATGCTCTGCTTATCATCCGTCATTCCAATTTTACGAATAAATGTCGGTGCGGCAAGCGATTTTTCTGTCAATGCAAAGGCATCCGTGATCTATGAGCCCGAAAGCGACACTATACTGTACGCAAAGAACGAAAATGCGCGCCTTCCTATGGCAAGCACCACGAAGATAATGACCGCACTCGTTGCGATCGAGCGCGAAAATCTCAACAAGAAAATCAAAGTTGATCCTCGTGCCGTTGGCGTTGAAGGTAGTTCGGCATATCTGCGCGCGGGCGAAGAATTCACTCTACGCGAGCTTCTGTATGCTTTGATGCTCCGAAGTGCCAACGATGCGGCGGAAGCTATTGCTTATGCTGTGGCCGGAAGCATAGAAGAGTTCGCTTTTTTGATGAATGAAAAGGCCACGCTGATCGGCTTATGCGACACGCATTTCACAAATCCCCATGGTCTCGATGATGACGAGCACTACACAACGGCGCTTGAGCTCGCGAAAATTACCGCGGCGGCGCTCGAATATCCTGAATTCCGTGAAATCGTTTCCACCAAGACGAAACGAGTAGAAAAGGAGGGGTTCGCGCGACTTTTCGCCAATCACAACAAGCTGCTCTCGCGCTATGACGGATGTATCGGCGTTAAAACCGGATACACACAGAAAAGCGGAAGATGCCTTGTGAGCGCGGCAGAGCGCGATGGTGTAAGATTGATCGCAGTTACGCTTTCCTGCCCTGACGATTGGCGCGAGCACGAGAAAATGCTTGACTTTGGCTTCTCACAACTCGAGAGAGTCACAGTTGTATCAAAAAACGAATTTATGCGTTCAGCTATCGTCAAGGATGGCGTCACAAGTAACGTGAAACTGGGAATTGATAGTGATATTACAATTATAAAGAAGAATACGGACGATCTACCAAAGATCGATATTGATATGCCACAAATTTTGAACGCTCCCGTCGAGCTCGGTGATGCGGTCGGCAAGATCCGATTGACTTATCCTGACGGACATATAGAAGAATTCGACGTTATAGCGCTCGAAAACGTAAAGAAAGCAAAGAAAAAGGGCCTCTTCAGCCTATTTGAATAAAGGACAAACAATGGAAAAGATCAGACTTCAAAAATTCATATCCCAGGCGGGCGTAATGTCAAGACGCGCCGCAGAGGAAGAAATCAAAAACGGCAACGTTGCAGTCAACGGTCACGTTGCTGAAACCGGCACCAAGGTCGATCCTGCATCTGACGTCGTTACCGTTAGAGGCAAGCGCATAAGATACGAGCGCCGAGAGTACACCTATATCATGCTGAATAAACCCCGTGGATATCTGTGTAGCACGTCAGATGACAGAGGCAGAAAGTGTGTTAACGAGCTTATCGACGTTGACGCGCGTATTTATCCCGTGGGTAGACTCGACCTTATCTCCGAGGGTATGCTTCTACTTACTGATGACGGCGAGCTTAAAAATCGTCTGACGCACCCAAGTCATTCTCTGCCCAAGGTATATCGCGTTAAGGTTGCAGAGCCTGTTGGCGAGGAGGAGTATGAGATCCTCACCTCTCCACTCGAGATCGATGGATACACCATAAAGCCCGTGGACGTTATGATCGGAGCATCCGATGAGAGCGGCACTGTACTCAAGATGACTCTGCAAGAAGGACGCAACCGCCAGATCCGTAAGATGTGCGAGCAAGCGGGGCTCACGGTTAAGCGTCTTGCGCGTGTGTCTATCGGCAATCTCAAGCTCAATAACCTCCCGGTAGGCAAGTGGCGTTATCTCACCGAGGACGAGGTTGAATATCTACGCCGCGCAACGAGGTCTGTGAAGAATGTTTAAGATTTCACCTATTCAAGATACAGAAGTTCAGAAGAAGTACGCCGAGGCCTGCGGTATTCCCTGCCGTGAGGGACTCTTTGCCTATGCTATGGTTGACGTGGATTCGCTCGAGCTTATGGGAATGTCACAGTTCGAGATTGGAGACGGCGTAGGATACATAGCCGATCTTGTACCTCGCGTCGGTTACGATGATTTTGAGGCAATGTTCATACTCGGTAGACAGACGATGAATTTCATTGATCTCTGCGGAGCTCACAGCGTAAAGGCATCCGCTGAGACGACCGACGAGACGCTTCTGCGCGCTATAGGATTCAAAAAGCAGGATAGCGGCGAATATTTCTGCGATATGGATGGAATGTTCGACGGAAAGCATTGCTCCGGTCACGCAGTTGACCTCGATGCGCTGAAATAAAAGCGTTACTCTTTTATAATAAAAACACCTCGACAGGATTTAATGCCTGTCGGGGTGTTTTTTTGTTATTTCTTGTTTTGTAATTTTAGTCGGCTCTGCGCTCTGCGAGCTTGTCCTTATATTTGTGATAGAACTCCTCGTATTTGCCCTCGTCGAGAGCCTCACGGATCTTTGCCATCAGCTCGTTATAGAAGTAGAGATTATGGAGGACGGCAAGGCGCATTCCGAGGGCTTCCTTTGCCTTAAAGAGATGTCTGATGTAGGAACGGGAGTAGTTCTTGCACGCAGGACATCCGCACTCGGGTGCGATGGGACGAGGATCGTCGATGTACTTCTCGTTGAGAATGTTGATTTTGCCTTCCCAAGAGAATACGTTGCCGTGTCTTGCGTTACGGCTGGGCATAACGCAATCGAAGAAATCTACGCCGCGATATACCGCCTCAACAATGTTCTGTGGTGTACCGACGCCCATAAGATAGCGAGGCTTGTCCTCGGGCATATAAGGTTCGACAACCTCTATAACGTGATACATAATATCTGCGGACTCACCAACGGCAAGACCGCCTATAGCGTAACCGTCGCAGTTGATCTCGCGAATGGCTTTCATATTCTCAATACGAAGGTCGTCGTAAGTACCGCCCTGATTTATACCGAATAGGAGCTGATTTTTATTGACGGTGCCCTCAAGCGAGTTAAGACGATCCATCTCGGCACGGCACCGCTTGAGCCATCTTATCGTGCGCTCATGAGAAGCCTTAACGTATTTATAGGGGGAGGGGTTCTCTACACACTCATCGAAAGCCATAGCGATGGTCGAGCCGAGATGCGACTGAATACGCATTGACTCCTCGGGACCCATAAAGATGCGCTTTCCGTCAAAGTGGGAGTTGAAGGTAACGCCCTCCTCGGTGATCTTACGAAGCTTGGAAAGCGAGAACACCTGGAATCCGCCCGAATCGGTAAGAACAGGTCTATCCCAGTTGAAGAACTTATGAAGTCCGCCCATCTTATAGATGAGATCGTCACCGGGTCTGATGTGAAGATGATAGGTATTGGAGAGCTCGACCTGACAACCGACCTCCTTTAAGTCCATCGTGGAGATTCCGCCCTTGATAGCCGCCGACGTACCGACGTTCATAAAGACGGGAGTTTCTATTGTGCCGTGGACGGTTTCAAAGCGTCCGCGTCTTGCTTTGCCCTCTGTTTTGAGCAAGGTAAACTTTGCCACTATTATTCTGCCTCTCTTTTTCTACTTAATTCTATCAAATTGTCTATCGAGCTCGTGTTTTGTGAGCCTATAGGCAACAGGTCTGCCATGGGGGCAAACGGTGATATCGGGGATAGTGAGAATGCGCTTTACAAGCCATTCTATAATACTCTTGTCATAGACTCTTCCGCCTTTGATCGCGGCCTTGCAGGCTACCTGGTAGAGCGCCTTTTCTCTTCTTATAGCCTCGGTGTTCTCGGGATTTCCAAGTCCCGAAGAAAGCTCGCCAAGCATAGAGACGAAGAGTCCCTCGGCATCTTGTGCGCTGATAGCATCAGGGATAGCCATAATATCTACCGAGCGCTCGTTGATGTTAAACTCAAAGCCTATCGAACAAATCTCATCGCGGTACTCTGCCGCGGCGGCGAGCTCATCGCTCTGAAGTATAACGGTTATGGGAAGCATAAGCGCCTGCGATGCGATACGTCCATCCTGCGCGCGACTTTTCTTCAAATCCTCGAAAATTATGCGCTCGTGAGCGGCGTGCTTATCAATAACTAGAAGTGTGTTCTCCATCTGCACCATAACGTAACAGTCGAATGCTTCGCCGATAATCTTATGCTCGGGGATCTCGGGTTCCGGCTCTGCTACGTGGATAGACTCTTGAGGTTTTACTTCTACAGGACGCTGAACGGGAGTTGCCGTTCTGTACTTCTCGAGGAATGCAATAGACTCTGCGGAGGACATACGGTCATTCTGCTTCTCTGTGGGACGCTTCTCGCTATGTCCCATGCCCGAGCTAACCGATAACGTAGTGCTATAGCTCGGCTGTCTGGGAGGCGCGGTATATTCTCTGCTCGCAGGGGCTACTTCCGTAGTCTTTACTGCAGGCGTGGGTGTTGTAATCCTGATCTGCTCGCCCTTGGTATCTGCTCCGATGGGAACATAGGCGTTTGCGGGATTGTATTTCTGCTCTTTTTTCGCAAGAGTAAGCTCCGGACGGTACTCGTACTCCTCGATTGCACGCTTTACGGTATAATAAACCGTTTCGAACACGGGGCGCTCATCGGAGAACTTGACCTCGAGCTTTGCAGGATGGACGTTAACATCCACGGCCTCGGGACTCATCTCGAGGAAAAGAACGCAGGTCGGGAAACACTCGGGGGCGATATAAGAGGTATATGCCTTCTCGATTGCCGCCATTGCCGTGAGACTCTTGACATATCGGCCGTTGATAAAGAAATTCTGCAGATTTCTGTTCTTTCTGACATTATCGCTTCTGCCGATAAAGCCGTGAACGCGGATTCCGTTAGCGGTTCCGTCGGCCTCAATAAGCTTGGATGCGAACTCCTTGCCGAATACGGCGTAGATAGTATCCTTTAGGCTCGAGTTGCCGGGAGTTTTGAACTTCTCTTCACCGTCTATCAAAAGCTGGATGGAGATATCAGGACGAGAGAGCGCGACCTTCTCGACAAGAGCGGTCACGTTCATCGCCTCGGTTGAATCCTTCTTCAAGAACTTTCTGCGAGCGGGAACGTTGTAGAAGAGATTCTCAACGACAACGGTTGTTCCGTCTGCTGCACCAACCTCGGACATATCGGTCACGACGCCTGCCTCGGCGGTAAGCATAGAGCCGATCTCGGCAGATTTTGTCTTCGTGATTATGGTCATCACGGAAACAGAGGAGATCGCGGCGAGAGCCTCGCCACGGAAGCCGAGAGTCATAATTCGATTAAGGTCGTCCTTTTCGCTGATTTTACTTGTGGCGTGTCTTTTGAGGGCTACGGGAAGGTCCTCCTTCTCCATACCGCAACCGTCGTCAGAGACGCGGATAAGGGCTACTCCGCCCTTTTTGATCTCGGCGACAATATGCTTTGCGCCCGAGTCGATAGAGTTCTCTATGAGCTCCTTGAGAACCGAGGAGGGACGTTCTACGACCTCTCCTGCGGCTATCAGGTTGGCTATTTCAAAGCTTAGTACGTTGATTTTTGCCATTTTTCACTCCGTATAGAAAAATTATCAGTCGGAAACGAGCTTTTTGAGCTCGAACAAAAGGTTCATCGCCTCAATCGGCGTGATCGTGTTGATATCAGTGGCGCGAAGCTTGTCCGCCGCCTCCTTATCGTTGCTGGCCATAAGCGTCGAGAAGAGATCGGGAGTATCGTCCTCCACCTTCTTCTCCGCGCGGCGCACGGGTGCGCCATCCTCGATGGATGCGAGAATCTGCTTTGCGCGCTTGACGACCTCGCTCGGTATTCCTGCAAGCTTGGCAACCTCGATACCGTAGGAATCGTCTGTTCCGCCTCTTACGATCTTACGCAGGAATATGACAGAATCGTCGCGCTTCTTTGCGGCAACGTTGTAGTTAACGATGCCCTCGAACTCGCTCTCCATATCAGTGAGCTCGTGATAGTGGGTGGCAAAGAGTGTCTTTGCACCGATCTTCTTCGAGTGGGTATATTCCACAACGGCTCTGGCGATAGCCATACCGTCGTAGGTGCTGGTTCCTCTACCTACCTCGTCATAAATTATGAGCGAGCGCTTGGTAGCGTTTCTGAGTATTGTTGCGACCTCGTTCATCTCAAGCATGAAGGTGGACTGTCCCGATGCAAGGTCGTCAGACGCGCCAACGCGCGTGAACACCTTGTCCACAACGCCGATGCGCGCCTCTCTGGCGGGCACGAACGAGCCAAGCTGTGCCATAATGGTTATGATAGCAACCTGTCTCATATATGTAGATTTACCTGCCATATTAGGACCGGTGATTATCATAAGTCTGTTGTCGGTAACATTGAGATGAGTATCGTTGGGAACGAAGTAGCTGTCGGTTACGAACTTCTCTACTACGGGGTGACGTCCATCCTTAATTATGAGAGTATCGGAAAGATCTACCTCGGGGCAGACGTAATTATTCTTCGATGCGATCTCGGAAAACGAGCGGTAAACGTCAAGTTCAGCGACAAGCGATGCCGTAAGACGGAAACGCTCGTTGCACTCGGCTATAAGCTCGCGCAGGCCGTTGAAGATCTCGAACTCGAGGGCGACGAGCTTCTCGTCAGCACTGAAGATGGTGCTCTCCATCTCCTTGAGCTCCTGTGTTATATAACGCTCACAGTTGGTGAGAGTCTGCTTTCTAACGTAGCGGTCGGGAACCTCGTTGACGAAGGACTTGGAGACCTCGATATAGTAGCCGAAGACCTTGTTGTAAGCGACCTTCAAGGTGCGGATGCCGGTCTCGTCCTTCTCTCGCTCCTCGATAGACTTCATAATATCGGTACCGTTATTCTTAATGGAGCGATAATAATCTACGTCGGCGTTAAAGCCCTCGCGAATCATTCCGCCCTCGCGCACGGTAAAGGGAGGGTTATCTACAATTGCCGCGCCGAGTATATCTGCGATGTCATCAAGTGTGTCGAGCTGTGTGTAGATCCTCTTGACAGAATCACTCTTCAAGTTCGAGATAAGGGATTTAATCTCGGGCAGTTTAATTATGCTCTGATAAATAGCGCGAAGATCTTTAGCGTTGGCAGAGCCGTAAACCGCCTTCGCTGTGAGTCTCTCGATATCCAGCATATCTGCGAGGATATCTGCGAGCTCTGCTCTGACGGCAGACTCCGTCATAAGATCGGATACCGCGGCCTGACGCTGTGAAATCTCTGCAGGATTCAAAAGCGGCTTCAGAAGCCAAGAGCGCAGAAGTCGTGCGCCCATCGCGGTCTTGGTCTTATCGAGCACCCAAAGAAGCGAGCCGCGCTTCTCCTTCGTTCTCATAGATTCGGTGAGCTCGAGGTTGCGTCTTGTATTAAGATCAAGCTCGAGATACTGTCCCTTCGTGTAGACCTTGATCTCCTTTGCAAAGGTGATCTCGTTCTTTTGTGTCTCTTTTATGTAGGAAAGTAAAGCACCGACTGACATAAGCATTTCGGGCTCGGTGAGCTTGTCCGCCTCATCGCCGAAAACGGATGATGCAGCATCTCTCGAGCGCTCATAGTCGAACATACGCTTCGCGCCGTCGTTTATGAGCGTGTGAGTACGATCACGAAGGAAGGAGACGAGCTCCGGAACCTCGGTCGCACTCAGGTTAATAATCGCCTCGGAGGGCTGATATACGCCGATCTCGTTGAGCATAGCGCCCTTCATATCGTCGCGACGGAAGAAGGTTGCGGAAACTTCACCCGTGGACACATCGGCAAAGGCAAGACCTGCGCCCGCGTTACCAATACATACTGCGAGCAGGAAATTGTTGGTGCCCTCGTTAAGCAGAGCTCCGTCGGTAATAGTACCAGGAGTGACAACGCGAGAGACCTCGCGTTTAACGAGACCCACTGCTGCCTTCGGATCCTCTACCTGCTCGCAGATCGCTACCTTAAAGCCGCGCTCTACAAGCTTGCCGATATATACGTCGGATTTATGGAAGGGGACGCCGCACATCGCGGCACGCTTGCCGTCTCCGCAATCCCTGCTGGTCAGGGTCAGGGAGAGCTCACGCGAGGCGGTAACCGCATCCTCGAAAAAGCACTCGTAGAAATCACCGAGTCTATAAAAGAGGATGAAGCCCTCGTAATTACTCTTAACGTCGAGATACTGACGCATCATCGGCGTTACGGTTTTTAAATCGCTTCTTTTCTCAATAGTATCTGCCACGTGGGCGTACCTCCATCGGTCGAAAGTTTAAGGTCAAAAATCAATGGCATCCTGCGCAAGTGGAGCAGTCGTGAGTGCAGGTTGCAGGACGCTCGCCGGTAATACAGAACTTGATCTCGGCGTTAACGTCAGCCATAAGAGCATCCATAGCCTGCTGTGCCGCCGCAAAGTTGGAGTAGTTCTCATTCTTGGTGATTTCGCGAGAGAGCTCCTCGAGTCTGTTCTTGAGAGTCTCGATAACAGTCTTATCGGATTCCTCGGCACTCTTTGCGAATTCCGCACCAAGTGCTCTTCTCTCAACGTCGTACTCCTCCATCATCTTCTGAAGAGGCTCGTCTGCCTGAAATGCGTTCTTCGCCGCCTCGAGATTGCGGATCTCCTCGCTCTTTGCGATCTCATCGCCGAGCATGTGTGCAAGTTCAATAATCTTTGTCATTTTTTATATCTCCTGAAATTTTATTTTCTTATTTCTCCGGTGAGCTCATACGAGCTTGCACCTGTAATGTGTACCGTGGCATTATCGCCTTCTGCAATGCCGTGTGCCTTAAAGCGCACAAGTCTGCCGCATACCGCGGTAGCGCTGGCGATACCATCCTCCGACACGGAATAGACGAGAACGTCGAGATCGCGACCGACAAAGCGTTCACTCATCGCGAACGAAATCGGCTCTTGAGTCTCGAAAAGGCGTGCGAGTCTTTCGCTACGTACGCTCTTCTCTACGCTTCCGTCAAAGGTAGCGGCGCGAGTTCCCTCTCGCTCCGAATACATGAAGCCGTAAAGGGCGTCAAAGCGAACGCGCTTGAGAATATCGAGAGTATCGAGAAAGTCCTCCTCGCTCTCCCCGGGAAATCCAACGATCACGTCGGTAGAAAGGACAATATCGGGCACGGCTCTCCTAAGCCTGTCCACCGTAGAGAGAAACTTCTCTCTATCGTAGGTGCGATTCATGGCGCGAAGGATCTTGTCGCTTCCCGACTGTAGCGGTAGGTGGAAATATGGCGCTATCTTGCCGCTGTACTTCGCCATTGCCGCAACGAGCTCGTCAGAGACATCCTTCGGGTGACTGGTCATAAAGCGTATTACGAAATCTCCCGGAATCTCGGCTATCTCGGATATCAGCTCTGCAAACGTCAGGTCGGATCTGTATGAGTTGACGTTCTGACCAAGGAGCGTGATCTCCTTAACTCCCGAGGCAACGAGCTCACGGCATTCGCGTAGAACGTCGGCGCTTGCGCGACTACGCTCTCTTCCGCGTACATAGGGTACGATACAGTATGTGCAAAAGTTATTACATCCATACATTACCGATACCCAGGCTCTGTAGCTGTCTCTTCTAATCACGGGAACATCCTCGGTAATATCACCGCGATCAATACCGAGTGCAAATCTGCGGCGACCGTCCGACATGGCCTCAAAGATCAGCTTGGGAAGCAGGTCTATGCTATTAGGCTCAAGGGTGAAATCTACATAATGGAATTTCGTTTTAAGTCTCTCGACCGTACCAGATTCCGCCGCCATACACCCCATAACGCCGACTATAAGCTTATCGTTTACTTTCTTGCGCGCCTTCAAGTTGCCAAGAAGCGAGAAAACCTTATCCTCTGCGTGTGCGCGGATAGCGCAAGTGTTAAATATAACAAGGTCAGCGGCGGTATAATCATCCTCAAATCCGAAGCCAAGCTCGGAGAGGATGCCTCTGATACGCTCACTGTCAGCTTCATTCTGCTGACATCCAAAGGTAAGAACACAAGCCGAGCGAGGCTCAATACTATTCACATTTTTGATATAAGTGCAAGCACTACCGTCGACAACCGACGGATAAGAACGAATGCTCATGAGTCTCCCTTCAGCGTATGCCAATACTATATAAGTTAAAGGTCTTTTTAAGTGCGGGCGATGATCTCCTCGCATTTGGCGAGTATTTTCTCGGACGAGAGGCCTGCGTAATCATAGATATCGGTAGGCTCCTCCGGAGCTGCAAAATTATCATCGATTGCTATAATATCGTAGGTCGCTTTGCTTGTATCAAAGCCCATTTCGCAAAGCGTGTTACCGGTTATCATAGCCGCGCCGCCATTCTTGATCCCCTCTTCCACGTAGATCACGTGATCTGCGGAGGATATAAGATCGTAAATTCGACTGCAAGGCTCGGCGTAGGGCTTAATCTTCTCTACCAGTATGATTCCGACATCGATTCCGCGAGCGGAAAGGACGCTCTTTGCCTTATAAACCTCGGCGAGAATATTGCCGTAGGTAATGAAGACGAGCTGCTTTGCGGTGCCGATTGCAAAATCGGCTCTGACGAGCGGCATCTGCCCATCGGGGATCTCACCGAACACTCTATCAACGAAATCAAGCTCGGAGGCGTTGGGATATCTGATTGCCACGGGCTTTGCGGAGTTATCACAATCAATTAAGCGCGCAAGAGCGCTAAAGGATGCGGGAGCATAAAGCTCTACCTCGGGAATGTGTGACAAGAACGCAACGTCGAAAATACCGTGATGCGTTGCGCCGTCTGCCACCGCGAGACCCGCTCTATCTATCATAATACGTACGGGAAGATTTTGCAAAGCAATATCGTGAACTATATTATCGTATCCGCGCTGAAGGAATGTGGAGTAGATCGCAACGTGAGGCTTATAGCCTGCGGCCGCGAAGCCTGCAGAAAAAGTAAGCGCGTGCGCTTCCGCAATTCCGACGTCGAAGTAACGCTTGGGGAAGCTTTCACCAAAGGCTTCAAGACCGGTTCCTACGCCCATAGCCGCAGTTACCGCCACGATCTTCTCATCAACTTTTGCCCTCTCTATTAATCTGTCGGCCAAAACGTTATGGAAGGTCTTGCCTTCTTCGTTAGCATTCCTGATGCTATGGAACTCTGTAGGCGAGCTCTCTGCAGGAGCAAATCCCTTGCCTTTTACAGTTCTTATATGGACTACCGTGCACTTGCCTGAATTTCTCGCCTCCTCAAGTGCTGTGGCAACCGCCTGATAATCATTGCCGTCGATGGGTCCGATATAAGACAAGCCGAGACACTCGAAATAGTGGCGGCGATTGCATTCTCTCTTCGAATCTATCTGCGAGAAGCATTCTGCATAAGCGCCTCTGTTACCCGAAATAGCCATACCGTTCTCATTCAGAACGATAACAAGCTTCAAATCCGAGCGGCAATTATTAAGCGCCTCGTGAACCATTCCGCCCGTAAAAGCACCGTCTCCGATGACGCATACTGTATGCTCATCAGTACCGTTAAGCACCGCCGCCTCGGCATAACCGAGAGCCGCGGAGATCGAGGTCGAGCTATGACCTGAGCCGAATGCATCGTGCTCACTCTCACGCATCAGGGTGAAGCCTGAAAGACCTCCCGGTGTGCGAAGATCGTCAAATCTCCCCTTGCGACCTGTGAGAATCTTGTGTACGTAGGACTGATGGCCGATGTCAAAGATGACGTGATCTCTCGGCGAATCGAAAACGCGATGCAATGCCACAGAAAGCTCGGTCACGCCGAGGTTGGAAGCAAGATGACCGCCACTCGCCTCTACCTTTTCAACGAGAAAGGCTCTGATTTCATCGCAGAGATTGGCTACGTCAGCATCCGGAATCGCTTTCAGATCCTCGGGCGAATTTATATTATTCAAAATTCTGTATTCCATAAACTATCTCCCATCACATACGGGTTAAAAATGGCGGTCTGCCGATTATCCTGACAAAGGCGCGGTAGAACGCCGAATAATCGCGGAAGCCGACCTGCTTTGCGGCGGCGACCGCACGAGCACCGCTCTCTATCAACTGTTTTGCTAACATGATACGCTTGTATACGATGTAGCCGTGAATCGAAATGCCGTTATGCTTCTTAAAGGCACGGCACAAGTAATACTTGCTGACGAAAAACTTCTTTGATAAAAACTCGAGCGTTAAGTCGCGAGTTAGATACTCGTCAACGTACTTTATTGCCTTGAAGCCGAGCTCGCCCTCATTGGTAATCGACGGCGCGGCTTGCGCTATTGAGATCAAGCATATGATCTCGGATAAAAGCGTGCGACAATATGTCTCTACACCAAAATCAAAGAGACGCGCGGCAGAACTAAAACGCTCGAACGCCGAAAGGGCCGCGTCATACGATTCCCCCGGAAAGCGAAGGCATCTAGAGTTATCTACCACCCTCTCGAGCATCTCAAGAGCAGAATCGGTAAGATCCTGCGACGAAAACTCAATGTTATATCGATCAAAGCGAGAATCGAGATCGGATTCAATATAGTAATATTCAAGCGGCCTCGATATTATAACGCTTCCCGTGGTGAGAGGATATTCTCTGCCCTCGAGTACGCACCTGCCGCTTCCGTTAACAACAAAAATCAAATTATAGGTATCGCGACAATGATTGAAAACTTGCGCTTGTGCATCAGCTTCTGTCGAATCGAAGGAGAAAGCTATTCTGTTTTTATCTTGATAGCCTGAATTCGTCATATCGCACACCTCATTCATTATAGTATATCACACGCGAGCAATTTTTACAATAGTTTAAAACAAATATACTTTATAAATTTTATTTTTATTTATGGGATTTAATGACAACAATGAGGATTTTCGATAAAAAAGAAGCGGAGAAACTCACATCTCCGCTTCGCTGATTTTATTCTGTTACTCTCTTTAGGTAATCGAGACCTGATTTAAGTGCGGGAATGCACTCCTCCATGCCCTCAAACTCAAGCGAGATCCATCCGTTGTAACCCGAGGCCTTCAGTATTTTCACGCAGGTGGTAACCGGAATTGCGCCGTGTCCTACGATCGTACCACGGAAGTAGTTGCCGCCGGCTGTAGAGCTGAAGCCCTGGGGCTTGATGAGCTCGCCACTTCGGAGCAAGAAGTCCTTTGCATGAACGTGGAAGGCATAAGGCGCGGCAAGTGTAACCGAGTGAACGGGATCTGCATCGACACAGATGAAGTTACCCATATCAACGAGCCAGCCATAGTTCTCGCGATCAACGGCGCGGATAAGCTCCTCGACGCGTTCGGGTGCCTGGAAGATCTTGCCGTGGTTCTCTGTGCAGGTCTTGATACCCTTGCTAGCGGCGTATTCGGTAACGCGACGAATATGGGGCACCATATCCGCGATAGCATCCTTGTAGTTGTAAAGATGATTCTTGGGGAGTGCCGAGCATACGTCGTGGCGCATAACCTTCGCGCCGAGAGCCTCGGTCACATCGACGCAGTCGAAGAGGTACTTGACCATCGCGTCAATATCGTCTGCAAGAAGATTTGCGCCTACGGTATAGGCTATAATCTCGAGACCAATCTTTTCACAGCGTGCTCTGATCTCCTTTGCGGTGGCAAGGCAATCGGTAGTGATGCCGAACTCGCGCTCATCGAGATTGATAAACTCTATACCGTCGAAGCCGATCTCCTTTGCAAGATCGCATATCTTGAGATAGTCGCACTTCTCACTCAAAATGTATTTTCTGAAGCTATAGCTTGAAACGCCTAATTTCATACGTGTTCCCTTTCGATTAGAGATAGCCGTTTTCTCTGACAAAGTCGGCGGCCTTTTTTATATCGGCGATGGGATCGGCACCTGTTTCGCGCTCGATGGTGAGGTATCCGCCATATCCGATCTCACGGAGTGCCAAAATATAGTCTGCCCAATTTACGTCGCCCTCGCCAACAGGAGTTTCGATGAAGAAATCGGCAATGTTAAGCGCCTCGATTCCGCCCTCTGCGAAGTAGTTATAGATGACCGCGGGATCGGTCTTCTTGAGCATTTTTCCGTCCTTGAGGTGGGTATGTACGATCTTCTTGCCGAGAAGTCTTACTGCCGCCGCGGGATCCTGCCCCGTCACCATAACAAAATTCGCTGGATCGAGATTTACGCCTACGCCGTCGCCTGCCGCGGTAACGAAATCACAAAGAACGTCTGCCATCTCGGGACCGGTTTCGATAGCGAGCGTAACACCGTGTGCCGAAGCGTATTTACCGCACTCGGTAAGTGCCGCGAGCATAACCTTGTATTTATCCGAATCCTTGTTGGCAGGAATAACACCGATGTGTGTGGTGATGACCTTCGTATCAAAAGCTACCGCGAGGTCGATAATGCGCTTGGTTTTCTCTATCCTATCGGGATTATCTGCGCCTATCTCGAATCCGTGGCCGCCCATGTCACCGCATAGCGCGCTGATGGAGAGTCCGTTCAATTTAAGATGCTCGCGATATTCGTTTATATCACTCGCCGAAAGCGACGTCGGGGAGAAATCACCGGTAGTAGCATAAACCTGCACCCCGTCAAAACCGAGGGTAGAAGCGAGAGCTACGCTATCGCGAAAGTTCTTCTTAAAGCAATCTGTAATTACGCCAAGCTTCATAGTTCTGCCTTGTATTTTATACAGGAATTTCAGTTTCGAGGTTTTTGGATGCGGCGAGCGCGGCGGTCATCAACTTGATAGCTTCCATCGTCTGACAGCTACAGAAGCTCTTCTCGCCACCGTTTGCGAATCTCAACACATCGACCACGAGGGCCTTGAAGAAGGGGCTGGTGATAGCGGTTTTTCTGCCGTCGGATTCTACGCTATGACCGAGCTTTGCGTGGAAATTCATAACCGCGTGTCTGTCGTCATCGTAAGAAATATCGAAGACGTGAGTCTCGCCGTCCATGTGGCAGGAGACGCTCTCTGCGCCCGTTCCGAGAAGCTTTACTATCATCTCGATCTGGTGAATAATATACACGTCAAGCTTATTGCCGTTGCCGGTGGTGGTAAGCGTTTTTACGCCCTTGTACTCATCGAGCTCGGTAGCATATCGAAGAGCCGAGGTGCTGAAGAACTCTACGCCGTACTCCTTTGCAAGTGCGAAGATCTCCTCAGCCTCGGTAGGATTTGGCGCGAAGGTCTTATCTATGTAAAGGCGCTTGCAGTATTTGAAGGCCTCCTTTGCATAGGGGAGATGCTTATCGGGATCTGCGGGTGCTAAAATGAAGACGAAATCAGAAAGCTCGCAGACCTCCTTGATAGAATTGCAACGCTGAACGCCATACTTCTCGCACCACTCATCAGTAGTCATATTGTCGCGGGGAGAAACATCCTGCTCTGCCCAAGCGTAAGCGACCTCGCACTCGATACCGAGCTTCTCGGAGGCCTCACGAATCCAGGCGGGATAATTATTGGAGTGATATTCACTCATATAGAAATCGATAAAGCCGATCTTCATCATTTTACTGTACCTCAATTTCTTTTCTTACGTCGGCAGACTTATAAAGTCTGTCGAGGAGCTTCATACTCTCAAGTATGTTGTCGATGTTGTTGCGATTCTTCTCGCCTCTCGCGGCACATTCAAGGAAATCTCTGTCCTCGCAGAGATACATATCGGGAATGTCGATCTCCGACGTATAGCTCTCGAGCGTTTCGCCGTTCGTGAAAGTGAACTGACCGCAATACGTGAGTCTTGCACCGCCCCTATCACCGAGAAAATCGATGAATCGGTCTTTGGAATCAATATTCTGGGCCCAAGCGCCGTTAAAGGAGATGGATGCCGTATCGGTTCTGACGTATCCGCTGATAAAATCATCAACGTCGTTGGTGCCGCACTCGGTATCCTTAGTGTCCTCTGCCCACATTTCAGCGTATTTGTAGGACTGCATATCCTTTGCCATCTCGGAGTAGGCGTCGCAGGTCACGTTCTTGATTTTCGGCGAGCCGAGGATATAGAGTATAAGATCAAGATAGTGTACACCCCAATCTATGAGAACACCTCCGCCCGACTGCGACTTGGTTGTAAAATCGCCGCCAAGTCCCGGAATAGATCTGAAGCTTCTAAAGGAGCAATATACGTGATAGACGTTGCCGAAGTCGCCGTTTTTATACATCTCGGCAAGGCGCTCAACTACCGCGTTATATCGGTTACAAACGCCGATATTGAGGATCTTTCCCTGCTTGTCGGCCTCCTCTGCCATTTCGAGAGAGAGGTCGTAGTTGACTGTAATCGGCTTCTCGCACATAACGTGCTTACCTGCGCGGAGTGCGTCCATCGTTATAGTATAGTGAGCGAAGTTGGGGGTGAGAACGAACACCGACTCAACCTCGGGATCTGCGAGAGCGATATTGTAATCTGTAATGACGTTCTCGATAAGTTCGGGGTACTTTGCTTTCGCCTTCTCGGCCTTCTCGGGAATTATATCACAGGCGTACTTGATGCGTACTCCATCCATTTTAGAGAGTGCCGGAAAGTGCGCGAGCTTGGCGATTCTGCCGCATCCGATCACGGCAACAACGTGAGTTCTGCCCATATTTATCTCCTTGAAATTATGGTTAAAAGACTACCCACGTAAAATGGATAGTCTTTTGATTATTTATTACTTCTCGAGAAGGTTAGCCTTGATGTAGTCTGCGGACTTCTTAACTGCGCCCATAGAGTCGCCGGTCATAGGTGCTCTGTCATCCTCAACCACGAAGTACTTAACGCCGCACTTCTCTGCGAGGGGAATGATGTCCTTGAAGTTGATGTTGCCGTTACCAACCTCGGTAATACGGGGAGCGGTAAGAGTCGCGCCGTCCTCGAGCTTGAAGTTATAAGCAGCCTCCATATCCTTGAGGTGAAGGATGTCGATTCTGCCTGCAAGCTTCTCGATCATAGCTCTTACGTCGATGCCTGCGTGCTGACACCAATATGTATCAAGAACGAAGGAGACCTTCTCGGGATCGAATCTCTCCATAAGGTGATCGAAGAGAGTTCTGCCGTCCTCGAGTCTTCTGAACTCGAAGGAGTGGTTGTGATAGGTAAGCTTGAAGCCGCGAGCAGAATAAATTTCTACAGCTGCATTGAACTCGTCAATGAACTTGTTAAGACCTGCAAGGTCGTTTCTTGCCTCGGGGGGCATACCGCCGATACCGATGTTCTTGGTACCAAGTATCTCATGCTCTGCTATGGTAAGCTCAACGTCGTTGAGAACTCTGTCCCAAGGATAGTGAGTACCGCAGAAGATAAGTCCCGCCTCATCAGCAGCCTGCTTCAAAAACTCCGCAGGATAGTGGTGGATAACAGCAGAGTGAATGCTCGAATATCCCATAGCTGCGAGCTCCTTAAAGGTTGCTGCAAGATTCTCCTTGGTGTCAAGGTGGTCACGAACAGAATAAACCTGAAGTCCAAATTCTTTCATTTGAAGATCTCCTTAAAATAAATATTTACTTTCTAATTATAAACTATGCGCGCGTTAAAGTCAAGTAAATTGCGGAAAATTTAGGCTATAAAAGAAAATATATCTGAAGGCGAGATGAGCGACACAAACAAAAGGCTCCCAAACGCAACTGTTCGGGAGCTTTATATCGAAGAATTTGAATATTAAAGCTTATTGATGTCAGCCTCGCTGATCATCTTGAAGCCGGCGGAGATGAGAACACTCTCTGCTTCCGCGTTATCCTCTACGCGAAGAACGACGTAAGCGTGCTTCTCGGTGCGCGCCATAAATGCATAGAGATACTCAACGTTGATGTTTGCTTTATCAAGAACGTCGAGGGCAGCTGTGAGCTTGCCGGGGGCGTCGCCGATCTTGACACCCACAACATCGATGACCTTGATAAGATATCCGTTTTCTCTGAGAACTTTTTCTGCTGCAGCCTCATCGTTTACAATCAGACGAAGAATTCCAAAGTCTTGCGTCTCCGCGATGGAAAGAGCGCGCAAGTTTATATTATTTTTCGCGAGGATCTCGGTGACCGAAACAACGGTACCCTTTTTATTCTGTATGAATACTGTTAATTGCTTGATTGCCATAATCGTTGCTCCCTTTCTTGACTAAATCAGCTTGCGCTTATCAACAACGCGAACCGCCTTGCCCTCGCTTCGTGCGATGGTCTTGGGCGGAACGAGATGTACCGCCGGGTTGATACCGAGCATGGTCTTTATTGCACCTGCAAGGGCCTTTTCCATAGCCATAACCTCGCCCACCTTATCGGTGAATTTCTCCGCGGGGATTTCTACGTTAATATCAAAGGTATCGTTGTTCTTAACTCTATCAACAACGATCTGATAGTTGGGCTCGTAGCCCTCCTTCAGAAGAACCGTCTCGATCTGGCTCGGGAATACGTTGACTCCGCGGATGATGAGCATATCGTCGGTTCTGCCCATAGGCTTCGCCATCTTGATAAGAGTTCTGCCGCAGGAGCACTTCTTGCGAGAAAGAACGCAGATGTCGCGAGTGCGATAACGAAGAAGCGGGAATGCTTCCTTATCGAGAGAGGTGAACACGAGCTCACCCTTGCTACCCTCGGGAAGAACCTCGCCCGTGTCGGGATCGATGATCTCGGGATAGAAGTGGTCCTCGTTAACGTGCATACCCGTCTGCTCGCTACACTCGAATGCAACGCCGGGGCCGGAGGTCTCGGTGAGACCGTAAATATCGTACGCTTTGATGCCGAGAGTTGCCTCGATGCTCTTACGCATCTCCTCGGTCCAGGGCTCTGCGCCGAAGATGCCTGCCTTCAGGGGAATAGAATCGGGGGTGTAGCCCTGCTCTTTAAGACTCTCGCCGAGATATGCGGCATAAGAGGGTGTGCAACAAAGGATGGTCGCAGAAAGATCTGTCATGAACTGGATCTGACGCTCGGTGTTACCCGAGGACAGAGGAAGCGTGAGACAACCGACCTTATGCGAGCCACCGTGAAGACCGGCGCCGCCAGTGAAAAGACCATATCCGTATGCTACCTGACAAACGTCCTTCTTGGTTCCGCCTACCGCAACAATCGCGCGAGCACAGCAATCCTCCCAAAGGTCGATGTCATGCTGTGTGTAGAAGGCAACTACGCGACGACCGGTAGTGCCGGAGGTCGACTGAATACGAACACAATCCTCAAGAGGCTTTGCGAGGAGTCCGTAAGGATAGGCGTCACGAAGGTCAGCCTTACTGATGAACGGAAGCTTATGAAGATCGTCGATACCATGAATATCGTCGGGGGTGACACCTTTCTTATCCATAAGATCACGATAATAAGGAACGTTATCATAAACGTGCTTAACCTGTTTTACGATCTTTTCCGATTGAAGCTTTTTCATTTCTTCAATCGGCATTGTTTCGATTTCTTTTTGGAAGTAATTCTGCTCTGCCATGGTTTTTCCTTTCTTTTTGAGACTTCGCTCGGTTTTGAATTGCTCGGAGTGAAAGGACAAAAAAGTCCTCTGCATTCCGCTAAAGAATACAGAGGACGAGAAAATTCAATCCCGTGGTACCACCTCAGTTCGCCGCTATCTCACGGTAGCGACCTTTTCAAGTACTAACATACCTTAGTTCTGTAACGGGAACACCCGTTGCATCCTACTACGGATCTCTCCGATTCAGCGCACTGCTAACAGAATGAATTCGAGAAGGACGCCCCCTTTGCCTCGCACCAACCGGCAACTCTCTCCAGGTTCTTTCCAACCTACTGGTTTCTGCTCATCGCATTTATGTGGTGATTATAGCACCTTTTTTGAAGTCTGTCAAGGGATTTTTTGAAAAAAGTTGTTTTAAATTTCGATTCTTTTCTTGGGATGATCACGTGCGGGATGGAATTCGGTAGCGCATAGCTTCTCACTTTTTTCGACAAGAAACGCGGTGAAAATACTCTTAACTTATTGACAAGGGCTTCGATGTATGATATAATAGCTTTTATATTTTAGAAATAAAATTATAGAAGGTTTATCATGTCTATTTGGTCAAAAGAAGAAACTCTTCCTCGTGAAGAAATAAGAAAAATACAGCTCGAAAGGCTTCAGGAAACGGTATCTCGCGTTTATGAGAAGGTCGAGCCCTACAGAAAAAAGATGGACGAGGCGGGCATCAAGCCTGAAGATATAAAATCGCTCGACGATCTTAAGAGACTCCCCTTCGTAACGAAGCAGGATATGAGGGACAACTATCCCTTTGGTCTCTTTGCAGTTCCGAAAAACGATCTTGTCAGAATACACGCATCCAGCGGTACCACCGGTAAGCCTACCGTAGTTGGCTACACCCAGGGTGACCTTGACGTCTGGACAGAATGCGTTTCGCGCATTGCCTGTATGGGTGGTGCTACCAAAGACGACGTTGCACAGATATGCTTCGGATACGGAATGTTCACCGGAGCGCTCGGCCTGCACTACGGTCTTGAGAATATCGGTGCGACTATCATTCCCTCCTCTACCGGTAACTCCGAAAAGCAGATAATGTATATGAAGGATTTCGGCACCTCTCTTGTGGTTGCTACTCCCTCCTATGCTCTTCGTCTTGCCGAGGTGGCAAGAGAAATGGGACTTGATCCCGTAAAGGATCTGAACGTAAAGACCCTTCTCGTAGGTAGTGAGCTCCTCACCGACGCGATGCGCGAGGAGATGCACAAATACTGGGGCGCTGACGTTAAGATCACCTCGAACTACGGTATGAGCGAGCTTATGGGTCCCGGTGTTTCTGGCGAGTGCCTTGAGGTATGCGGTATGCATATCAACGAGGACTTCTTCATCCCCGAGATAATCGATCCTGTGACCGAGGAGGTTCTCCCCGAGGGCGAGCAGGGCGAGCTTGTTATCACTTGTATTAAGAAGGAAGGCATTCCGCTTATCCGTTACAGAACCAGAGATATTACCCGTCTGTTCTACGACAAGTGTAAGTGTGGCAGAACGTTCTGCCGTATGGAGAATCTCTCCGGCAGAAGCGACGATATGCTCAAGATCCGTGGAGTCAACGTATTCCCGAGCCAGATCGAAGAGGTTATCCTCGGTATCGAGGAGCTTGGTCCTCACTACGAGATCGTGCTCGAAAGAGACGGCTATCTCGACAAGATGACTATAAAGGTTGAGCTTGCCACGATAACCGACTCCTTCTCTACTCTCGAGAAAATATCTACAACGCTCAAGAGCAGACTCAGAACTATTCTTGGTCTCGACGCGAAGGTAATGCTCGAATCTCCTAACACCCTTCAGAGATTTGAAGGCAAGGCAAAGAGAGTCAAGGACCTCCGCAATATTAAGTAATATATCCCCGAAAGGACTGAAATAAGATGTCAAACAAAGCAATGATGCTTGGTAATGAAGCCATAGCACGCGGCGCATACGAGGCGGGCGTCAAGCTTTCCAGCGCATATCCCGGAACTCCCAGCACCGAAATCAGTGAATATCTCGCAAAATATGATGAAGTATATACTGAATGGGCTCCCAACGAGAAGGTTGCGGCAGAGGTTGCCATCGGAGCGTCGATCTCCGGTGTAAGAAGCCTTGCCTGCATGAAGCACGTTGGTCTTAACGTAGCTGCAGACCCTCTCTACACATTCGCCTACACCGGAGTTAACGGCGGTGCGGTTATCGTTGTTGCCGACGATCCCGGCATGGCAAGCTCCCAGAATGAGCAGGACACCAGAATGATCGGCCGTGCGGCGCACATTCCCGTTCTTGAGCCTGCTGATAGCCAGGAGGCAAAGGACTTTGTAAAGTTCGGTTATGAGCTCAGTGAGAAGTATGACACCCCCGTAATTCTCCGCACAACCACAAAGCTCGCACACTCCCAGAGCATCGTAGAGCTCTGCGACAGAGCCGAGGTTGCGGACAAGGAATATAGCCGTCAGGTACAGAAATACGTTATGATGCCCGCATCTGCGATCGGCAGACATCTCGTCGTTGAGGACAGGGAGAACCGTATGGCAGAGGATGCCTCCTCCTTCCCCATCAACAAGATGGAAATCAAGGACAAGAAGCTCGGATTCATCACCTGCGGCGTTGCATATCAGTACGTAAAAGAGGTTTGCCCCGAGGCGAGCGTTCTGAAGCTTGGTCTCGTTAATCCTCTTCCCAAGAAGCTCATTGCCGATTTTGTATCGCAGGTTGAGACTGCATACGTTTTCGAGGAGCTTGAGCCCGTTATCGAGGAGCAGGTACGCGCCTGGGGATTCGAGGTAAAGGGCAAGGAGTGCTTCACTCGTCAGGGCGAGTACAGTGCAAACCTTCTTCGCAGAGTTTTGTACGGCAAGGATGAGGTTGCATTCGATAAGCTCGACGCTCCTGCACGTCCTCCCATTCTCTGCCCCGGTTGTCCTCACAGAAGCGTATTCTCTGTTCTTAACAAGCTCAAGATCCACGCGGCAGGCGATATCGGATGCTATACTCTCGGTGCGGTAGCTCCTCTTGGTGTTATTGATACCACGATCTGTATGGGTGCAAGCATTTCCTCGCTTCACGGTATGGAAAAAGGCAGAGGCAAGGATTACGTTAAAAACTGGGTAGCAGTCATTGGCGACTCTACCTTCCTTCACACCGGAATCAACTCGCTTCTTAATATGGTATACAACCGCGCTACCGGCACGGTTATGATCCTTGATAACAGAACCACCGGCATGACCGGACATCAGGATCACGCGGCTACCGGTAAGACCCTCAAGGGCGAGGATACATACGCTGTCGATCTCGCAGGACTCTGCCGCAGCATCGGCGTTGAAAACGTTATTGAGATCAATGCTTTCGACGTGGAAGGCCTCACCAAGGTTATCAAGGAAAGCGTTGCGAGCGATACACTCACCGTTATTATCACAAAGTCGCCCTGCGTACTCCTCAAGGGTCAGAAGTTCCCGAACGTGTGCGTAGCCGATCCCGAGAAGTGCCGCAAGTGCGGTATGTGTCTGAAGATCGGATGCCCTGCTATTACCAAACAGGCAGACGGCACCGTGAAGATCGATGCAACTATGTGTAACGGATGCGGCCTTTGCAAGAATTATTGCAAATTCGACGCTATAGAAACGGTGGTGAAATAATATGACGAAGAATATTATGATAGTCGGCGTTGGCGGTCAGGGTACTCTGCTCACCAGCCGTATTATAGGCAAGGCGGCTCTCGAGATGGGCTACGACGTAAAGATCTCCGAGGTTCACGGCATGGCACAGCGCGGCGGTAGCGTAGTTACCTTCGTTCGCTTCGGCGAGCAGGTCAGCGAGCCCGTTGTTGAAGAGGGTCAGGCGGACGTTATTATCGCATTCGAGCGTCTCGAGGCGTTGTGATACGCGCACTTCCTCAAGAAAGACGGCGTTATCGTAGTAAACGATTGCAGAATCGATCCTATGACGGTCGTGATCGGTGCTAAAGAGTATCCCGAGAACATTCTCGATACTCTCAAGGCAGATCACACGGTCTACTCTATCGACGGTCAGAAGATCGCCATCGAGCTCGGAAACAGCAAGGTTCTCAACTCGGTCGTTCTCGGATTTGCGGCGGCACACATCGGCTTTGAGGCTGACATGTGGCTGAAGATCGTCGAGAATACCGTTCCTGCAAAGACCATAGATATCAACAAGCAGGCCTTCACCTGCGGTTACAACGCTAACAAATAAGAATCAAAAACAATACTTTGATTAAGGATGGTTCGCTATGTTCGCAAAGCAACTTACAGTTTTTATTGAAAACAGAGCCGGAAGATTGTCCGACGTGCTCGGCGCTCTCAAAAACGGCGGCGTTAATATAATTTCGCTCAGTCTCGCAGACACTACCGAGTTCGGTCTTCTCCGTCTGATCGTTGACAATGCGCCTCTCGGCAAGGAGAAGCTCACCGAGTGTGGATTTTCTTCTCTGCTCTCCGACGTGTGCATAATCAAGATTCCTCACAAGGTTGGAAGTCTGCAGAAGCTTCTCGAGACTATCGACGAGAATGGTGTTAACATCGAGTATATGTACGGCCTCTCCTACAAGAGCGAGGAGGCATACGTTGTACTCAAGGCGTCTGATAATGAGAAGATCGACAAGATTCTTTCCGAAAGCGGCGTTACAACCGTCACCTGCGAGGATCTCTACAACGAGAGCAACAACTGATAATTACTTTTTTCTAGGGAAAAACAAAGGCAGAAAGCTATGAGTTACAATACCAAAATGTTCGAGCTTGGCAACAAGCGCTCGATTATAAGAGAAATATTTGAATACAGCAAGACTCGCTCGGCAGAGATCGGCGCTGAAAACGTATTTAATTTCAGCCTCGGCAACCCCAGCGTGCCTGCTCCCGACGAGGTCAACAACGTCATTCGCGAGCTGCTCGATTCCTCTGACTCGGTGCTCCTCCACGGATATACCTCGGCGCAGGGCGATCTCGGTGTGCGCCGTGCTATCTCCGAAAATATCACCAAGCGCTTTGGCGTCAATATGTCTCCCGATCTCATCTATATGACCTGCGGTGCTGCCGCTTCTCTCTCCATCTGCCTGAAGGCGATCGTTGAAGAGGGCGCGGAGGATGAGTGCATTGCGTTTGCTCCCTTCTTTACCGAGTATCGTGTGTTTATCGCAAATGCAGGCGCAAAGATCGTTGTGAGCAAGCCCGAGGAAAAGAGCTTCCAGATCGATCTTGCTGACTTCGAGAGCAAAATCACGAAGAATACCAAGGCGGTCATCGTAAACTCTCCCAACAACCCCAGCGGTGTTGTATACTCGAAGGAAACCATCGACGCGCTCTGCGAGATTCTGACGAGAAAGTCGAAGGAGTACGGCAGACCTATCTACCTCATCGCCGATGAGCCCTACCGCGAGCTTGTGTATTCCGACGTTGACGTTCCCTACATTATGAATCACTACGCCAACACGCTCGTATGCTATTCCTACTCGAAGTCCCTCTCGCTCCCCGGTGAGCGAATCGGCTATATCGCCGTTTGCCCCGAGATGGAGGACTGCAAGAATATATATCTCGCTATTTGCGGCGCGGGAAGATCGCTCGGTTACGTTTGCGCGCCCAGCCTCTTCCAGCAGGTTATCGCAAAGTGCCTCGACGCGAAGGTAAATATCGACGCTTACAAGGCGAATCGCGATCTGCTTTATACCAATCTCACCGAGTTTGGATTTGAGTGTGTGAAGCCCGACGGTGCGTTCTATCTCTTTGTGAAAGCTCCCGAGGCTGATGCATATAGCTTCTTTGAGCGTACGAAGGCTCACGAGCTTCTCGTTGTTCCCTGCGACGATTTCGGCGTCGAGGGATACATTAGAATCGCTTACTGTACCGATTACGATATGATCAAGAGATCGCTCCCTGCCTTTAAGGCGTTGGCGGAGGAATATGGGCTTTAAGGCTTGATTTAATTTTAAAATTGAAGTCACCCCAAAGGCATTTTGCTCTGTGGGGTGGCTTTTTTATGTTTTTCCGTTGTTCCTGTTTACAAACAAGCATTTTTGTGCTAGAATACAAATGTGAAGTAAATTTCAGTTCGAGCACTATTCGATGCCGCTGATTAGATTTTATCAAGGAGAACATAACTATGAAGAAGTTTTTATCTACTGTTGCACTTGCTTCTATTTTGATTACCTCGCTCGCTTCATGTAGCCACGTGCACAACTTTGACGAGTGGGAAGCGGTGAAGGCCTCTACTTGCACCGAGGAAGGAACGAAAGAAAGATACTGCTCCTGCGGCGAGAAGCAGACAACAAGTATCATAACTAAAGAGCATAATTACGTTAGCGGGATCTGCACTACCTGCGGTCACAGCAACGTTGTAGTCTCCCCCGACGAAGATAACGGTACAAACGATAGCGATGTAACCCCCTCAAGCCCCGAAGAGGAAAAATACAACGAGGCTCTTGCACTGCTTGAATCCGCTGAATATGCGGCAGCAAAAGAGCTCTTCAAGGAGCTCGGTGATTATAAGGATGCGAAAGTATATTTATCGAGATTTCACAACGTTATTACAAGTGGCTCTCAAATCTCGTCAAGCAGAGAGATCAATTTTATCGGTAGATACAATGATAAAAATCTCCCTGTAGAGTACATCTTATCTGATGGTGAATACTCCATCACTTTTACGTACTCTTACGATGATAATTACAACTTAATCGAAGAGTTTGGCTTCGACTCCGACGGAAATAGTGTATCATATATTTACACTTACAACGAATATAACTATTTAATCAAAGCACTTGAAACCGGTTCCGACGGAGTTAGTTGGACTTACGAGTACACTTATGATAAAAACGGTGACTTAATTAAAGAAGTTGAAACCAGTCCCAGCGGATCTAATCGGACTTACGATTATACCTATTATTACGACGAAAACGAGAATTTTATAATTAAAAAGGTCGAGACCGATTACAGCGAAAATATCTCTACGTATGTTGAAGTTTATAACAAAAAAGGCGCTTTGATAAAAGAAGTTAATACTGATTATTCCGGCTATACATACACCTACGATTATACATATCGATATGACAGAAACGAAAATTTGATTGAAAGGACTGTAACGCAAGATAACGGATATACCTACACTTACTATTACGATGAATTTGGAAACGAGATATCCGATCGTTATGATTACGATTACGATGATTACGGCAACATAATAAAAGTTTATGATCACGATGAAGTAATGAATTACAAACTGGTTTATATACCCCCTGATATAGCACAAAACGT
>JAZRFQ010000010.1:0-43759 GCA_045643725.1 Eubacteriales bacterium | reverse complement strand
CCTATCGAGGGCTTTTATTACCTCGACGTATCCCCCCCGGGACTTGAGCGCGAGCTTCGCACCGAGGAGCACTACAGACTCTCGCTTGGCGTAGCCGTTGAGGCAAAGCTCTTTGCGGCAAAGGACGGCGCGAAGTCGATCGTCGGCAAGCTCTCCTCCTACGAGGACGGCGAATTCGTTATAGCAACCGAGCTCGGCGACGTCACTCTTGAGAAGAGCGAGATATCCAAGCTCACCACCGTGTTTTTTGAAGATAAAAAATAAAAATATATCACAAACGAAAGGGCGTAACTTCGGTTACGGGTAAAACGGAAAAATGAACGCAGATTTCTTCAATGCCCTCGACCTTCTTGAGAAGGAGAATGGCATATCAAAGGACTTTATGATAGCGCAGATCGAGCTTGCGCTTGCCAACGCTTGCAGAAAAGAGGTTGGCCCCACCACCATCATTCGTGTACAGCTTGATCCTGTAAAGAATGATATGCGCGTGTTCCAGCAGAGAACCGTCGTTCCCGAGGGCGAGGTTGAGGATGACAACTGTCAGATCTCTCTCCCCGATGCAAAGGCTATCAGCCGCCGTCACAAGCTTGGCGGTGTGGTTGAGACCGAGCTTAAGACCAAGAATTTCAGACGTCTTTCCGCACAGGCAGGTAAGCAGATGATCGTTCAGGCCATCCGTACCGCAGAGCGCGAGAGACAGACCCGTGAGTACGAGGATAAGAAGGAAGAGATCATCACCGCTATCGTTGATAAGGTAGATACCACAAACGGCAACCTTATCCTTGATACCGGCACAGGCTATGCAACTCTTCTTGCTTCCGAGCAGATCCCCGGCGAGTTCCACGACGTTGGCGACAGAATCAAGGTATTCATCTCCGAGGTTAAGTCGGGCGAGATGAGAGGACCTATCGTAACTCTTTCCAGAGTTCATCCCAACTTCGTTAAGCGCCTCTTCGAGCTTGAGATCCCCGAGATCCAGGATGGCACTATCGTTATCAGAGGCGTATCCCGTGAGGCGGGTAGCAGAACCAAGATCGCAGTTGAGTCCAGAGACGAGAACGTAGATGCAATCGGTTCTTGTATCGGTAAGAACGGCATGAGAATTGCCAACATTCTTGCCGAGCTCGGTAACGAGAAGGTAGATATTATCAGATACAGTGACGACCTCCCCACATACGTAGCAGAGGCACTTTCCCCCGCGAAGGTTCTCTCGGTTACTATGGAGGATGAGCGCTCCTGCAGAGTCACCGTTCTTCCCGAGCAGCTTTCGCTTGCTATCGGTAAGGAAGGTCAGAATGCGAAGCTCGTCGCGAGACTTACCGGCTGCAAGATAGACATCAAGGCTTAAGTCCATGACAGGCGGCAAGGTAAAGAAGATACCCGTCAGAAAGTGCTCGGGATGCGGTGAGCATTTCCCCAAGATCGAGCTGATACGGGTTCTGAGAACTCCCGATGAGGAGATCATTCTTGACACAACGGGAAAGAAATCGGGCAGAGGTGCATACATATGCAGAAAGAAGGATTGTCTCAAGAAGGCAATCAAGTCAAAGCGTATAGAGACCTCGCTTGAGTGTAAGATTCCCGAGGAAATTTACAAGAAACTCGAAGAGGAATTTGCTTTTGAAGGATAATGGAAGAGAACGCCTATGCGGAATGCTGGGCTTTGCAATGAGGGCAGGGCGCGTAATAATAGGCGCAGACCTCGTAGCCGCGGCAATGGCTAAGCGCGGTAAGGATAAACCGCGTCTGGTGCTCGTATCCTGTGATGCATCGGATGCGACGAAGAAAAGAGCGAAATCCAAGAGCGAGTTTTACGGCATCGAAGCACTAGAGATTTCGATCGGGCAGGATGAGCTCGGCAGACTTCTCGGCAAGACCTACGCACCTGTGGTGCTTGGAATTACCGACGACAGATTTGCACGGGAGATCAAGCTCGCAATCGAACCTCGATCCTAAGAAAAACAGAAAGGAAGTTTTCGCAGGGCAGCGAAGACCGGTGACTTATATGGCTCAGACACAGCTTAAGATTACACAGATATCAAAGGATTTTAACCTCAAGTCCAAGGAGGTTACCGACGGCTTTAAGGACGTCGGAATAGATAAGAAGAGCGGCGCGGTAGCAGACGGCGACGAGTTCGAGCTCTTCATGGAGCATCTTATGGTCAGCCATCAGATCAAGGACCTCGAGTCCTATCTCGGTGGTAAGAATAGGATTGCGGCAGTAAAAGAAAATAAGGCAGAAGCACCCGCAAAGGTTGAGGCTCCCGTAAAGGAGACCGTCGCACCTGCGGCAGAGGCAAAGAAGCCTGAGGCAAAGCCCGAGGTAAGACCCGAGGTTAAAAAGCAGCCTCCCGTGGCGGCAAAGCCCCAGCAGCCTGCAGAGCGCAGACCCGAGCAGGGAAGACCTGTCGACAGAAGACCTGCACAGCCCGGTGAAAGACGCGACTTCAATCAGGGACAGCGTCAGGGCGAGAGACGTGACTTCAATCAGGGACAGCGCCAGAGTGACAGACCCCAGTATCAGCGATATACCGGCACTCCTCAGGAGAATCCCTTTGCAAAGAAGCGCGAGGGCATGAACAGAGCGGCAGAGGGCTTCAAGCGCCCCGGCGACAGACAGTCTCAGAAGCCTGCACAGCCTACCCCTGCACAGCGTCCTGCTGCAGTAGCAGAGGCTAACACTACCTCCGGACTTCGTCCCGCACAGCAGGCGGCTCTCGAGAAGCAGAAGCAGGCACAGCAGAAGGCTCAGCAGCCTAAGGCAGAGGTGCAGAAGCCCAAGGAAGAGAAGCGCCAGGCCGCAAAGCAGCAGTTCAAGACCATCACTCCTACCAGCGTAGGCGAGGTCAAGGGCGGCGTCAATATCGGCGGCGAGTATTCCGCAGAGTCTCACGGCAAGACCCGTGTAGTAGATACCAGAACCTCCGACGTCAACCTCTCCAAGTACGACGATCGCTACAACGATCAGTACTATGCTATCCTCAACGGCGGCGATAACAATAGCAACAAGCAGAAGCTCAAGAAGCAGGATAACAGAGGTCAGAATCAGAAGAGTGCAAAGGATAAGGAGCGCGCCGCAAAGGAGAAGATGAAGCGCCTTGAGGCAGAGCGCGCAAGAAACAAGCAGCTTGAGATCACCGTTCCCGATGAGATCACGGTTTCCGAGCTTGCAAGCAGACTCAAGAAGACCTCCGCAGAGGTTATCAAGAGACTTATGATGATGGGCGAGATGAAGGGTCTCAACGACGTTATCGATTACGATACCGCAGAGCTTATTGCGATCGAGTTCGACGCAAAGGTAACTCGCGAGATCGTCGTTACCATCGAGGAGAAGCTCTTCACAGAGGCAGAGGATAAGGCAGAGGATCTTGTGGAGCGTGCTCCCGTCGTCTGCGTTATGGGTCACGTTGACCATGGTAAGACCTCTATCCTCGACGCTATCAGACACACCAACGTAACTCGCGGCGAGGCCGGCGGTATTACCCAGGCTATCGGTGCGTACAGAGTTAAGGCTAACGATAAGGACATCACATTCCTTGATACCCCCGGTCACGAGGCCTTCACCGCTATGCGTATGAGAGGTGCGAAGTCTACCGATATCGCGTTCCTCGTAGTTGCGGCGGATGACGGCGTTATGCCCCAGACCGTCGAGGCTATCAACCACGCTAAAGCGGCAGGTATTGATATTATCGTAGCAATCAATAAGATGGATAAGCCCACCGCTAACCCCGATAACGTTCTCAACCAGCTCACACAGTACGAGCTCGTTCCCGAGGCGTGGGGCGGTGACGTTATCTGCGTGCCCTGCTCGGCTCACACCGGTATGGGTATTGATGACCTTCTTGAGTCGGTGCTTCTCGTTGCCGAGGTCAAGGAGCTCAAGGCTAACCCCAAGCGCCGTGCGGCAGGTCTCGTAATCGAGTCCAAGCTTGATCGCGGTCGCGGTCCCGTTGCGACCGTCCTCGTTCAGAACGGTACTCTTCACCAGGGCGACTACGTTATCGTAGGTAACGCTACCGGACGTGTTCGTGCAATGGTTGACGATAAGGGCAGAACCACAAAGATCGCAGGTCCCTCGGTTCCCGTTGAGATCATCGGTCTTGACGACGTGCCTCAGGCAGGTGACGAGCTTAACGCGGTTGAAAACGAGAGAATGGCAAAGGATCTTGCGGATCAGCGCCGTGAGAAGCAGCGTCAGGAGATTCTCGCCGCTAACGCGAGAGTTAACCTCGACGAGCTCTTCAGCCAGATCTCCGAGGGTGTACAGACTCTCAACATCATCGTTAAGGCAGACGTTGCCGGCTCTGCAGAGGCAGTTAAGGCATCGCTCATCAAGCTTACCAACGAAGAGGTTAAGGTCTCCGTTATTCACTCCGCAGTCGGCGGTATCACCGAGTCCGACGTTATGCTTGCGGCGGCGTCCAACGCTATCATCGTAGGCTTCAACGTGCGTCCCGACAAGAACGCTATTGACTCCGCAGAGAGAAACAAGGTAGACATCCGTACCCACCGCATCATCTACGAGATCATCGACGAGGTCGACGCGCCTATGAAGGGTATGCTTGCTGCCACATTCCGCGAGGTTCTCCTCGGTCACCCATCTGTCAGACAGACCATCCGCGTGCCCGGTGTCGGAATCATCGCAGGATGCTACATTCAGGACGGTAAGATCACCCGTCAGGCACAGATCCGTATCGTTCGTGACGGCGTAGTTATCTTCGAGGATAAGATCTCCTCGCTTCGTCGTTTCAAGGACGACGTTAAGGAGGTTGCAGAGGGCTACGAGTGCGGTGTCGGCATCGAGAAGTTCAACGACATCCGCGAGGGCGATACCCTTGAGGCCTTCATTATGGAAGAGGTTGCAAGATAATTGCATATAGACATAACGCGCCGACGTTTCCGTCGGCGCGAAAATCTTTTTATAATTAAAAGGGAGAAAGAATAATGAAAATTACCTTTTTGGGCACGTCTGACGGACTTCCCCGCCCCGGACATTTTCGTTCCTCTACTATGATAGAGATAGAGGACAGGCTCTATCTGATTGACGGCGGCGCACCCGTTGTTGACCTCATTCTCGCCAATGGAAAGCGCCCGGAGAAGCTCAAGGCATTCTTTAATACCCACCCCCACACCGACCACGTTGACGGTATCCTCTCGCTCATCACTCTTGCGGGCTGGACCTATCCAGAGACCGATTTTGACCTCTGCGTACCCGACAAGTGCGCCACCGATGCCTTTGTCGCGTATTTTGAGACTCTTACCGGTGTTAAGTACCCTCACGATCGACTCAGAAACAGAGTTTTCACCGAGGGCGTTATTTATGACGACGGCTACCTCAAGGTAACCGCTATCCCGACCAAGCATTGCCCTCCTATGCACTCCTACGCCTTTCTTCTTGAGGGCGAGGGCAAGAGAGTAGTGTTCTCGGGCGACCTCTCGCAGTTCTTCCGCGGCAACGATTTCCCCAAGGTAGTGCTCGAGGAGGACGTCGATCTCTTCGTCTGCGAGATGGCACACTTCGGTGAGGAGCATATCACTCCCTACCTCGAGAAGTGCCGTGCGCGCCGCGTAATGTTCAATCATTACCAGCCCGAGAAGGAGTCTCATATCGAGTCGCTCGCGACTCCCGGCAGATTCCCCTTCCCGATTTCCATGGCGCACGACGGCGAGAGCATAGAGCTTTAATATAACACCGAAAATTCGGTATAATAAAACGGCACAGACAGGCCTGAAGCTAACGTCTGTGCCGCTTTTTTATTTCTCCTCTTTCTCGAGGTTTCTTATATAGTGGAATATGTACTGCTGTGCAACTCCGGCGTACTGACCGAGGTCGGTCGGGTCGAGCTGACCGTCAAAGTAGACGTCGATAGCGCGCTTCATCCATACGTCAATAGGAAATGCCTCGAGGTTACCGAAGCCAAACAGAGCCGCGCAGGAGGCGACCTTGTCGCCAACACCCTTTATCTTTTTGAGCTCCTCGACGGTGTATAGGTAGCTGCCTTTCTCTGCGATAGCAGAGAGATCGGTCTCTCCCGATGCTACGCGCTCGGCGGCACAGAGGAGATATTTGTATCTGAATCCGGGCTTGGTGGGCAGCATTTTCTCGGGCTCGCTTGCCACGTCAATAGCCTTTGGGAAGCTATAGCAAGAGCCGCAATTTCTGCACAATTCTTCACACGGGTCGGCACTAATTTTGCCGAGAGGGCATTTTTTGATGCCTTTTTGTAAACAAATATTTACACCGTACTGAGCCGAGAGCTCTCTTATTATTTTTCTTATTCTTGGGATATTGTTGTTCTGCGAGATAATGAAGGAGAAGAGAGCCTCCCATTCATCCTGCTTCAGTATGACTACACCGCGTGCAGAATGAGCCGCTCGCGCGAGCCACTCGGATTTGCATCTTTTCGTGACGTCCTCGCGGATCGCCCCGTAGTCAACCTCAAGTGCAAAGTAGGGGACGGCAACTCGCTCGAACACCTCGTCGGAGATATCAAAGAATACAAGCTCGCCTGCCTGCCTCTGACCGACGAAGATCAGCTCCTCGCCTACAACCGTCATATATTCGGTCCAGCCCTCGCGACGCTCTATTAGCTCATAGCGAAAGGCCTGACCGCATTCGAGTGTGTCGGCGAGCGAATAGTCTCCGAGTCCCGACACGACGAGCGCGTCTCTGCCTTCCCAAATTTCTATCTTTTTACTAAACATTTTGCCCAATACCCCTTGAAAAAACGTGCATTGTATTGTATAATTAGATTGGCATCTTATATTTTTATATATTTTAGCATAAAATTATAGCTTTAGCAAGTACTATGACAAAATTTCCGGAGGAAAAGCTTGGAACAGATCTATACCATACCCGTCAACGAGGCCTTTGACAAGGTTATTGAGCATCCCGAGTGCGGTTGCCCCGTCTGCGTTCTCTACAGAAAGCTGCAGACAGACGAACTTGATATTATCCTTGGCGCTTCGATGATGGAGCCCGATATAAGAATGAAGACCAACGAGCAGGGCTTCTGCGCAGATCACTACGCGATGATGCTCAAGCGCAAGCGTATGCTCGGCATCGCGCTTATGCTCGACAGCCATCTGCCTGAGGTAGAGAAGAGGCTCGACGGTCCGATTCTCATAGGCAACAAGCCTGCGGCGGCGGTCAAGGCCCTCTCGGAGCTTGAGGATTCCTGCTACGTCTGCGGCAGAATAGAGAACAACCTCTCCAGAATGATTGCCACGATAGCCTACCTCTTTGAGTCCAGCGAGGAGTTCAGGAAGAAGTACGAGAAGATCCCGTATATCTGCCTGCCTCACTACAGACAACTCATAGATTACGCCTCGAAGAAGATGAACAAGCGTAACTTCGCTGAGTTCTACGGGGTAGCACACGGACTTGAAAAGAAGTATATCACCGAGCTTCAGGGCGACGTCCATTGGTTCTGCAAGAAGTTCGATTATCAGAACGAGGCAGAGCCCTGGTACAACTCCAAGGATTCGGTATATCGCGCCATCAAGTTCCTTGACGGCGACACAAGCGACGAAGAATGATAATAAAGACAAGGAGATAGATATGATCATCGAAAGAATTGACATCAAGAGCTTTGGTCAGCTCATCGATACCTCTCTCGACTTCACGGGCAGCGTGAACGTAATCGAGGGACAGAACGAGGTTGGTAAGAGCACCATTGCCGCATTTATCAAATATATGCTCTACGGCTTCAATGCCGAGGAGGGCGATTCCGAGCTCGGCGAGCGCGCAAAGCGTCTTAACTGGGATACGGGAATCGCGCAGGGCTCGATGAACGTGAAGGTGGGCGATAAGCACTATCTTATCACCAGATCCACCGTTCCTACCACCGACGGCGCACAGCGAACCGCTTACAAGGAGGAGTCATCTATTATCGACCTTGAGACAGGCGCGCCCGCGTTTGGTAAGCTTCCTGCAGGCGAGGTATTCTTCGGTGTAGACAGAGAGCTCTTTGAGAACACCGCCTTCGTCGGTCAGATCGGCGATACCGCCATCAATGAGGGCTCGGTCAAGGCATCTATCGAGAACATTCTCTTCTCTGGTAGCGAGCGCATCAACAATCAGAAGGCTGCCGCGAGAATCTCCGAGAAGATGGAGCAGCTTCACCGCAAGAACGGCACCGGCGGCGCAATATCCGACCTTCTCTCCAAGAGAGACGCTCTTGAAGAGCAGCTTCGTCGCTCCCAGGACGACAACAGACAGATTCTTGCGAAGGAAGCAGAGCTTCACGCGGTAAAGGCACAGCGCTCGGCGGCAGAGGACAAGCTTGCCAAGCTCTACGACCTCGACAACTGCTATAAGAACGTAATGCTCATTCAGACCTTCGATAAGCTTCACGAGCTTGAGGAGGAATGCGAGGTAAAGACCGCCGCATACAATGACTTCGTAGAGAGCAACACCAGAGGCGGATTCGCCCCCACACAGCAGTATCTCACCGATATCGCAGTAGCGAGACGCGGTGTCAACGATGCATATCACAACTACATCACCGCGCAGAACGTATATAATGAGCACAAGAACGCGGCAGGCATCACAAGAGAGATCGAGGGTGCTATTGAGAAGGCCGACGAGATGGGCGGCGAGGCCTCCGTTCTGGAAAAGGCGGCAGGCTTCTTCTCGACTCAGATCAAGAGCCTTGCAATCGCCATAGGCGGCGCCTTCCTTCTTCTCGCTATCATCATCTTCGAGATCATAGGTGCGGTCAAGAAGCTTCCCGCACTCGCAACAATCGGCGTTGGAGTCCTCGGTATCGCGATCCTCGGTGCATCTGCGATATTCGCTCTCATCTTCTTTAAGAACAAGAAGAACATCGAAGAGCTCGCCGCAGAGTTTTCTACTGAGAAATATCAGGATCTCAAGCTCAAGATGCAGCTTGTATCCGAGGCCAGAGCAAAGCGTGACGGCATGATCACCGCCACCGAGACCGCAGAGAATAACGTTGAGAACGCAAAGGAATCCTACGAGCGTGCAAAGCGCGAGCTTACCGCAGTTATTCTTCGTTGGGGCGAGGAGCCTCCTAAGACCGAGCTCAACAAGTTCCTTGACGAGCTGAAGGAAAAGGTTACCTCTTACCTCGAGGTCAAGAACGCTCTCTATGAGGAAAAGAACGAGATCGAGATCACCGTTCGTGAGATCAGAAGAACTCTCGCCGAGAAGAGCGAGGTTGACATCAGAGCACAGGTTTCGCCCCTGAAGAGAAAGGCTCTCTCGGGCATCAACCACGACGAGATCATCAACGGTATCGCAGATTTCAAGGCAGAGATAGCAGAGCAGGACAGAATCGCGTTCAACATAGAGAACGAGCTCTTCTCTCTGAAGGCGCGCGCAGGCGATCCTGCCGACCTCTATGCGAGAATTGCCGCTATCGACAAGCGTCTTGAGGAGCTTCGCCTTTCTCACAAGGCATACTTCATCGCGCTTTCTGCAATAGAGAACGCATCGGATAATCTCCGCGCGGAGATCTCTCCGAGACTCGCAGAGTATTCGACCTCTCTTATGGAAATCATGACGAACAAGAAATATAATTCCTTCGAGATCAGCGACGGCCTGAAGGTCAGCTTCAAAGACGCCGACGGCACGGAGAGATCTGTTGACTTCCTCTCCGGCGGTACACGCGACATGACCTATATCGCGGTCAGAATGGCGCTTATCGATATGCTCTATGATGAGAAGCCTCCCGTTATCTTCGACGAGAGCTTCGCGCATCAGGATAACCTGCGCGCAAGATCCATGATGGCAGGACTTTCCAAGCTCGCGACAGAGGGCGTTCAGAGCTTCGTTCTCACTTGTCGTGCAAGAGAGGGCGCACTCGCCAAGGAGATCGTTGCGGGCAGCGGAGTTTATAAGCTCTCTGTAATCGACGAGGAATTCGCATAAAACACACCTGAAGGGAAAGAAAAGGAAATGGAAAACAAAAAAATACTTGTTATCGGCAGTGCAAACATTGACCTTTCTATGAATATGTTTAAGGTTCCCGAACCCGGTGAGACTCTTATTGATGACGGCGGTGTCGCCTACGTTCCCGGCGGAAAGGGCGCAAACGCCGCCCTCGCCTTCAAGAAGCTCGGCGCAGATACCGTGCTTTCCGCAAAGCTCGGCGCCGACGTACACGGACAGAAGCTCTTTAACTACTACAAGGAGATGGGACTTAACGTCTCGCACGTTAAGGTCGATCACGACAGCCCCACAGGACTCGCCGTAGTTATGAAGGAGGCCGACGGTGCTAACCGCATCGTTGTTTATCCCGGTGCGAACTCGCTTCTCAACGTTGACAACGTTGCCGAGGCCTTCGAGTGCAATCCCGACGCCGTATATATCGGCTTTGAGATTCCCTTTGCTACTGCTCTTGCGGCGGCAAAGATGGCGGCTTCGAGAAATATTCCCATCTTTATTGATCCTGCTCCTGCAGATAAGGATCAGCAGCTTGAGAATCTTCCCTTCGTTGAGATCTTCTCTCCCAACGAGACCGAGACCGCAGAGTATACCGGCGTTACACCCTCGGGTGCTGATTCGGCTCTGCGCGCGGCACTTGCTCTCTATAAGAGAGTGAAGTGCAGATACGTCGTTATCAAGCAGGGCGCAAGAGGCGCATTCATCTACGACGGCAAGCATTATCATATGATTCCCGCTCCCAAGGCGGATAAGGTGGCAGACACCACCGCGGCAGGCGATGCATTCACCGCGGCTATGACTCTCGAGTATCTTAAGTCCGGCGACATCAAGGCGGCAGTCAAGTACGGCTGTGCCGCAGGTGCGATCGCAGTATCCAGAGTCGGAGCATCGAGCTCCGTTCCCACCGACGAGGAGATCCAGGCACTTCTGGCAAAGCAGTTTATCTAATTTCAGCGAAAGGGGTATTTTATGAGCAACTACATTTTTTCTGAAATCAGCTTCCCGTCAGCAGACGGAAAGAGCACCGTTCACGGCGAAATATATACCCCGGCGTCGGGTGAAATTCGCGGTATCGTTCAGCTTGCACACGGTATGATCGACTACGTGGGCAGATACACCCTGCTTGCAGAGTTTCTTACCTCCAAGGGCTATATTTTTGCAGGTAACGACCATCTCGGCCACGGCAAGACGGCGGCGAGCGATGCGGATTTCGGCTACTTTGCCGATGAGGACGGCGTCCTCTGCGTTTTGCGCGATCTGCACACTATGAATAAGCATCTGCGTGAGGCATATCCCGGCGTTCCCGTGGTTCTTATGGGCCACAGCATGGGCTCCTTCCTCTCCCGTCTCTACGTTGAGCGTCATCCGCATAGCGTATCGGCTCACATCATTCACGGTACGGGCGGCCCGAATCCCTTGCTTCCGTTTGGTAAGGCGCTCGTTAAGTGGAAGACACTCGTTCGCGGCAGAAAATACAGAAGCAAGACTATTGCAAATCTCGCATTCAGCGGATATAACTCCCGCTTTGATAAATCCGAGGGCAAGAACGCCTGGCTTACACGCGACGGCGCGATGGTAAGCGGGCGCGACAGCGACAAATACACCTCGTTTATCTTTACTGTATCGGCATACGGCGAGCTCTTCAAGATGGTCGGAGAGTCTAACTCGAAGGAGTGGTTTGCAAGCTATCCGAAGGAGCTTCCCACGCTCGTTATCAGCGGCGATGCCGATCCCGTCGGCGACTACGGCAAGGGCCCCGATTACGTCTACAAGCAGCTGATGGTATCGGGTGTCAGCGACGTCTCCCTGAAGCTCTATGAAGGCGCAAGGCACGAGCTCTTCAACGAGACCAACCGCGATGAGGTCTTCGCGGATATGCTCGCATGGATCGAGGGTGCTGTCGGCAAATGATGCACGCCATCGCAATAACAGGACCAACCGCCTCGGGCAAGACTGCTCTTGGCATAGCCCTCGCGCGCGAGCTCGACGGTGAGATCATCTCCTGCGATTCTATGCAGATCTACCGCGAGATGTCCGTCGGCACGGCGAAGGCAACCGATGAGGAGCGCGCTATGGCGCCTCATCATCTGATAGATTTTCTTTCTCCCAACGAGTCCTACAGTGCGGACAATTACAGAGCCGATGCTCTTTTGGCCGCGGAGGACATCACGTCGAGAGGGAAGCTTCCCATATTCGTCGGCGGCACGGGGCTTTACATCGACACGGTTGCCCGCGGTTCGACCGACGGCGTTCCGCCATCTGATCCCGCGCGCCGCGAGCGCATTCTCGAGTCGGTGGGAGGCGACGCACACGCTCTTTGGGAGTGCCTCTATGAGGTTGATCCCGAATCGGCAGAAAAAACACACGAAAATAACGTAAAAAGAGTTCTCCGAGCTCTTGAAATATACGATGCTACGGGCACGCCGAAGAGCCACTTTGACGCTCTTACGAAGGAGAATACCTCCCCCGTCCGCATAGCGATGATAACTCTTGATTTTCACGACCGCGAGCTACTCTACCGCCGTATCGACAAGCGAGTAGATCTAATGCTCGAGGCAGGACTTCTCGACGAGGCGCGCGCCCTTTATGAGCGCGGATACCTCCGAGAGGGAACTACCGCGGCGCAGGCTATCGGCTACAAGGAGCTGCTCTCCTATCTTGAGGGGCAGGCGACTCTTGAGGAGGCGCTCGACGCGCTCAAGCTAGCCTCGCGCAGATATGCCAAGCGTCAGCTGACCTGGTTCCGCCGTGAGAATGCATACCGACTGTATCTCGACACCGAGGACGGACGTATGCGCGACGTCGCGGACATCACAAGAGAGCTTTTTGCCGTGGCTCGTGAAATTATCGGCAACGATTTTACATTAAATTTTTACGAGGAAAACGATGAGAACCAGCGAACTTAAAAAACTTCTTGCCGAGGGCGCTCTCGAGAAATACTCCGAGCTCTACGCTGACGTTAAGTATCAGACGGAGAGAATGCTCAAGGCTATCGACCGCTTCACTGAGATGTACGGCGACGACAGAGATATTGCGATCTTTTCCGTTCCCGGCAGAAGCGAGATAATGGGCAACCACACCGACCACAACTATGGTTGCGTGCTCGCAGGTGCTATCGATCGCGACATTATTGCAATCGCGTCGAAGAACAACGACGGCGTTGTAAGATTCCACTCCGAGGGCTACCCCGAGGACGTGGTATCTATGAATGACGCCGAGAGCCCTGCTAATTTCAAGCGCAACGGCTCGCGCTCGCTCGTTGGCGGCGTGATCAACGCGTTTATGAATAACGGCCATAACGTAGGCGGCTATGACGCTTACTCCACCACCGAGGTGCTGAAGGGTAGCGGAATTTCCTCCTCTGCGGCATTCGAGGTTATGGTCGGCAATACTATGAATCACTTCTATAATAACGGCGCAATCGACAATAAGGAGATCGCAAAGTATTCGCAGTATGCAGAGAACGTGTTCTTCGGCAAGCCCAGTGGTCTTATGGATCAGATGGCTTGCGCTGTTGGCGGATTCGTTTATATCGATTTCGAGTCGCCGAAGGCTCCCGTGGTCGAGCCCATCGAGTTCTCGCTGACAGGTGCAGGATATTCGCTCTGCATCGTCAACACCGGCGGCAACCACGCGAATCTTACCGACGATTACGCCTCTGTTCCCAAGGAAATGAAGGCTGCTGCGGCGGCATTCGGCAAAGAGGTCCTCCGCGGTCTTACCGAGGAGGATATCCTCGCAAAAGCACCCGAGCTTCGCTCGAAGGTCGGCGACAGAGCCATTCTTCGCTCGCTCCACTTCATCAGAGAGAACGCGAGAGTTGAGAAAGCAAAGACGGCGCTGATTTCCTCCGACGTTGAGGGCTTCCTCGATCTTGTTCTTGAGTCGGGCAGATCCTCCTTCCAGTATCTGCAGAACGTATATACCACGAAGAACGTAGCAGAGCAGGGGCTTTCTCTTGCGCTCTGCGTTACCGAGGGACTTCTCGAAGGTAAAGGTTGTGCTCACAGAGTTCACGGCGGCGGATTCGCAGGAACTATTCAGGTATTCGTCAAGAACGAGTACGCCGAGGAGTACTGTCGCGCTATTGATGCCGTTCTCGGACGCGGCTCGGCAATGAAGCTGAAGATTCGTCCGAAGGGCGCAGTTAAGCTCTTCTGAGAATCAAAAGAGCTCCACACATAAGGTTGTATAAAAGATCGCAGAGGGTGAGAGTCTTCTGCAACACTAAAATAAAGGAATGGTAACATAAAATGGCAACAAAGAAAACAGCAGCAAAGGAAACTATAGAGAAGGTTTCGGGCAGCGACAAGAAGGCGGCTCTTGAAACCGTAATGGCCAGAATTGAAAGAGAGTGCGGCAAGGGCTCGATCATGAGACTTGGCGAGAACGCGTCCATGAACGTGTCTGCGGTATCTACCGGCTCGCTTTCCCTCGACTTTGCACTCGGTATCGGCGGTATTCCGAGAGGAAGAATCACCGAGATCTACGGCCCCGAGTCCTCGGGTAAGACCACCATCGCGCTTCACGTTATCGCAGAGGTACAGAAGCAGGGCGGTGAGGCCGCGTTCATCGATGCGGAGCACGCACTCGATCCCGGCTACGCAAAGAAGCTTGGTGTTGACATCAACAATCTTCTCGTATCCCAGCCCGACTGCGGTGAGCAGGCGCTTGAGATTGCAGAGACTCTCGTTAACTCGGGAGCTATCGATATTATCGTTATCGACTCGGTAGCGGCACTTGTACCGAGACAGGAGATCGAGGGCGATATGGGCGCGTCTCACGTAGGCGTGCAGGCGAGACTTATGTCCCAGGCTATGAGAAAGCTCTCGGGCTCTATCGCAAAGTCTAACTGTATCGTTATCTTCACCAACCAGCTTCGTGAGAAGGTCGGCGTAATGTACGGCAACCCCGAGGTTACCACCGGTGGTCGCGCGCTGAAGTTCTACGCGTCTGTTCGTATCGACGTTCGCCGCGTTGAGAGCCTCAAAAACGGCACAGAGGTATACGGCTCGCACACCAAGTGCAAGGTCGTTAAGAATAAGGTTGCTCCCCCCTTCAAGACCGCAGAGTTCGACATCCTCTACGGCTCGGGAATCTCCAAGTCCTCTGAGATCATCGATATGGCGATCCAGCTTGAGATAATCGAGAAGAGCGGCGCGTGGTTCTACTATGACGGCGACAGACTCGGTCAGGGAAAGGACAACGTAAGAAAGCTCATCGAGTCCGATAAGGAGCTTATGGACAAGCTCGAGAGCCTCGTTCGTGAGAAGGTTCAGAATATGAATGCAGACGATGAGGCAGCTCTTTCCGACGACGATTTCGAGCTCAAGGATTTTGACGACGAGCTTTAATATTTCATAGAAAATAAGGGTGCTGCCGTATTTGCAGCACCCTCGGTTTAACATACAGAATGTAAATAATTATTGACATTTTTGCAGATAAGGAGGCACCCGTGTATAATATTTCGAAAATTGAAGATGCTGTACAGGGCTATATCTGCATTACTGTGTCGATAGACGGCGAGAATCGCCGCTATACCGTCAGGGTCTCGGTCTACGAGGAGATCGGTATGCCGCACAAGGGCGCGTCGATCGACGAGGACGCACTCTATGCGCTCACACTCGCCGATGAGTATTATCGCGCAAAGCGCGCGGCGCTCTCCATTCTCTCCTACGGCGACAACAACGAGAAGACTCTCCACACGAAGCTTCGCACGCGCGGAATCTCCGATGAGGTCTCAACAGACGTAGTACACGAGATGGTGTCACTCGGATATATCGACGAGCGCCGTCAGCTTGAGAGACTTATCACCGAGGAGGCGAACAGAAAGCTCCGCGGCCCGCGCAAAATACTTCCGCACCTTATGTCAAAGGGCTATCGCTCCTCAGATATCAAGTCTGTTCTTTCATCGCTATGCGACTCGGGCGAGATCGATTTTGAGGAGAACAAAGAACGCCTGCTCGACAAGCACCTCGGCGACTCCCGCGATACCGAAGAGGTCAAAAAGCTTCTTTATAAACACGGATACAACGTATAAATAAAAAGAGATGCCCGAAAGCATCTCTTTTTTGTATATTATAGTTTACATTTTGCGGCATTAAACGCCGAATGTGAGATCACCGTAGGTAGGCATAGGCCATGCGTCGCGGGCGGTGAGAGTCTCCATCTCGTCTACAAGACGGCGAAGCTCGGTCATCTTCGGTACTACCGAGGACTTGTAATAGTGAGCCGCCTCCTCGACGTCACACTTGCCAACCGCGATATTCTCAACGCGGAGCAGGTTGTTGTACGCTTCATAGGTTCTGTCGAGCAGCTCTGCGAGCTTCTCGAGCACAGATGTGTCGCATACTGCCGCCGTGGTGGGAAGAACTCCCTTTAGCGAGCTGATGCTGCTTGCCAGCTTGCCAACGTAGGAGGTCACCGCAGGGATGATATCGCGCATAGTCATCTCGAGCATTGTGCGCGCCTCGATGTTCTTTATCTTCCTGTAGCTCTCGAAGAAGATCTCGCGGCGAGAGCGCATCTCGGTCTCGGACATAACGGAGAACTCGCCGAAGAGGGCGACGTTCTTCTCATCGGTGAAGTGCTCGTAGGCATCGGGCGAGGTCTTGAAGTTAGAGAGACCTCTAGTTTTTGCCTCGCGCTCCCACTCTGCAGAATAGGAGTTACCGCTGAAGAGTATGCGAAGATGCTCGCGGAATGTCCTTGCGATAAGCGCGTCGAGCGCCGCCTCGAAGTTATCCGCACCCTCAAGCTCGTCCGCGAAATCGCGGAAGGACTTTGCAACTGCAGTGTTGAGAACGATATTGGAGAGAGCAATATTCTGTGACGAGCCGACCATTCTGAACTCGAACTTGTTGCCGGTAAAGGCGAAGGGCGAGGTTCTGTTTCTGTCGGTGTTGTCGCGTCTGATGGAGGGGAGAGTCGAGATGCCGAGCGACATATACTTCTTCTTCGACTGCTCGGAGTAGCCGTGTCCCTCTGCGAGAGATCTGACGGTTGCCTCAAGCTCGTCACCGAGGAACACCGACATGATAGCGGGAGGTGCCTCGTGACCGCCAAGACGCTCGTCGTTGCCTGCGGTTGCCGCAGAGATGCGAAGCAGATCCTGATAGTCGTCTACCGCCTTGATAACAGCGGCAAGGCAGAGAAGGAACTGCTTATTCGCCATAGGAGTCTTGCCGGGCTTGAAGAGATTTGTGCCGCTATCGGTTGCGAGCGACCAGTTATTGTGCTTACCCGAGCCGTTAATGCCCGCAAAGGGCTTCTCGGCGAGAAGACAAGCCATGCCGAACTTGGGCGCAAGCTTCTTCATATATTCCATAGTCAGAAGGTTCTGGTCTACGGCAATGTTAGTGGTGCAGAAAATAGGTGCAAGCTCGTGCTGGGAGGGCGCGGCCTCGCTATGCTTGGTCTTGGAGCTGATGCCAAGCTTCCAGAGCTCGCGGTCGAGCTCCTGCATGAACGCACTGACTCTCGGACGGAGCGAGCCGAAGTAGTGATCCTCGAGCTCCTGACCCTTTACCGCAGGCGCACCGAAGAGGGTTCTGCCGCAGTAGAAGAGATCGAGTCTTGCGTTGTAATCCTTCTCATCAATGAGGAAGTACTCCTGCTCTGCGCCGACGGTCGAGATAACTCTCTCGGTCGCATTGTCGCCAAAGAGGCGAAGGATTCGCAGAGCCTCGGTGTTGACGGCATCCATCGAACGGAGAAGAGGAGTCTTCGTGTCCAGAGCCTCGCCGGTATAGGAGCAGAAGGCGGTGGGGATATAGAGCGAGCCGTCCTTGATAAACGCATAGGAAGCAGGATCCCAGGCGGTGTAGCCTCTCGCCTCAAAGGTGGCACGAAGACCGCCAGAGGGGAAAGAGGAGGCATCGGGCTCACCCTTGATGAGCTCCTTGCCGGAGAATTCCATTATCGCCTTGCCGCCGCCAACGGGGGTGAGGAAGGCATCGTGCTTCTCGGCGGTAACGCCGGTCAGAGGCTGGAACCAATGGGTAAAGTGGGTCGCGCCGTGCTCGATCGCCCAGTCCTTCATTGCGCTGGCAACGATGTCGGCAATGCCGGCGTCCAGATCCTTGCCCATAGCTATTGTGTTGAGCAGAGATTTGTAGACCTCCTTGGGAAGCCTCTCTCTCATCACGTCCTCGCTGAATACCTGCGAGGCGAATATATCGGGAATTCTTGCCTTGGTTTCCATACGTTTTTCCTTTTCAAGATTGAATACGATAATTATACAATATCAGCATCGGTTTGTCAAGTTGTTTTGCCATTTCTGCACCGCTTGATGCAAAGAATATAGTATAGCTCATTTTTGCGCCGTTCTATTGACTTTTCGCGCGCGGAGTGATATAATTGTATATTGATAGATTAAGTTAAAAAGGACTTAAGGAATGTATTATATAACACTCGACCTGGAGTGGAATCAGGCCTATGCACAGAAGGCTCTTGCCGTGCAGAGGCAGCTCTCCTGCCGCCTACGCGGCGAGGTCATACAGATAGGAGCGGTCAAGCTCGACGAGCGTATGAACGTCTGCGGCTCTTATCAGATCATAGTTAAGCCTAAATATTATAAAAAGCTACATCGACACGTCTCCGAGCTCACGGGCATCACCCAGGAGCAGATGGATCTCGGTACATATCTGCCCGAGGCGGCAGAGCGCTTCAGAGAGTGGTGCGGCAATGACTTTGCCTTTCTCACCTGGGGCCCCGACGATATCCCGATGCTCAAGGAGAATCTGAACGCTCATCGCATCAAGGCCGAGTGGCTCGACAGAGTCTACGACCTGCAGGTCATCTTCAACAAGCAGACCGACGGCGGCTCAAAGCAGCGCTCGCTCGAGTATGCTATGGATTACTTCGAGATTGAGCAGACCCTGCCCGCGCACGATGCTCTGAACGATGCTTATTTTACCGCCCTCGTGGCACAGAAGCTCGACGTCATCAGAGGCGTCAGGGAGTACGATGCACAGCGCGGTGAGAATCTCTCCGAGACGGTCATAGGCGATGCCGATGCAGGCGACGACGGCTACGTCACGATCAGCGAGCTGCTCGAGGACGAGATAGTCTGCTCGCCGATCTGCCCCATTTGTAAGAAGCCCATCGAGCAGAAGGGACGCGCCCTTCACTCCAAGGGACAGAGATATACCCTCTACTTCACCTGTAAAAAGGACGGTGATCTCTTTGAGATCCTTCGCCTTCACAGAAACTTTAACGAAACCTGGCGCGCAAGGGTGGTATTCACCCGTGCAAATCCCGAAAAGCTGGCGGAATATACAAGCGCTCTGGAGCGCGGCGAGAACAGAAACAAGACCGCAACACGCCGCCGTCGTCCACGCCGCCATCGCTCGCGTAAGCCTACAACTCAAGAGTAGTTGAATAAAAAATCGCTCGTAAAAACGAGCGATTTTTTTGTTTGCTATAGAAATTACTTATATCTGTCGAGCTCGACGAGCTTGCGAATCTCGTTCTTTCTGAACATCAGAACGGCACAGATTATACAGATTAAGAAATCGACCGAGAGGAAACTGCCGTTATAGAGGAAGGAATAGAGATATTTGCCCATTCCGTCGGGTGCCCACTGACCCCAGATTGCAACACCTGTAATAAAGTGCGAGAGGAAACGGGCAACGACGACGGCTACAATTCCAATATAAGCTCGAATCTCGGCGTGGCGTATCTTGGTGACCTTCATAAACACGCCCGAAAGACCGAGCACGGTGAAGGGGAAGAGATAGTCGAACAGTACGCAGATAACGAGCGTGGTGGTCGTCTCGCAGTATGGAAATACGTCGCTTTCTACAACCGCTTGAAGTAGCTGTGTTGCCGAGTAGACGAATGCAGTACCGAGACCTATCGCATTTCCGTATTTTATGCTTATGAGCATAATGGGGAGCATGCTGGCTACCGTTATCGAGCCGCCGAGCGGCATTTTGCCGAGTCGTGCACACGAGAGCACGAATGCGAGCGCTACCATAATGGCGCACTCTGCTAAAACAGTGATTTTTTTGTTTCTCATAGAAGAAACCTCCATAAATAAAAATACCGCGCAGGATACTCATCCGCGCGGTAAAGCATTTTGGGTATAAATACCTCTCATTCTTCCTACGACGGCATTATCCGTATCAGGTTAAAGGGTTCGGCGCACAGCGCCGTCTCAGCAAAACGCACCCCTGATGAAATATTCTGTTCGGTTCGTAGGTATTATAGCACTACGCCTCGCTCTTGTCAAGAGCTTTAGGATAATTTTTCTTGCATAATCAGAAGTGCGCCATCTCTAACCTCGACGGTCACGGGCGTACTCTGAAATCTGTTCGATACTCCGAGAGGGAAGTCGGGCGTGAGGGTTATATTCTCCGCCTCATACTCCGCGCCGCGCACCGACACGCCTCGTGCCTCGCCGCCAAAGGCGAAGATCGAGAGATGAGATTCGGGAGCACCGCAGAGTGTCGCGCTCTCGTTAACAAGAGCCGTGGTGTCGCAGACCTTGCCCACAAGAGTTACCTTGTGTCCGCGCTTTTTTGCGTAGACGAGAAGCGAGTAGTTAGCATAGGTGTGATCCTCGCGACCGCCGACACAGCCGTAGAGCATAAACTCGGTGTAGCCGCGGCGCACGCCCTCGAAATAGGCAAGGAAGGAATCTGTCTCGTCCTTTTTCACGGGATAGACGATGCGCTCGACGTCGCCGAGGTCGGCACTCACAGAATCCATATCGCCGAGTACAAGGTCGGGCGTAATACCGAGTGAGATAAGACTGTCAAGGCCGCCGTCTGCGGCGATGACGAGATCGTCACACTTTGGCTCGGGGCGGCCGTAAAGCTCGCCCGCGCCAACTATGTAGCACGTGCTCATACCGACTCAGAGAGGTCAAGCATCGTGTCGATCGCTTTCATAACGCCGAGCTTGCCGTATTCGTAGGTCAGGCCGCCCTGCATATAGGCGGTGTAGGGAGGGAGAATCGGGCCGTCGCAGGACAGCTCGTTGGTTGCGCCGGTGATAAAGGTACCTGCCGCCATGATTTCGGGATGCTCGTAGCCGGGCATATCTCCTGGCTCGGGGATGCAGTAGGCTTCAACGGGTGAGCCCATCTGTATGCCCTTGCAGAATTTTATAAGCTTGTCTGCCGAATGCAGATTAACCGTCTGTACGATGTCGGTGCGCTTCTCGTCGTAGCGAGGGCTGACCTCGTCGAAGCCCGCAAGCTCGAGCATTCGCGCCGCGAAAGCCATAGACTTGAGCGTCGACGCCACGCACGCAGGCGCCATAAAGAAGCCCTTGAAGAAGGAGGCGAGCTGATTGAAGTTCGCGCCCAGCTCCTTGCCGATGCAGGGAGCGGTAAGTCTCTCGGCGATATCCTCGATAACTGCCTTTTTACCCACGCAGTAAGCACCGCTGACGGCAAAGCCTGCACCGAGATTCTTCATCATCGAGCCGACGAACACGTCAGCGCCGACGTTGGTGGGCTCGCGGTCCTCGGTAAACTCGCCGTAGCAGTTGTCAACCATAATTACCGTTTCAGGAGAAACCTCCTTGATCGCCTTGACGGCCTCGCCGATCTCGTCGATCGTCAGGCTCTTTCTCTGCGCGTAGCCGCGGCTACGCTGAATTGCCGCAACCTTGACGAAGGATCCCGAAAATCTCTCTTTAATTGCCTCAATATTGAATTTTCCGTCGACGAGGTCAATCTCCTCGTATTTCACGCCGTATGACATCAGCGAATTGCGGCTTCCGCCGGTGATGCCGATAACCGTCTGGGGCGTATCGTAGGGAGTGCCGGTCACGTAAACGAGGGTGTCGTCAGGCTTGAGCAGGCCACCAAGTGTTACCCACAGAGCGTGAGTTCCCGACATGAGCTGGGGTCTGACGAGTGCATCCTCCGCGCCAAAAACGTGGGCGTAAACCGCCTCCAGCTTGTCTCTGCCCGAGTCGGTGAAGCCGTAGCCCGTAACCTCAATGAAGTCGGCTGTCGATACTCTGCATTCCTGGAACGCAGTAAGCACCTTCGCCGAGCAGACGAGAGCGTTCTCGTCAATTTTTCTGAAGACCTCGCGGCAGTCCTCCTCGGCGCGGCGCGCAAGATCTGCCGTATAGTCGCTTATCTTATATCCGTAGTACATTTCTATCTCCAATCAAAGTTTCTCAAGAAGCGCGGGAAGCTCCTCGAGGGTTTCTATTGTGTAGCTTGGGACGATGCCGTCCTTTTTTTCACCGCGGCGATTGTAGTGGCAGGTGAGAATGCCTGCGTTGATGCCGCCCTGAATATCCGAGGAGAGACTGTCGCCGATGATGATCGCCTCATCCTTTTTGAAGTCGGGAATCCTCGCGAAGCAACGGTCGAAGAACTCGATGCTCGGCTTGTTATATCCGATCTTCTCGGAAATGAAGATATCCTTGAAGTATTTTGCTATACCCGAAGCCTCGATACGTCTGTCCTGAACCGACGCCGTGCCGTTGGACATAACGTACAGATCGTATTTCTTTGACATCTCCTCGAGCAATGCCTCCGCGCCCTCGATGTAGAAGTAAGAGCCGCCGAGATTCCACTCGTAGCTGCGCTTCGTCTCATAGCCGTCGGCATCAACTCCGAGCTCCTCAAAGAGAAGCGTGAATCGGCGCACGAGGATCTCCTCACGAGTCATATTGCCGAGCTCCAGCTGCTCCCACATGGCGCGGTTGATCTCGCTGTATCTCTTCATAGTTGCATCACTGGGCTCTATGCCGAATTGCAACAGAGTCTCGGAGAGCGCAACGCGCTCGGAGCGATGAAAGTCGAGAAGAGTGTCATCGAGGTCGAAAAGTACAGTTTTTATCATAAAAACCTCTCAAAAATTCATTAACTTAATTATTTTACCATAATTCAGACCTTAAATCAAGAGAAATATAAAAAGAGACCTCGACAAAAGGTCTCTTTTTTGCGTTAGTTACGCTTTTTTGTAAATTTTGCGCTTAAATTATTTCATCTTCGCGACGTTTATACGGTTCAGGGCTCTTGCAAGGCGAGCCTTTGCAAGCTCGAGCTCGCGATTGTCCTTCGCCTCGCGGATGCGCTCCTCGGCGCGTGCCATAGCGCGCTCGGCTCTCGCCTCGTCGATGGTGTCGGCGAACTCGAAGGATATCGCCGCGAGGGTTACCTCGCCGCCGCGAACGGTCAGAAGACCGCCCGATGAAGAGCCGTATTTTACACCGTCTTTGGTCGTTAATTTAACACGCCCCGTGCCTAAAGTGGCAAAAAGGTCGGTATGACCTGCGAGAATCTCCACGTCGCCGTCGGTAGTGCGCACAAGAAGGCGCTCTGTCTCGCCCGAGAACACGGTGCCGTCGGGTGACACTATATCAAGCTTAAAGCTTCTCATAATGCGACCTCTTATACAGTAGCGCCGAGGCTCTTTGCCTTTTCAATCGCCTCGTCTATCGTGCCGACGAAGAGGAATGCCGACTCGGGTAGGTTATCGTGCTTTCCGTCGAGTATCTCACGGAAGCCGCGCACCGTCTCCTTGACGGGAACGTACTTGCCCTGCATACCGGTGAACTGCTCTGCAACCGAGAAGGGCTGGGAGAGGAATCTCTGTATCTTTCTCGCGCGGTTAACGACGAGCTTATCCTCCTCGGACAGCTCATCCATACCCATGATCGCGATTATATCCTGCAGCTCCTTATATCTCTGGAGCATCTTCTGCACCTCGCGCGCCACCTCGTAGTGCTCGATTCCCACAACGTCGGGGGAGAGGATTCTAGAGGAGGATTCGAGAGGATCGACCGCAGGGTAGATACCGAGCGATGCGATGCTACGCGATAGTACCGTCGTCGCATCAAGATGCGCGAAGGTGGTTGCGGGAGCAGGGTCGGTCAGGTCGTCTGCGGGAACGTATACCGCATCAACCGAGGTGATCGAGCCGCGCTTGGTCGAGGTGATTCTCTCCTGAAGCGCACCCATCTCGGTGGCGAGTGTGGGCTGATATCCTACGGCGGAGGGCATTCTGCCGAGAAGAGCCGAAACCTCCGAGCCTGCCTGGGTAAATCTGAATATGTTATCGATGAAGAGAAGCACGTCCTGGCCCTCGTTATCGCGGAAGTACTCCGCCATAGTAAGACCCGAGAGAGCAACTCTCATTCTCGCTCCCGGAGGCTCGTTCATCTGACCGTAGACGAGGGCGGTCTTCGAGAGAACTCCCGACTCCTTCATCTCGTTGTAGAGGTCGTTACCCTCACGGGTACGCTCGCCGACACCGGTGAATACCGATATGCCGCCGTGCTGCTTTGCTACGTTATTGATAAGCTCCATAATAAGAACCGTCTTGCCGACGCCTGCGCCGCCAAAGAGACCGATCTTACCGCCCTTCGCATAGGGCGCGATCAGGTCAACGACCTTGATACCCGTCTCGAGTATTTCCGTCGTGCCCTCCTGCTCGGAATATGAAGGGGGATCTCTGTGGATCGCCCATCTCTCCGCCGTCTCGGGATCATCACCGTTGTCGATGGCCTCGCCGAGAAGGTTGAAGATCCTACCGAGAGTTTCTTTACCTACGGGAACCTTTATGGGCGCGCCGGTGTCCACGGCGTCCATTCCGCGCGACATACCGTCGGTGGAGGACATAGCGATACATCTTACGGTGTCGTCACCGAGCTGGCTCGCTACCTCTACAACCACCTTTCTGCCCTCGTGGTCTATCTCTATCGCGTTGAGAAGGTCGGGAAGATGACCGCCCTCGAACTTTACGTCAAGGACAGGTCCGATTATCTGCACGACCTTGCCAATGTTGTTTTTCATTTGATTTTCCTTTCTTGCAGTACGCCGATCAAAGAGCCTCAGCGCCTGAAACTATTTCGGTAATCTCTTGAGTGATAACCGCCTGACGTGCGCGGTTATAGGTGAGCTTCAGAGAGTCGATCATCTCCTCGGCGTTCTTGTTTGCGGCGTTCATAGCCGTACGTCTTGCGCCCGATTCGGATGCCACCGATTCACATACCGTGCACCAGAGAGTGCCGCCAACGTAGGCAGGCAGAGCCGCCGCCATCAGCTCCTCGGGATCTCCGCATACGATAGCATCAGAGGGATTGTCCGTATCGACAGAGAGGGGGAGCAGCCTCATAGCCTCGGGAGTCTGGGTCATCATAGAGGTGAACTGGGTATACACGAGCGTGACTCCGCTGATTTTGCCCTCGAGAAAGTCGCGGCAGATATTACCGCCAAGCTCGAGACACTTTCCGACGCCCACCTCTGCCGACATAAGACATTCATCGGAGATGAGAGTCCTGCCGCGGTGAGTCAGATGCTCGTACGCCTTCTTGCCGATAGGGCAGAATATAGCATCGGAGCCGTGGGACAGCTGTTCTGTAAGTCTGAAGATATTGGCGTTGTAGCCGCCTGCCAGACCTCTGTCACCTGCGATAACCACAAAGAGATGCGGTGCATTATCCGCAGGCTTGAAGAAGGCCGAGTCGGACAGCTCGCCCGACGCCTTGATCTGATCTATTATACGTCCGACAGAGGAGAGGAAGGGGCGTGTTGCCTCGGCCTTCTCCTTCGCACGACGAAGCTTGGACGTTGCGACGAGCTCCATTGCCTTGGTTATCTGCATGGTGCTCTCGACGCTCTTCATCCTCGCCTTTATATCATTCATTGATGCGCTTGCCATAGTCTTTACCGTCCCTTACGCGTTGAACTTTGCCTTGAATTCAAGGATAGCCTCGCGCAGAGCCGCCTCGGTTTCGGGCTCAAGCTTGCCGGTGTCTCTGATGGTAGCGAGCAGGTCGTCCTTTGCGGCAACCAAATGCTCAAAGAGCGCGGCCTCAAAGCTCTTGACGTCCTCGACCGCCACGTCGGCGAGAAGGTTGTTTACTACGGCGTAAATTATAGCGACCTGAAGCTCGACCGCTACGGGAGAGTTTCTGTCCTGGCAGAGAACCTCTACGATGCGGCGACCCTGCTCGAGACGAGCCTTGGTGTCTGCATCAAGATCGGAGCCGAACTGTGCAAAGCCCTGGAGCTCGCGGTACTGCGAGTAGAGCAGTTTAAGAGTTCCCGACACCTTCTTCATCGCCTTGATCTGCGCGTTACCGCCGACACGGGATACCGAGATGCCGGGGTTGACGGCAGGCCTGATGCCCGAGTGGAAGAGCTCGGTCTCAAGGAATATCTGACCGTCGGTTATAGAAATTACGTTAGTGTGAATGTAAGCGGAAACGTCGCCTGCCTGGGTCTCGATTATAGGAAGAGCCGTCAGCGAGCCGCCACCGTACTCGGGGGCAAGACGCGCCGCACGCTCGAGAAGTCTCGAGTGAAGATAGAATACGTCACCGGGGTACGCTTCACGGCCCGGAGGTCTTCTGATAAGAAGCGAGAGGGCACGGTATGCCACCGCGTGCTTCGAGAGATCGTCATAGATAATGAGTACGTCGCGTCCCTTATCCATAAAGTACTCACCCATAGCACAGCCCGAATAAGGTGCGATGTACTGAAGGGGCGCAGAATCCGATGCCGTCGCAGAAACAACTATGGTGTAATCCATAGCGCCCGCCTTTGCGAGCGTGTCAACAACGCCCGTAACGGTGGACTGCTTCTGTCCGATAGCAACGTAGATGCAAATTACGTCCTTGCCGCGCTGATTGATGATCGTGTCGGTCGCGATAACGGTCTTACCCGTCTGTCTGTCGCCGATGATGAGCTCTCTCTGTCCGCGACCGATGGGAATCATAGAGTCTATCGCCTTGATACCCGTCTGAAGAGGTACGGAAACCGACTTTCTCTCGATGATGCCGTATGCGCGGCGCTCGATGGGGCTGTATTCTGCCGCCTCGATAGGACCCTTCGCGTCGAGAGGCTCACCGAGAGCGTTAACGACTCTGCCTATAAGGCTTTCGCCGACGGGGACCGATACGACTCTGCCGGTTCTCTTAACGACGCTGCCCTCGCTGATACCGACATCAGAGCCGAGAAGAACGGCGCTGACGAAACTCTCCTCGAGGTTGAGCGCCATACCGTATGTTCCGTTCGCAAATTCCAGAAGCTCGTTAGACTTGCATTTATCGAGTCCGTGAACCTTGGAAATACCGTCACCTACCGTGAGAACGTAGCCGATCTCGTCCTGCTCTATCTGCTTTTTGTAGTTTTTTATCTGTTCTTTAATTATCTTGCTGATGTCGCCTGTTTTTGACTGCATTTTATCACCAACTTTACGAAAAATTAGAGTACCGATCCACGGAGTGCGCGCTCGAAGCGGTCGAGAGAGGCTCTGACCGTGCCGTCAAGCTGCGTTCCCGCATAGCGGAGCTTCAAGCCGCCAAGCATAGAGGGATCGATGGTGTTTTTTAGGATTACGGTCTTGCCCGTGCTCTCTTCGAGCTTGCCTTGAAGCCGTTTTATCTGCTCCTCTGACATAGCGACGGCACTGACCGCCTCTGCGCGAAGAATACCGCGCTCCTCATCGTAGAGAGACGCATACTCGTCGACAAGGCGCACAAGTCCCGCGGCAAGATGTCTCTCGGAGAGGATCATAATAACGTTGAGTAAGTACTCGGAAAATTCGCCGAATGCCTCGGCGGCAAGCGCCAGACGCTCCTCCTTTTTCATGGCAGGAGTGTCAAGGAGCTTTGTATATTCGGGGTTTTCTGTGAGAAGTGCCTTCAGGGTGCATAGCTCCTCGTATATTCTCTCGGTCTGTCCCGACTCGCCCGCGAGCGAGAGGAGGGCCGATGCGTATTCCTTCATATCGGTCATACGCCTTACCCCATCTTATCTATGAAGCTGTCGATGAGATCCTTGTGCTCTGCCTCGGATACGTCGCGCTCGATAACCGCGGAGGCGATATCGATAGCCATCTTGGACACCTCGTCCCTGACCTCGTTCACCATGCGCTTTTTCTCAAGCTCGACCTGCTCCTCCGCGCGCTCAAGCACACGCTCCGCTTTCTTATCTGCCTCGCGGAGGATCTCCTCCTCACGAAGTTGGGCGCGACGGATAGCCGCCTTGACGATCTCCTCGCTCTCCTCCTTGGCGTTGCCCATTCTCTCCTCGTAGTCTGCCTTGAGAGCCTCGGCGTCGGCGCGGGATTTCTCGGCGTCGCCGTACATATCGTCGATCTCCTTTTGGCGAGAGTCTATCATATTCTTGAGAGGACCGAATGCGATCTTCTTGAGAATGAGGTAGAGTATGAGAAGGTTCGCCCATGCAAAGAGCATAGTCCAGAGGTTAACACCGACAAAATCTTCAAATTTTTCTAAAAACCATTGAAATTCCATCGTCGTTCCTACCTTTTGTCAGGAATCAGAACTTCATAAACATGAGAAGAAGCGAAATAACGAGAGAGTAGATACCGGTGGTCTCGGTAATAGCACAACCGAGAATCATGTTGGTACGGAGAGTACCTGCCATCTCGGGCTGGCGTGCCATAGCCTCGAGAGCCTTACCTACTGCATTACCCTCACCGATAGCGGGGCCGATAGCGCCAAGTCCCATACAAAGACCTGCACCGAGAAGTCTTGCTGCGTTCAAATCAAATCCGTTCATTGTTTTTCCTCCGAAAAGTTTATTTATCTTTTTTAATTTTTAGCCTTTTTAGCCGCCTTTTTAGCGAGCTTTGCCTCTCTTGCTTCTGCGATCTCCTCAGGAGGAGGGCAGGCGCCGCCGACGTAGACCATCGTAAGAAGCGAGAATACGAGAGCCTGAACGAAGCCGGAGAAGAGGTCGAAGTATATCGAGAGAACTGCAGGGATGCCTATTTGGAATACCGTGGGGAAGACCTCGAGTATCTGATCGGGAAGCCAGCCGAATACTATCTGCGTGAGTCCGCCGAGCGCCGCATAGATGAGCGCGGTGAGAACTCCGCCGCCCGCTACGTTACCGAAGTGACGGAAGGCGAGAGATATAGGCTGTGCGATCTCGGATACGATATTCATAGGCGTCATTACGACAATAGGCTCGGTGAAGCCCTTGAGCCAGGTGCCGAAGCCGAAGTTCTTTATGTTGTTGTACCATACCATACCCGTGGTGACGAGTGCCCAGGCGAGCGTGACCGAGAGATCCTTTGTCGCCGAGGGGAGAATCTGCGTCATACCGATGAGGGTACAGAAGATCGAGGATAAGAACAGCGTGCCGATATAGGGCGCGAATCTCATATTGTGCTCGCCCATAGTGTCACGCACGAGACCATAGAGCATGGTCATCAGCTTCTCGAAGACCACCTGCACTTTGCCGGGGCGCTTTGTCAGCGTCTTGGTTGCCACGAATGCCAAGAGAACCAGGATCACCGTGACCACGAGAAGAGAGATCGTCGTCTGTGTAACTACGTTACCGAGCTCAAGAAGCGGTATATCCTGACAGAGCTCCTGCAGGAAGGGAATACCGAGGATGATCCTCGCTCCGCTTACCTCGATGAGTGATTTCTCGCCCTCGACTGTGCCGTCGGGCTCTGGCGGTCTCGTGCCGAGCAGCAGAGTCGCTACTATCAGCGCGGCGATAATCAGAAGACATATCGCCACGACGGAAAATACGATTAATTTTTTCTTCATTATTTTTTCTCACCTTTCGATTTGATGAGCTCCAGAACGTAGAGTATAGGTCTGAACATAAGAAGCGGAATCGCGGTTGCCAAAGGTGCGAAGAGATCCGTGAGAAGAAACGCCGCCACGAGAGTAGCGAGCATGCTTGCGGTTCTCAGGATGAAGGATCGCGTTGCCGCATTCTGTACCGCCACCGTGTGCTCCTTTGCGAAGGCCTCTGCCTCCTCCTCGCTCATCTCGCGGCTGCCGCGAAGCTCGAGATATCTGTCGACGGCGCGATTGACAGAGAATGTCAAGACGGCGAAGTTAGCCACCGTTACGATACTGCCGAGGATCGATCCGGTCACGACGGTGTAGTCGAATTTGCCGAGAATAAGATATATAACGCACACCAGCGCCGAGACGATGATCTCGCCTGCTGCCAGTGCCAGAATCTGCAGGGCGGATGAGGATTTATTTTCCATTTTTTATGTCCTCTCCTTTCTTTTGTTTGCTTTGTGCTTCTATGCGATCAAGAGCGCGCGTCGCCGAAAGTATGAATCTGATCATAGAGAAAAAGCCGATAACAACGCCGATCACTACCAGGGGAGCATAGATCCAACCGGGAGCGCCTGCCTTTTCGACCAGCAGCCACGAGATCAGTATCGTCGCGCCGATCGGCAGAGCAAGGTCGAAGAATGACTGAAATATAATGTTTAAAAGATACATCGCACTGATGAATTTGCGGTACATTTCAGCCTCCGTATACGGTTTTTGCGTAAAACACGCCCTTTTTACCATTTTATCATACACGCGCGAGAAAAGCAATAGTTTTATAATTAATTAAAAAATTAACGAAAACGCTGCCGCACAAAATGAAAAAAGCGAGAGATTTTTCCAAAAAGGGTAGAAATCCGAGTTTTTTTGTGTTAAAATAAATAAGTAACAACTCGGAAAGGAGAGAGATATGAAGCTGATTATCGCAGAGAAACCAAGTCTTGCCCGCAATATTATCGCAGGCATCGACGGCAAGATGGATAAGCGCGACGGCTTTTATATAGGCGACGAGTATATCGTCACCTGGACCTTCGGTCATCTCTTCTCGCTTGCCGACGTTGAGGCATATTCTCCGAGCGAGGATGGCAGATGGACGCTTGCCAATTTACCGTGCTTCCCGAGAGAATTCCGCTTTGAGCTCAAACGCGGCGACGACAAGAAGGTCGACCGCGGCGTAGAAAAGCAGTTCAGAACGATCAAAACGCTCTGTAACCGCACCGACGTAGATACCATAATCAAGGCGGGAGACGCAGACCGCGAGGGTGAGATAATAGTCCGGCTTTGCGTAGCCGAGGCTCTCTCCACCGAGAAGGCGCAGAAGCGCCTTTGGCTTCCCGACCAGACTCCCGAGACGGTCAGAGCCGCACTCGCAGAGATGAAGGATGAGCGCGAGTACGATAACCTCGCATCAGAGGGACTTGCGCGTACCTATATCGACTGGCTTTACGGCGTTAATTTAACACGGTATGCCACTATTCGCACAGGAAAGCTCCTCCGCGTAGGTCGAGTTATCGTTCCCATCGTCCGCGCGATATACGAGCGCGATATGGATATCCGCAATTTCAAGTCCGAGAAATACTATTCAATTCAGAGTAATGCAACCACTCACGGCGAGAAGGTCGAGCTCTCAAGTAAACTAAAGTTTACAAAAGACGAGCTTGACAAGGCCGAGGAGACGGCAAAGCTCTATAATGAAACGGGCGCCGTTGTCACCCACGTATCGAGCAAGTCGGACAAGATCCTCCCGGGCAAGCTCTATTCGCTCTCCACTCTGCAGAACGTGCTTGGTAAGAAGTACAAAATGTCGATGGCAGATAGCTTGAAGATAATTCAGGGACTCTACGAGCGCGGCTTCCTCACATATCCCAGAACCAACTCCGAGTATCTCGCTACCGCAGAGAAGGACAAGATACGCGCTATTCTCGCGAGCGTGGCAAAGATCGGCTATCCCGTCAAGTTCAAGGACTCGAAGTACATCTTCGACGACTCCAAGATAGAGTCGCACTCGGCCCTGACTCCTACCTATAAGATTCCTGGCAAGGACGCTCTATCCGAGAAGGAGAACCAGGTCTATTCTACCGTTTTTCGTCGCTTCGTTGCGGTATTCTGCTCCGAGGAGTGCGTTGCCGATAAATCGGAAATTAAGATAAAGGTAGGCGAGCTCGAGGAGTTCGTCCTCAAGGGCACAGTCATAAAAGAGCCCGGTTGGACGAAATACGACGATTACTCGCAGAAGAATAAGATCCTGCCAAAGCTCGAGCAGGGCGAGTCGGTCAATATCAACTTCAAGCCTCAGGAGAAGGAAACGACTCCCCCGAAGCACTATACCATCGAGACTCTCAACAACTATCTCAAAAATCCTTTCAAGGACGATAAGGCAAAGGCAAAGGAGCTTGAGGAGAACGGCGAGGTCGATGATGCAGACGATTACAAGGCTATCTTCGAGGGTCTTGAGCTCGGTACCGAGGCTACGAGAACCGGCATTATAGATAACGCGAGAAAGAGCCGCTATATCGATCTCAAGAAGGACGTGTATACCATTCTCGAGGGCGGCGAGCATCTCATTCGCTCGCTTGAGGCGATGTCTATCAGTATGGATAAGTACAAGACCAGCGAGATGGGCAAGGCACTCAAGCGCGTTTATAAGGGCGAGATAACCATAGAGGACAGCGTTCGTATCGCCGAGGGCGAGATCGCGTCAATATTCAATAATCCGCGAGGTGGCGCTCCTGTTGCCACCGTTGATACGGGTAAATTCGGCGAGATCATCGGCAAGTGCCCCCTCTGCGGCAAGAACGTCGTACGCGGCAAGTATAACTACGGCTGTATGGGCTTTGCCGACGGATGTAAGTTCCGAATGGGCGTTACCATCTGCGGCAGGGATATTCCCAAAACAGAGGTCAGACGCCTGCTCGACACAGGCTCGACCGCCAAGATGCGCGGATTCACCTCAAAGGGCGGAAAGTTCTTTGATGCGAAGTTCGTCCTCAAGGACGGCGAGGCGCAGTTCAGCTTCGATTGACCTATATAAAGAAAGAGGATGCCTCGCATTTTGCGAGGCATCCTCTTCAGTTTCGGGTTCTACTCGTTAGCGGTTGCAGCAGCAACAGAAAACTATAACTATCGCGAGAATTATGATCCAGGTGCCGTTATCGTCAAAGAGATTGCAAAGGCAGTTGTTGTTCATACGTTTCCTCCAAATGCTTTTTGGGTCAGACCCACTATCATATTATGCCGCGCCCTTTAAAACGGTGTCATAATTTCGGCGGACGGCAAATATATTTTATCAAAAAGTTTTTTGGAGGAGCGATATGTTCATATATTCTGTGCGCGCATCGGGGATCAGGTATTTTCTCCTGGTCGTTCTGACTCTTGCGGTGCTTATCGGAAGCATTATAATAAGCGGCAGCGAGGCGACCGCCGTCTTTGCCGGTGAGGAGATAGACCTCTCTGGTGTCGGCGAGCATGAGGGGCGTGTCGAGTTCATCAGACAGTTCGGCTATGAGATTGGCGAGGCTCCTGTCTCCGAGGCGGAGTTCAATCTGCCCACCGTTCTCGACAGAGTCGGCATTGATTACAACGAGATCCAACGCCGCCAGGGACTCGATCTCACAAAGTACGGCGGCAAGAAGGTCACGCGCTATACTTACGAGGTGAAAAACTATGAGGGCTATGAGGGCAGAGTGCTCGCAAACGTCATAGTCTATCGCGACAGAATTATCGGTTGCGATATTTCCTCGGAGGATCCGAGCGGCTTCGTCAAGCCCCTGATGGTGAAAGATAAATAAGAGAAAAAGGAAACAGGAAGGCGACTTCTTATAAGGAAGTTTACCGTTGCCCGTAGGGCGGGGGCTTGCTCCCGCCATAAACAAAGATACCCCGACAGATTTTTAGGTCTGTCGGGGTTTGTTTTATATTATTCCGCTCAATAAATTGAAATTTATTTAACTGTTTTCTGAAATCCATTTCTTTGACCAAGCAAACAATGCTTCGGACATCGATTTGAAATCTACCGTTCCACCATTTTTTAAGTTCAAGAAGGTGTCAACGATACCCATTTCATCAGTTGAAACAATATCTCGTAATTCTATTTGATGTTTTATGTATCTACCTGTTTGCCTGAAGGTAATAGCTTGCACAACGAAAGAAGCGGATTTATATAATCCTTTCAAAATATCCTCGCTCTTTTCGTGCAGCATATTGTGGACGCATCCGTGGTAGATGTTGCAAGCACCGATTTTGATTGCCCTGTTCACAGCAGTTTTGTCGATTACCGCGAGCAATTCATCAAGACTCCCTTTTATCGGTGTTGTGTCATAATAAAACTGAAACAAGTCTGAAGGTTCCCAATTTAAAAGTTCATCCTTACCCGAAACAAAGCCGCAAATCTGTTCTCTGTTGGGAAAGGTATCTAGCATTGCATTGTATTTTTGAATGTCTGTAACGGACAATTGATCGAGTATTACGACAATGTCAATATCACTTGTTTCTGTTGCTTCATCACGACCATAACTACCTTGCAAACCAACAAACCATACACGGTTTGTAAAAGTATCATTTAATATCTGCAAGAATTTTTTCATCCAAGCAGTAATATCTATCATCTTAATTACCTCGTCAAATTCTTATTTACCGTTACGTTTTATCACACCAGCTTCGCCTTTGTATTACAAAGGCACAGGGCAAAGCTTCCTTTTTTTATATAATATCATCCGAAGCATTCGGCCGCCTCGATCACACGGAGCATCGTGGGATCGATAAGCTCGCGGCCGTATGCATCGAAGAATACGTCGCGGTATTCGTCCGTTCCGAGATTGAAGTTCAGCGTCCACGCACCCCAGAAAAGATCGATGTGCCTGTCGCCGATACCGCCGCATCCAACATCGATGAACTTTGAGAATTGCCAGCCGTCGAGCATTATATTCGGCAGGCAGAAGTCGCCGTGGATCAGCACGTCCGCTCGCAGAAGCTCCGCGTGCTCCTCAACGAAGGCGAAGGCCTCCTCCGCCGTGCTGAAGCTCTGCTTCTCGCCGAAGAGCGAGATATCAAAGACACCTTTTTTGTGATTTTGTCTCACCGTGTTGAGGTATTCGGGCGTGCGAACTATAGGACAACCCTCGGTGCTCCTTCCGTGAAGCTCGCGTAGAAGTTTGCCCATCGTCTTTGCCAGCCGTATGGGATCGGAGAGATAATCGTCGTGAGTTAGATCCTCGCCGGGTGCTCGCTCGGTGAGCAGATAATCGCGCTCCGATGAAACGTAGGATATCACCCTCACGCCAAGACCTATCGAGTGAAAGTACCCTGTCATCTCGGCCTCGCGCGAGAGCGTACCCGCCGCCGCGACCTTGAGGTAGTACCCCTTGCCCTTGTCGACAAAATATACTCTCGCATCGGGCGAGCAGGAGCTGTCGTATATATCCGCGCCGCAGAGGATCTCGCGTAGTTCGACAGGGAAGTCCTCTACGTTTATGGATATCGGCGTTCTTTTCATTACTCAACGACCATAACCGAGATTCCGTCGGGAACTGCGGTTATAGTAGGCTCGGAGATATCGAGCATTTCCTTTGCCATAGAAAGCGCCTCGCCGATAGAGTGCGCGGGGATCATGTGCATATTGCGGATCATCTCGTCGGGTGCCTCGGATACGAAGATAACTCTCGCGCGGCTGAGGATACGGAGGAGGATCTGCGCCTGCCACTGATCGGGAACAGTCTGATTTCTTCCGCGGGCGAGGATCTTATCTGCCGCCTTCTTGTCATCGGGCTCGTCTGCAAGCTCGCGGTAGAGGTCCTCTCCGCCGTGGCCGTCGGTGCAGGAGGAGAGCATTATGATAACGCCGCCCTCGCGTACGGTGGCCTCTGCCGCAGTCATACCCTTGAAGGACTGATATACGTTCTGGTCGAGAGGATATCCGCCGTTGGTAGAGATGGCGATATCTGCATAGATGGGCTTAACTCGGCAGAGTCCCGAGAGGAACTCGCATCCTGCCTTGTGCGCCGCCTCGACGTCACCTGCAACGGCATAGATCGCCTGCTTTTTCTCGTCGATAACTACGTTTACGATATACGCGAGCTTCGCCGCACGCGCCGCATAGAGCATATCCTTGTGAATGGGGTTACCCTCGAGTACGCCGGTTCTCGCATAGGGGCTCGCGATGAACTCGGAGCAATGGTTAGCCATTACGGTCTCGCGGGAGCAAATGCCGGGGAGCACGCTCTTTCTGCCGCCCGAGAAGCCTGCGAAGAAGTGAGGCTCGATGAAGCCCTCGGAGACGAGAAGATCTGCCTCTGCCGCGAGCTTGTTAATGCGGAGAGTACCGCCCGAGGGAAGAGTGCCGATAGTCACGAGGCTGTCCTCATCGGTGGAAACGTGAACCACGATCTTCTCGTTATCAACGATCTCCTCACCGAACTTTGCAACGAGCTCCTCGCGAGTGGTGTATCTGTGGCATCCGGTCGCGATGAGTATGGTAATATCGGCATCGGGGTTGCCTTCTCTGATTTCTGCGAGCATCGGGGGAACGATGACGCGGCTGGGCACGGGACGAGTGTGGTCGCTCGCGATGAGCACGACCTTGTTCTTGCCGCGCGCAAGCTCGGAGAGCTTCGCCGAGCCGTAGGGATTCGCCATAGCCTCGCGAACGAGGGTGAGTCCGTCAGCCTTTGCGGTGTATCCGTGTATTGAGGAGGTGAGAGTGCCGAGGAGCTTCTCGCCGGAGAAGTCGTAGCTTAAATGCTCCTTGCCGTAAGGGAATTTGATTTCCATAATTTATATCTCCTTAATTTAATTCCATTCTGAAGTGCGGTATGTGCTCCTCGTAGAAGACGTCGGACACGATCTCGAAGCCGAGCTTCTCATAGAAGCCTACCGCCTGCTCCTGCGAGTTGAGATAGATGAGAGGTGCGGGCATTTTCTCCTTGATCGCATCAATAGAGCGTACCATAAGCTCGCGCCCCAAGCCCTCACCGTGAGCTAAAGTGAGAACTCTGCCGATCCTCACCGAGCCCGTCTCATCGTAGAATGCGCGGAGGTATGCTTTAACACGCCCCCCGTCTTCTATGTAACAATGTAAACTATTGTAGTCAATTTTGTCCATATCTACGTAGCTGATCTTCTGCTCAACCACGAAGATCTCGGCTCTCGACCGCAGGATCTCGTAGAGCTCTCGTGTGGTGAGCTCGTCAAAATGCTTTGCGTAGAAATTCATAGCTCCTACCTGCCGATCACACGAACTCAATGACTCGCACAGTCTCACAGCCTGTAGTCAACTGAAGCACCGAGTCATCGAGCATCTTTTCATAGTCGAAGTGCAGGTGACCTGTGATTACTGCCTTGACGGTGGGGGTGTTCTTGATAAGGCCGATAGCCTCCCAGGTGGTCGCATCGGCGCGCTGAAGCTTCGCGCGATCGCTGCCATAGGTGTCTACAAGCTCGTCGGGAACGCCGAGAAGATATCCGCTATCGTGATGACGGCGCTCTTTTGCGTAGAGGTCGGGCTCGTAGAGAGGCGTGTGCATCAGAACAACCGTGGGAAGTCCTGCTGCCAGCTCTTTTTTTAGTAGATCAAGCTGATCCTCGTCAATCTTGTAGTATCCGTCATCAAGGAAGATAAAGCTCACGCCGTTGATGCGTCTGGCATAGGCTCTGATGTCGTTCTTGTAGACCGCCTGCACTTTTGCAAGGCTCTGATTGCGGTATGCGGCGTCCTCGATCGCCTCGCCAACGTAGAGCGAGAACTCGTGGTTTCCTGCCGCGAGGGTGACGTCGTTCTCATCAACGAACTGCTTTGCACGCTCAAGGTTGGCAAGCGATACGAAGTCGCAGAGATCGCCGGTATGGAAGATGGGCGCGGAGAGCTCCTTCGACATTTTCGATGCCAGATCGAGCACCTCCTCTGCGCCGCGATAGTACTGCGAGCGCTTGTTCGCGAGCTCAACCTTACGCTCGCCGTCGCGCATATCGGCGTAGGTCATGTGCGTGTCGGACAGATGTATGATTTTGAATGGTGCGAGTGCGCCTACTTTAATTTTAGTTTCAATAATTTTAGCCATTTTTTACCTCATATTTCGGTTGTGAGTCCGTCATACGCGAGAATACAGCCCATCTCGCCTGCGATCGCCTCGGTCTCATCGTGGGATTTGTGCAGAGAGGGCGCAATGTGCGAGAGATATATTCTCGTCGCGTCGGTGGTGATCTTCGTCGTCGCAAAGGAGGGAAGCATCAGCCTGATCATCGGTATCGAGTTGTGCTCACCGAGGCGAAAATCGCCAACGTAGTCGCCCACGGTGCAGTCGAGCACCATCAGGTCGAACTGCGCCTTTCTCATATAGCCGTAGGTCTCGTTGAGCAGCCAACCGCCGTCACAGCCGTAGAACATCTTTTTCTCGCCAAGCTCAATTATAAAGTGTTGGGGATTCATTTTCGGGTTATGGTTGGCAGGCATTCCGGTGAGGAACACGCCATCTTCGACCTCATAACGCTCAAAGGGCGTCATATAGATCACCCGGACGCCCGGGATCTCGGGTATCTCCGCACCCGAGCGCACCCAAAGGCGCAGAGTTCTGTCAGCACTCGCCGCAATAGCCGCGAGATTCTCCGTACTAAAGTGATCGGAGTGCTGATGAGTGTTGAACACGTCGGTTATTTTGCCGGGATCGCATTCCGCGATGCGAAGCTCATCGAGGATATGATCGCCGCAGTCGATGAGCAGGCTCTCGTCTATCATCATCGCCGACGAGCGACGCGCATCCTTGTCGAATTTATCTTTGCAATCGGTCAGCAGCCGCGGCGAATAATCGTGCGCGCCCGTACCGAGAAAGGTCAGCTTCATATATTCTCCTTTAGATCGTCTGATACAGTAGAACGAGCAGAGGCATCGTTACGCAGGCGACAAGAGTGGTCATAATGTTGATAGCAACCGAGTATTCGATCTCGGTGTCGTGTATCTGCGCCAGCTGCATTACAGTCGCGGCAGAGGGAGTCATGGTAGCAAGGAAGGATACGAGGAGGATCTCCGTGGTGTTGGGGATCTTCACGATAAGTCTTATGAGAAGCAGAACGGCGAGCGAGAGAAGAGGACAAACAACAACGCGCATTGCCGTTGTGATGTAGAGTCTCGGGTACTTCGCCATCTTCTTGAAGTCAAGTCCTGCCGCTCTCATTCCTGCGATCAGCATACCGATGTAGCCGAGCACACCGCCAAAGGAGCTGGTTATATCGGTCACAAACTCGGGGAGTCTGACGTTCATAGTCACAAGATACAGACCTATAAGAATCGCTATAATGTTAGGATTCAAGAAGATCTTTTTGAGATTTATGCCCTTGCTGTGGTCGAAGAGTCCAACGCCGTGCGACCAGGTGAAGAAGAGCTGCACAGACATATATCCGAGAGAGTAGATGATCCACTCCTCGCCGAGAACGAATCCAACGATGGGGATAATGATGTTTATGGAGTTGGAGTACATGATCGACGCGCGCTCGACCGTCGTGCCGCGACCAACCTTCGCAAAGATCTGGTCAAGACCGAGAAACAAGAGATGAAGCGCGAGTCCCACGGCAAAGGCGAGACCGAGTCCGACCATGATCTCGCTCGTCATCTCGACGTTGAAGGCGTTGAGTATCGACGACGGCATAAGCAGATAGAGGGCAAGGCGCGATAGCGCCACCGAGTGCTTCGGCTTTACCACGCGGAATTTAACGAGTGCGAAGCCGATCATCATTACGAGGAAGAGCTGTGCGATTTTGTAGAGAAGTAAATAGGGGATTGATTCTTGCATAATTCAAACTGCGCTTTCTTTTTGTTTTTCAAGTGGTGTTATGAATTCTTTAATCCAACTGCTGTAAATGGGCGTTTAGTGAAGCTGTTCGCTTCGTTGCCGAAGGCAACTTCACTTTCCTGAGAAAACTTCACTCGCCAGAGGCGAACTTAGTTGTCAAAAGTGCGTGTGAGACACACGACGGACTCGACGTGGGTCAAGACGACAAAAGGTATATTTTGTGCCAAAAATGGGGGTTGTAAAACCAAAAGGTATATTTTAGGGCAAAATCATTTGCTATTCAATTTGCTTTCTATTTCAAAAATGCATTTTTCAAGATCAAAGTCTTCTGTCACTAAATCCGAAAACAACGCATCGATTGCCGACAAATGCTCTGAAAGTGCCGCTTGGTTATGTGAGATTAAAATATCCAAATCATAAGATTTATGATCTATTTTGATTTGTCGAAAATCTGTTTTATCGATGATGATTTTGCGATAACCGGACGTAATAGACCGTATAATTTGCAAATAATGCTCTACAATATCGCTAATTGCTTCTTCAATTGAACCATCGCGTTCAGACAAAACCTTATCTAATTCTTGATTAAATTTTTCTTCAAAATCCTTGCTAAAAAGCAATTCGAAAAGATTAGCCACTTATCTCTTTCCTTCCTTCGATATGTTATACCGTACTGCTGTAAAACGAACTTTCGAGTTTCGCTCAAAAATCTCATTTGTCCCAACACAAAATGGGGGCATTTTTTGTTTTTGAACACCGTTTTTGGTAGGGGACGGCGCCTTCGACGTCCCGTCCCCTTAAATGCTCATTACGGGCTGTCGTGGGCGCCAGCCCCTACAGGTTTTGCGGTCATTTTCTTGTCAGACAAACGACACTCTCGACGTGTCCCGTCGCAGGAAACATATCCACCGGCTGAACCTTATCCGTTTCATATCCGAGAGGCTTCAAAATCGCCACGTCGCGCGCAAGCGTATCGGGATTGCAGGAAACGTAGACGATACGGCGGGGAGAAAGCGAAGCGACAAAGGAGAGGAGCTTTTGGTCGCATCCCTTGCGGGGCGGGTCGAGGATCACAACGTCGGGGCGGATCTTTTCGCCGCGCGCGGCCTCGGCCTTTTCCAAAATCTTTTCCGCATCGGCGGCATCGCCGACGAAGAAGGAGGCGTTTTTGATATGGGAGGCGGCGGCGTTTCGCTTAGCGCACTCCACCGCGGAGGGAACGATCTCGATACCGATCACTTCGCGCACCTCGCTTGCCATAGAGAGGCCGATCGCGCCCGTGCCGCAATAGAGATCCAAAAGAAGATCCGTATCCTTCAGCTCCGCAAGCTTTTTTGCCTCACCGTAGAGAAGCTCCGCGCCCTGACGGTTGACCTGATAAAACGCACCGGGCGCGATTTTGAGCGAAACGCCGCACAACACGTCCGTCATATAATCCTGCCCATAGAGCGTGCGATAAGTATCCGAGAGGATCACGTTGGTATCCTCGCGGTTTTCATTCAGAAGTATGCCGATAACGGCGGGAAACGCCTCGCGCACACGGCGCACAAGTCTCTCCTCGCAAGGGAGGGCGCTACCGTTGATAACAAGCGTTAAAAGCACCTCGCCGCTTGCCTCAGCGCGGCGCAGATATACGTGGCGCAAAAGCCCCTTGCCGCTCTTTTCATCATATACGGAAAGATCCTCTTCCTTGAAAAAGGCGCGCAGAAGCTCTAAGATCTCGCCGAAGATCTTCGGCTGAAGCGGACAAGCGGCGGCCTCCTTCACGGTGTGGCTCTTCGGGGCATAGAAGCCAAACACAAAATCGCCCTTTGCGTCCTTTCCGATCGGGTACTGCGCCTTATTGCGATAGCCCTCGGTTTGCATCGTGGAGGCAACGGGAAGAATCTCGATTTCGGGAAGTCCCGCCTTTTTGAAGGTGGCGGCAACGTTGGCGCCCTTGGTTTTCAGCTCGCTTTCGTAGCCGATGTTTTTATAGGCACAGGCCGTGCAAGCGGGATAGGGGCATCTGCCCTCCGCACGTTGCGGCGAGCGCACAAGAAGCTCCTTGAGTATGGCAACGCAATAGGAGGCATTCACCTTGATGATCTGCGCCATCACCACGTCTCCCGTTACGGCACCAGAAACGAAAACAACCTTTCCTTCCACGTGCGCAACGCCAAATCCAAGATTATTGAGATCCTCAATTTCGAGGCGAATCACTTCATTCTTTTTCATAATTTTTCCTTAATATGACAACTATTATTTGCATTTATATGTTTTCGATCTTATGCTCGTTCCTATAATCCTTCGGCGTTTGCCCAAAGGTGGACTTGAAGGTTTTTGTGAAATAGGAGGCATCCGTAAATCCCGTGAGCTCCGCGATCTCCGCGGTTGTTTTCTCCGTGGTTTCAAGAAGCGAGCGCGCAATGCGCAGGCGATAGGCGATCACGTATTGCTTCAAGGTAATACCAAGCTTCTTTTTGAGCATCTGGCTGACGTAGAAGGGATGATAGCCGAAAACCGCACCAAGCTCGGTATTGGAGATCTCGTCTGCCATGTTATCGCGAATATAAGAATCCAGATTGGCGGCCATGGCGGCGGGAAGCGCATCCTCCCCTTCCGTGACGAGTGCGCCGAGCAAAAGCAGCTTCAGCATGGCCGAAAGGCGGGGCGCGGCATCCGAGGCCGAGCTGTTATAGATATCGCACATACGCAGAAAGGTATCGCGCTCATTCGCCATATCCTCCACAAAAAGCGCGCTTGCCTGCTCCTCGATCGGCTCTGTGCCGAAAACGGGAAGAAAGCGCACCACAACGGCGCGCACGTGCTTGCTTTTCGCCGCAAAGGGGCAATAGGGCGGCAGATAGCAAAACGCGTTCGGGCGCATATGCGTTACCTCTCCCGCACAGTCGATCGCGAGATCACCCGAAAGAACGAAAACGGCTCTCGCTTCGGGAAAGCGACTCTCTCGCTGCGAGATACCCTTATCCAAGAGCAAAACGGCGCGCACCTCGGGGTTTAATGCATTCAGATCCATCCTGATTTCTCCTTTGTGTTATATAAATGCGTTTTTACGTATATTATAATGGAACGATTTGACCATAATTCCTTTTCATTGTACCATTTCCAAAGTGGAAAATCAATAAATTTCAAAAAAATCATAAAAATATTTTCAAAAGCCCTTGACAAATCGAAAAATCTTTGATATAATAGTCGAGCAAAGGCAATGCGGCTCGTTGGTCAAGCGGCTAAGACACGGCCCTCTCAAGGCTGAAACATGGGTTCGATTCCCGTACGAGTCACCACTAAAATAGGCACCGATTCGGTGCCTATTTTGCTTATATTCCCGCTTTTGCTTTATTTTTTCTCGTTATTGTGAACAAAGTATTATCAAATCATTTTCATACTTTGCACAAAGACTTCGTTGTATTTTTATCAATTTCACCCCCCCTTCCCCTTATCTCTTCATTCCAAGAGAATTTTTCATAAAAAAACAGGAGAAACAAAAATGGAATCCAAACTCACAAAAAAGTATGGTCTGATTACCGCCATCGCCATGGTTGTCGGAACGGTTATCGGTTCCGGTGTATTCTTCAAGGCCGGCAAGGTTTTGACGAACAACAACGGTAGCATGGCAATGTCCCTTCTGACGGTTGGCGCAGTTGGCGCGATCATGGTTATCTGCTCTTACGTTTTCTCGATGCTTGCACAGAAGTACGAGCGAGTAAACGGTCTGGTTGACTATGCAGAGGCAACCTGCGGTAGCGTTTACGCTTACCTCGTTGGCTGGTTCATGACCTTTATCTACTATCCCACCCTGACCTCCACTCTGGCCTGGATCAGCGCACAGTACACCGTGCAGCTCTTCGGCTGGGATCCCACGAGCGATCTGCATCTTGCACTTGCAGGCTTCTACCTCGTTGCGGGCTACGCGCTGAACGCGCTTTCTCCCAAGCTTGCAGGTAAGTTCCAGGTTTCCGCAACCTTCATCAAGCTCATTCCCCTTGTATTCATGGCAATCGTTGGTACGGTTGTTGGTCTTGTTAAGGGAACGACGATCGAGTCTATGCAGGCTGTTGCAGGCATGACCGGCGGTAGCGGCTTCTTCGGCGCAGTTGTTGCATTCGCATTTGCATACGAGGGCTGGATCATCACCACCTCGATCAACGCAGAGCTGAAGGACTCCAAGAAGAACCTTCCCCGCGCTCTTATTCTCGGTTCTCTGATCGTTGTCGGCGTTTACCTTGCATACTTCCTTGGTCTGACCGGCGCAATGAATTCCGAGGGTCTTATGGCTTCCGGCAACATCCCGAAGGATGCCTTTGGTGCACTTCTCGGCAACGCTGTGTTTGGCACGGTTGCTTCCGTATTCGTTATCATCTCCTGCCTTGGCACGATGAACGGTCTGATGCTTGGCTGCTGCCGCGGTATCTACGCGATCGCTGCTCGTAAGCAGGGTCCCGCCGTTGAGGTTCTTGAGCAGGTTGACGCAAAGACCAATATGCCCACTAACTCCTCTATCGTTGGTCTTCTTCTCTGCGCATTCTGGATGGCG
>JAZRFQ010000009.1:0-33975 GCA_045643725.1 Eubacteriales bacterium | reverse complement strand
GGTGGACTTGCAGGTTATTTAAGAAACACTTCTATTTCTAATAGCCATAACTCGGGAAATGTTACTGGGAATTCGCTTGTAGGCGGTCTTGTTGGACATAGTGAATCAATTTGGGGACGAGGTTCTGTTAGTAACTGTTATTTCTTAAAGACATCAAATGTTAACACTGATTTGTTTGCATTTGGTAATACAAGCGAAGATACGGATGGTGCAACAAGTAAAGATGCTACATTTTTCTGTATCTCGCCAGATGGAAAATTAAATCAGAATGGGCATAAATATAGTTCAAATGTGCCTTGTGATGCAACATGTGACATCTGCGGTTACGAACGTACAGTGACACACACATATGATAACATCAAATATGATTCCGATAAGCATTGGTACGAATGTGATTGCGGGGAAAAGAAAGCGGATAGCGAAGCCTCTCATACTGGTGGATCGGCAACTTGTATAAGCAAAGCAAAATGTCCTTTGTGCAAGCAATCGTATGGTTCATTGACCGAACATAATTTCGATGAAAATACTTGGGGATACAAGAAAACCGATGGTCATGCTCATGCTTGTCAAACGAGCGGTTGTTCTGAACACGATACTGTTATAGCGCACACATCAAGCGGTGCGGCGACAGAGGATGTTGCTGAAACCTGTACGGAATGCGGATATATTATCTCCCCTGCGCTCGGGCACAAAAAGCATACTGCTAAAACCGAATGGACTACGGACGATAAGTATCACTGGCATGAGTGTACCGGATGTGAAGGACAGCAACTTGATAAATCTTCGCACAAGGATTTAGACAGCAATGCCAAGTGCGATACTTGTGGAGCAACGGTTCCCGTTGGCACGGTTGGTGAACCTGATGAAGATGTTAATTCTGATGGTGACGGATTATCAGGAGGGTCAATTGTAGGAATCGCTGTAGGTTCTACTGCCGTGGTAGGTATCGGTGCTTTCTCGCTCATTTGGTTCGTTATCAAGAAAAAGAGTTGGGCAGACCTCCTTGCAATATTCAAAAAATAAATCTTTTTTAAGTATCATCTATACATTATTCTTCGCCAAAAACAACTTAAAGTCGGGGCATATAGCTCCGACTTTTTTGTGGTTTCATTCCATTGTTGGTGGTTTCACTTTAATTGCGTATGGTTTCACTTAATTTTCCCTATGGTTTCATTTGGTTTAAGGCAAAAATGAAACCATTTTGAAACCGTATCAATATTATAAGCTCTCTTCAAAGCAAAAAGCCTTGAAAATGCTGGTTTTCCCAGTGTTTTTAAGGCTTTTTCGTTTTTCGGGCGATTTTCAAATTGTTCCAAATTGTTCTGTTTTTACATAGAGTTGATAGTCAAAAAATAGTCAGAAAAGGCTACCATTAAACAAAAGCAAGGGTTTCGAAAAAATCAGCATAAAAGTTGCCACCCCATTGCAGTTTTCTTTGTTTTGTGCTATAATTATGTGAGAAATTATTAAGAAGGTACTATAATGCTTTGCGATTTGCATACACACTCGGTCTTCTCGGACGGAACGTACACGCCTCTAGAAATCATTGACTCGGCGATAGCGATAGGGCTCTCGGCGGTGGCGCTGACCGATCACAACACCGTGGACGGACTGCCCGATTTTCTCGAGGCGGCGCGCGGCAAGAATATAAATATCGTTCCCGGGGTAGAATTCTCTGCGGATTACAAGGGCACCGAGCTCCACATTCTCGGCCTCTTCATAGCTCCCGAGCATTTCGGCAGAGTTGCCGAGCTTATGGAAAAGGGCGCCGCACTCAAGGAGGAGAGCAATATCGCTCTCATCGAGGCGCTCCGCCGCGATGGGTATGACCTGAACTATGATGAGATCAAGGCCTCTACCGCAAACGGAAGAGTAAACCGACTGCACGTAGCCGTCGCGCTGATGGAAAAGGGCTACGTCTCTACTGCCAAGGAGGCGTTTGCCTCGCTTCTCTCGAAGTCGGGCGGATATTACGTTGCACCCAAGCGCCCGACGGCGCAGGAGATCATAGATTTTATCGCCTCTATCGGCGCGGTGTCGGTGCTGGCGCATCCCTTCCTCAATCTCGATGACGGCGAGATCGTCGAATTTTTAAGCATCACGCGCGGTCTTGACGGTATGGAGTGCTACTACTCCACCTACGACGAGGCGACTACAAAGAGAGCTCTTGAGCTTGCCGAGCAATTCTCGCTTCTGCCCTCGGGCGGTAGCGATTTTCACGGAGCGGCAAAGCCGGGCACCGAGCTCGGTGTTGGCAAGGGCACTCTGCGGATCCCCTACGAATGGTATCTTGCGCTCAAGGAAAGGGCGAAAAACTAACACAGAAAGGATAGGCTTATGAAGCGTTTGAACATCCGTTTCTTTGATGAATATAAAGAGCTCGACAACCTCTGCATAGACCTCTTCGGCGAGGTCGACGGCAAGCGCGGTGTCACGCTTTACATTGATCGGATGAGCGAGAGCGCCGATCCCGGCAAGTCCGAGATCGACGACTGGGAGTCGGATTACAAGAATCTAAGAGACGTAAGGCATACCCGAAATCAGCTCGCACACTCGCAGGACTCCTTTTCCGACAAGGTATGCACGAAGGAGCAGTTGGATTTCGTGCTCTCCTTCAAAAAGAAGCTGCAAAAGGGCCGTGATCCTCTCTCAATTCTCCAACATCGCACCGCGAAAAAGAGGATGCGCCGCCGTTTTAACGCACTTATGATACTCCTGCTTTTGGGCCTCGTCATCGCCTTTTTCATCAAACTTTTCATTCTGAAATAAACTTTAGCACCGCAATTCCGATAGGAGTTGCGGTTTTTGTTTTTTTGTGATATAATAGATATGATACGTAATATAAGACGAGGTAAAAATTATGGAAGGTCTTTTAGTTGCCGCAGTAGGTGTGGTCTGCATCGTTTTGGGCATTCAAAATTGCAGAGGAAACATTTCCTCTCTGCACTCCTACCACAGAAACCGCGTCTCCGAGGAGGATAAGCCGAAGTTCGCGAGGCTCGTAGGCATCGGCACGATTATAGCAGGTGCTTCGTGCGCCGTAATGGGCGTTTTGTCGTTTCTATCAGAGAAATTACAGAACGCCGCCTATATGACGGCAGGCTCTGCCGTTCTGTGCATTGGTCTGGCAATTGGTCTCGGCATCAGCTTTTACGCAATGATAAAATACAATAAAGGAATTTTCTAGGACGAATATTATGAAAAAGGCGTTTATCTGCAGTCTGTGTCGCGGCGGAATAATCGGCGGCGCATTACATCTCACAGACTCCGCGCTCACCTACAGAACTAATAAGCTGACGGTAGATCCCTTCTACAGAAACCTGACGCTCCCTCTCGATCGGATCGAGAGCATCAGCTGGCGATGGATCGTACTTCCCGTTGCGACATTTCATATAAGCGGCGGCGCGGAATATAGCTTTATTATCTTTAACAAGAGCCGATTCTGTAAATACTATAACGAGATAAAGCAGGCTTAATTTACAACTTGTTTACCTTGCGTTCGCATTATTTTTTCTCAAAACCATTTACTTTTTGAACACAATGCGGTATAATGTCAATAAAGGAGGTCGATTATGGACTCTATGATATATAACCCCTCTGAAGACTTTGACAGTAAATATAAAGCCCTCCATAAAGACAAAACGGCGGCGTTCTTTGACGAGCTTGTCAAAAGATCGGGTGTAGATGCAGAGGCAAACCGAAAAACAGTCGCGGAATACAACGCCTGTGAGGCAACCGAGAAAAAGCTGAAAAAGAAGCTGCTTCTCTGGCGCATTCTGCGAGTGCTGATGATAATCACTATCGTTCTTATCCCTCTCGTTATCATAAAGATAACCCCAATGATAAAGGCGATGCGCGAGGAGCTTACTCGCACCGATGACAGATCAAACGAGCTTCTTGCCGAGGCGTACAGGCAGATGGCACCGCTAAACGCACTCTTCACCGATACCGACGCGCTCCGCATAATCGAGAACACGATACCGCTGATCAATTTTGCCCCCTGCTTCTCGGCACAGCAGGAGGAGAATATGCGCGTGAACTACGACTTCGTGTGCGACGGTGACGGCGAGGAGTCGGCAACCTCGATTCTCGCAGGCGACTACAACGGCAATCCCTTTGTCTTCGAAGACAAGCTCGTTCACAGAATGGGCACGAAAATATACAACGGCTACAAGGTCATACATTGGACCGAGACCTACCGCGACGGCAACGGCAGACTTCGCACGAGAACGAGGACGCAGACGCTTCACGCCACGGTCGCAAAGCCTGCTCCCTTCTATTCAACGCAAATAACTCTGAACTACTGCGCGCAGGGAGGCCCCGATCTCTCATTCTCGCGTGACGCCACGCATCTTGAGAAAAAGAGCGAAAAGCAGATCGACAGATACGTCAAGCGCGGCGAGCGCAAGCTCAAGCGCTTGACCGACGATGCTATCAAGGACAACCGCGAATTTGTCAGCATGTCGAACACCGATTTCGAGGTTCTCTTCGACGCTCTCGACAGAACCGACGAGGTGCAATTTAGAACGCTCTTCACTCCCCTGGCGCAGACAAATATGGTCGATCTTATCCGCTCGCAGACCGGTTATGGCGACGACTTCAACTTTGTAAAACAAAAGCGAACCAACAAGATCACAACCAATCACAGTCTTGGGCGCGATCTTATCCCAAAGGTTTCTTCCTACCTCTCCTATTCCTTCGATATAATCAAAGAACAGTTCGAGAGGATAAACGAAAAGTTCTTCAAGGATGTGTATTTCGATCTTGCACCGGCTCTTGCGATCCCGATGTATCAGGACCGCCCCGTTCACTCTCTGGATCCTATTCCCGAGAGGCCTCGCACCTATGCCTACAAGGAATTCGAGGCGATGGCAAATGCTCTCGACAGAAGCCTCGTAGTGCATCCCGAGACCGTCACGATGCCGATACTGAAGACCTCCTTCGTCTCATCGGTCGGCGATCTCGACGAGATAGAGGTTCACGCCTTTTCCTACAAAACCATACCGAGAGTGGATTTCGTTATGGTGCTCGGCGGCGACGGCCGTCTGCACAGTGTGCCTGTTCCCTGGGATGATTATATTCCTATAAACAGAACAACGAGCTTCACCGTTTCGCCGAGAGATCTTGCAAAAAATAGACGTATCCTCGCACAGCGCGGCAATATTTGTATCTACAATAAATAACTCACATAAAAGGAGACAAAAAATGGCAAATCAGCTTGACGAGCTTAATCCCGAAATAAGAGAAGAGGGACTCGACACGAACGTTATCGTAAAGAAACTGCCCGCAGAGGTCGGCGTAGGATCAAAGATATTTGAGATCGCCCTCTGGGTGTGCGGAATCATTCCCGGCCTTGTATTTCTCTTTATGAAGATCAACGCACAGAAGCACTTTGACCAGCTTCAGCAGAAGATCCAGAGAAACGCATCCCAGATCGACAACTATCTCGAGCAGAGAGTTATGGTTCTTCAGAACTGTGCTCGTCTTCTCGACAAGGCTATCGACCTCGATAAGAGCACCTTTGAGAACATCGCGAAGTACAGATCCGGCAGCATCGATGACGATGCGCGTAACGCACTTGGCGGTCAGATCGACGCTATGTCTCGTAACATCAACATAGCAGTTGAGAACTATCCCGACCTGCAGGCTCACCGTGAGATCGCAGACGCGATGCAGCAGAATATGTACCTTCAGCGCGAGATCACCGCGGCAAGAGAGCTCTACAACGACACCGTCAACGAATGGAACAAGGACATCTTCGCTTGGCCCACCAAGAAGATCGTTGCCGCAAAGAACGGCTACACCACGAGAATCCCCTTCGCCGCTTCGCAGGAGATCAAGCAGAAGGCAAAGGAAGTATTCTTCTGATCAAAGTTCAATAATAACGAAAGCACCCCGAATAATCGGGGTGCTTTTTGCTTGGTTTTAAGATTTAAACGATCTCGATGCCGCCGAAGGATGCCCACTTAGGACCAAGGTAACCCTCATAGACGGTAGCGGTGTCGGAGAGGCGCATATTTGCAAGCGCATCAGAGAGCTTTCCGCTGATGGAGATGCCGGTCACGGGAATCTCGCGTTCGCCGTCGAAGTAATATGCAAGGCGAACCTCGCCGCCGATGTAATCATTGTAGATGTCAAGCTGAAGGCCGGACATGGAAGCACAGCGGAAGTAAGGCGCGCTCCCCAGCTCCGCATCGGTGGCGGTGCCTGTCTCAACGCGGATGCATCCAAGGTTACCCGTAGGCTTCTTGCCGATATAGGACGCGTAGCGCGCAGAGCCGAAAGCGCCGACTGCGCGGCCGTCGCGGATGACCTCGGCGTCAACGAGTGCAGTACCGTCAACGTCAAAGGCGGCAGAGCGTACGCTTCCCTTCACCGCGGCACACATTGTCACGGTAGCGCGATCGCAGACGGCGTTCTTCTGGATGTCATCGCCCTCTGCAAATGCGGCGGTGTGGTTATAAACACCTGCGTAGCTGAGCTCGTGTGCAAGCGACCCGAAGAGAGTCTCAAGCTCGGGCGCGCCAAGCACAACGGGACATTCGAGCTTTCTCTCGGGAGCCTTTGCCGCGAGTCTGTCGCGAACCTCGCACATACGGGTCGCGATCTCGGCGGTCACGGCCTTCGCGTCAAACTCGGTGAAGTTGTAGCACTCGTAGAGCTCGACCGATTCCTCAGCGCCGTTCCAGGTAGGAATAGCCTCGACCATAGCGCGATAGCGGACCTCGGTCTTGTCGATGCCGCGGCTATTCTGGACAGATACGGTATCGCGGTAGATAAACACCTCAAGAGCGTTGATAGAGCCGCACTCCTCGCAGTCGGCGGCAAATACCGCATCTGCGATGGACGCCGCGAGCTCGGCGGTATTATAATTCTTAAAATTCGAGTCGGACTCGATGGAGAGAGTCTCGTTTTCGGGCAGAGCATAGGGCTCGTTCGCGGCGAGGCTCGCCTTCTTGCAGGCAGACGAGATCTCGCGGCGAATATCGTCGTCGGTATACGAAGCGTATACCGAGAAGGTCGCGTCACCGAGCTTGCCGTCGCATTCAACGAACACCGTCACCTTGCGGTCGGCGGTATCGGTGCTTCTGACGGTCTCAAGATCGCGGTGAACGAAGAACATCTCATAGGACTCGGTCTTTACCGTATTAAGACGGTAGTCGGACACGAGAGAATTTTCTTTAAGTAATGAAATAATACGTTCTGTCATGCCAGCTTCACCTTCACTTTCAGGGCAGGTCCTCCGTCGGACACACGCACCCATTCTTTATAACCCTTACCGCAAGAGCCCGAGCCAATAACCTTGAAGTCATCGGATACCATAGAGATGGACTTCAGAAGCTCGGGAACGCTACCCGACATAACGACGGGAGAGACGTAATTATCGGTGAGCTTGCCGTCCACGATCTCGATGCCGTACTCGGCGGTGCACTGGATCTGCCAGTTCTTCGGGTCTTCCATACCGTTGTTGGTCTCGAAGAGCATATAGCCGTGCTTGATGGAGGCTATCATATCCTCGAGCTTATCCTTGCCGGGGCAGAAGAAGGTATTTGTCATACGCGAGTACGCCTTGCGCTTGTAGGACTGACGTCTGCCGTTGCCGGTGGGGTCTGTGCCGAGCTCGGTCGCGGAGACGAGGTCGGAGATTCCCGCAACGAGAATTCCGTCTTTGATTATCTCGGTATCGCCTGCAAGCACGCCGTCGTCATCGAAGAAATAGGATGCAGTCGAGAATGCCGATGCCGCGCCGTCGCGCATATTGCAGATGGGGGATGCTACGTACTGACCTACGAACTGCTTTGCAAGTGCGCGATCCTTAACGAACTGATCCATCTCAACGCCGTGACCGAAGGCCTCGTGAGCGATAAGGCCCGAGATAGAGGGGTCGGTGATAACGTCGTAAACGCCGGGAGTGATAGGCTTCGCCGTTGCGAGCTTACGCACCTTATTCACAAGAACGGGCACAAGGGCAGGCATTCCTTCCATCGCCTCACGCATAAGATTCGAGTATGTTCCCTCGCGAGCCATTACCATCTTCTCGCCGTCGCGGAACACGGCAACGCCCATAACGTTGACCCAGGAATAGAACTGATCGAGCTCGCGATTCTGCGAGATAAAGAGCTTGGAAACGGTGAACGGCAGAATGCGAACTACCGCGTTGACTACGCGCTCATCCTCGGCAAGAATACTGTCGCGGATCTCCTTGGCAAAGGTGAGCATCTGCTCCTCAGTGTAGTCCTCAAAGTCGCAGGGACGCGAGAAGGACTTGACGAGAGGCTCATCCTTGACGGCAGGAACGCTGATCTGACGCTCTGCCATCTTTGCCGCGGGAGCAACCGCCGCTACGATCTTGTCGGCGAGAGCCTTGGCATCGCCGCGAACGTCGTCAAGCGAATACTCGAAGAAGGCGCGACCGTCGTGCATCTTTACAACGAAGCCGCACTCGGTGATGCTCCCCTCGCTGATGTCGGTCATTTTTCTGTTGGCAAGCACCGAGGTGGACTTAACGTCCGCGCCCAGAATGCCAACGTAGGAATAGGTTTTTGCAAGCTCGCGTACGAGGGCGTGACAGTCCTCGCGCCGCGAATTGAGAAACTCTGAAAACGGCATATTTTTCTCCTTTATATTGTGAAATTTATATTGCTTTTTTTACATTATACCACCGAGGGTGTGAAAAATCAAGTTAAAAGCGGAGGAGTTCTCGCTCTTTTGTCGCCCTCTATTGACTTTTTTTGCTATAAGTGGTAGAATTATAGTGCTAAACAAATGCGAAATTTAACACGGGAGGCACCTAAATGATAAAATTTGATAATATTGAGGAAAAACGCCTTGCAGCGTTCAAGGGCGGCGAGGGCGCGCTCTGCGCTAAAATGATCACCGACGAGCTGAACAAGATCCTACTCGCAAGACTCGAGCCCGGCTCGTCGATCGGCCTTCACACCCACGAGGACTCCTCGGAGATCATGTACTTCATCGAGGGCGAGGGCAAGGTCATCCACGAGGGACGCGAGGAGCGTATTCTCCCCGGCGACTGCCATTACTGCAAGCGTGGCGAGGCGCATACCGTCATCAACGACGGCGAGTGCGATCTTGTATTCTTCGCGGTAGTTCCCATGCAGTAACGAATAGAAAAACGGATGCAAAGCGCATCCGTTTTTTGTTTTGTACTCGATTATACGAACTTGCCTGCGGCTTTTTCGGCATCGCGCTTCGGCTGAATGTACTTGATAAAGAAGATCAGCGCTACACCGATAACAACCATCAGTATGGACCAGAACTGCGAGGGGGAAATTCCCGTAACGAGCTCGCCTCTGTGGTCACCGCGAAGGAACTCGTTGCAGAATCTGAAGATTCCGTAGGAGATAACGTACACGCTCATATTATATTTGAAGTCGAACTTCAAAAGAAGGAAGAGCATCACGCCGAAGATGATGAAGAGGAAGACCGACTCGTAAAGCTGAGTAGGATGAACCGGCTCGGAAAGTCCCGGGAACTTAACTCCAAGGAAAGAATCGGTCGGCTTGCCGTGGCAACAGCCTGCAAAGAAGCAACCGAGTCTGCCGAATGCGTGTGCTATAGTGATACAGCAGGGTGCGATCGGAAGCAGATCGATAGCTCTGCCGTGAAGCTTATTTCTTGCGATCCAGTATACCAAAAGGAAGGTAGCAACACCGCCGATAAGACCGCCGATGAAGGTCATGCTCTCACCGAGGTGGAAGCCTGCCGAGGGATTCTCGATGTAGTTGTAGATCGCCTGGAAGAGCATGGACGAGAAGAATCCGACGGCTATAGCGCCGATACCGGTAAAGAAGGTGAAATCAAGGAAGCTCTCGCTAATTCCCTTCTTCTTGCCGATTAGTGTCAAGGTTATAAAGGTGCCGAGGATTCCAATGGCGATCATAAGACCGTACATATAGACGTTGAATTCCATCGATCCGATATTAAACGAAATTATTGGGTTTGGTAACATTATTCCTCCTGTGATGCGGCCGATGCCGCAAAGATCAGAGCGAGCCTCCCGACATTAGCCGAAAGGGCGTCGCCCGGGTGAACGCATAGCCCACAAAATGTAAACTATACTTTACGCATCCTCGCCGGGAGCAAAGTAACCCTTCTCTGCGAGCGCGCGCTCGATAGAGTCGAGCATTGCCTCGTTCGCCGCTCTGACGGTATGATAGTGGTAACCGCCGGTGATGTTCATAAGCTCGGTGGAAACACCGCTTCTAACGCTCTCAATAAACTGCTTTACCTGAAGAGGAGAGAAAATATTGAGCGAGGCAGAGATCTTGCCGTATGCGCTGTGCCATACGAAAACGTCGACGATGCTACCGCCGCCCGAGACGATGGTCATAAGCTCGTCCTCGGTCTGATCGCTGGTGTGGCAAACTCTGATAGCACGCTCTGCGTGGGGGCTCTTCTGCAGAATATATCCGTTATGAGTAGCGAGAATATCATATCCCGATGCCTTAAGTATAGTAATATCCTGCACGATTATCTGTCTTGATACGCCGTAAATGCGAGCCAGCTCGCCGCCTGCGATAGGCTCCTTGCTGGACATAAGGAGATTCGCCATCTCCGTTCTTCTTTCCTTTGCTTTCATGATATACCTCCATAGTTGCCGCACATAATCGCAGCATTTTTATTTGCGGATTAAGTATATCACACATCAATCGGTTTGTCAAGACTCTTGTAAACTTTTTTACATATCCAATTGTAAACTTTTTGCGTTTTGATAGTAAAACGGAGTCGGGACGAGCCCGACTCCGAAAAATGAAAATGCTGTAAATCAGAGAGTAGAACCAAAATCGGTAACGATGGACTGACCGGTGATAGCGCGCGACTCGTCTGATGCGAAGAAGAGGAGCATATTCGCAACGTCGTCGGGCATACAGGGTTGAACCTTGAGGTCGTTGTGCTTCATCATCTGACCGAAGATGTTCATATCCATATTTGCGGCGCTCATTCCCGCAACCATGGGAGTCACGATAGTGCCGGGGCAGATAGCGTTGCAACGAACGCCCGTGCCTGCGAAGCGAAGCGCGGTGTGACGGGTGATACCGATGATCGCCGCCTTAGACGCAACGTATGCCGCGCCGCCGCAGCCCATAACGCCTGCAACCGATGCGACGTTAACGATAGAGCCGTAGCCGGTCTTTGCCATCTCTGCCGAGATCTCGCGCATCATGCACATAGTACCCTTGGTATTGATGTCGATAACGCGATTCATATCCTCGTCGGAGAAGCTATCGATCGCCTTGAGTCCCTCGTCAAGCACACCTGCGTTGTTGATAAGGATATCAACCTTGCCGAATGCCGCGAGAGTTGCATCAAGAACGTGCTTTGCATCCTCTGCCTTCGAGATGTCGCTCACAACGGGAAGAACCTCGCCGCCTGCGGCACGAATCTTCTCTGCTACCTCAAGAAGAGGAGCTTCACGGCGCGCGGTGATAACCACCTTTGCGCCCTCTGCGGCAAACTTGATCGCGGTTGCCGCGCCAACGCCGGAGTTGCCACCGGTGATGATTGCTACTTTGTTTTCCAAACGGTTCATTTTTATTCTCCTAAAATATAATTAAGGTAGATATTCGCCCTTACTGAGTTGCGTCTCCGCCGGAGGTGACTGTAACCGTGACGGTCTGCGGATCGGTGGTGGATTCCAGCTCTTGTCCGTTGATGTATACGGTCACACCGCTCGTCGTGCTCTTGAGCACGGCCTTGACATCCACGTCCTCGATATCCACGTCCTCGCCGCCTTCGTTCGTGACGGTTATAGTTATATTATAGGTGGGATTAGTTGCGTCATAGACGTACTCATACTTAACGGCAAGAAAATTCTTCTGCCCATAGGCGAAGTAGAGCCCTACAAGATCTGCGCCGATCGCACCGCCGCCCTCGTTCTCGACGGAGTCCTTCGTCGTGGGATAGAGCTTCTCGGTCTGCGGCTTCGTAATCTCGGGAGTTCCCATATTCTCCGGGGCATTCGTCTCGCTGTTCCAGGTGCCCTTGGTTATCGTGCGCTCATAAGTAACGGTGCCGTCACTCTTGTGAGTTTCGGTAATCACGGTAACCGTGTACTCGCCTGTATTCAGGTTGCGATCTCGATAGGTCGTCTGATATATCGTCGTCCTCTCGCTCGGCATCGTCATAGCAACGCCGTTACCGTCGAGTAACGTATTATTAGGGCCGATATATTCAGCGCTTGTGCCGTCCTTGGCCGTATGCGTAATAGTCACACCGTCAGTCGTGGTGAAGATGATCTCGCCTGCCGCGTTGATAGAAACGAACGCAGAATCCTTAGGATCAACGCCGTTTTCAAGAGTCTCGCCGGGAGCGAGCAGCTCAACGCCTTTGGGAAGCGAGCCCGCATACTTTTCCTCTACGATCTGCTCGTAGTCCTTCTGTCTCTCGACGAGCTGCGCGTTCGCCGCAAGGTCGAGGTAAACGAGGTATGCACCGGTTCTGCCTTCGGTAGAGCCTATTGCGTATTCGCCTGCGTTAACGGGAACCTCAAAATAGTACGCCCTGTTATCATCCCAACCTTCAAATTCATCCGAATGGGTAATCCATTTGCAGTCAAACACCTGCTCATAATTATTTGAGGTGATGTCTCCGCTATAGGAGCCATCGGTATACTTGTAGATATACTCGATGCTTGTGTCTATTTCTTTGTTTTTAAGAACTGCATAAATAGCGCTGATCTCTTTTATTGCCGTGATCTTGTTTTCGTTTTGAGGATCTCTGAATATCTGATATATAGAGAAGAACGAATCATTAACCTTACCATTGCTTCGCTGCTGATAATAAGTACCTGCAAAGGCGTTAATAAATCCTCTCTCATAAAGGTTGAAGTCTATGCAGTTGGTCGGAACCTGATAGTTATTCTTTGTGCTACCATTGAGATGCGCGGTTATTTCCGTAACGTTCTCGATCATTATAGGCGCATCCATAAAGTGCAAGCCGTTACAGCCGGTTTGCACGGAAGTTGCATAATCTCCATAACAGGCTGCATACTTAACAAGACCCAGCTCCTTTAGTTTGTCAGCCGTTGACCCGGAAACGTTAACAAACTTGTTGCCCGTATTGTATGAAATAGCATACGTAGCCAGCGCGTCCTCCAGGTCCATTGCCATCGAGGTGTTAGTATATAGATATTGCGAAATACGCAGGTTACTGGAATTACCATCCTGGGAATCGGCAGATTGACCGAACGTTTCGTCATCCCATTCTGCACCTATGATATAACCTGTGTTATTAGACGATGCCGCATAGCTATTACCCGAAACAGTACTTGAAAGAGGGAAATAGGTTATGCCAGCGAGATTGTTGTTGCTCTGCTTTTCGCCGTTTTCATCGTAGTAACCGTTTTGAGCCGAGTTGTCGATATATCCGCGTGTGGTAAGAGTAATCTTCTTGACGTTCTGCACGCCCGATGCCACCTTGTTGGCGGTTGCGTCGGAAACTATCTCTTCCATACCAATATTTGCGGAATTAGTGCCTACCGTCCATCCGCCATTATACCGTAAATAATAGTTAGTTCTATTATACGTGTAATACATTTGCGTTCCGTTATAAGTCCACGTAGTAGGGGTCTGGCTGAATTGAAGCGTGTAGCTCGAACCTCCCATGTATGATCTATAGCACCTGATATAATAGGGGGTATTGTTATTACCTACCATCGTCGAGAAGGTATATCCGCTACCGCTCGCGGTCATCGTCCACAGGGTGGCTTGGTTAGGATCAGTCGTACTTTGGAACGTTTGATTCGTTCCGTTGTTACGTATATACTGTTTCGTACCGTTACCCTCTGTGTAATAGATTCTTACGCCTTCCTTCGCGAAGCCCAATCCTCCGTTTACGAACTCGAGCTTATAACCATCAAGAGCGTAGGTTCCGTCAACGCGATCCCACGCGGGAGGATTTCCGTAATCGTCAAGCTCTCGGCACGAGGTGACTACAACGGTCGAACCCGATATGTCGAGATAATATACCACGTTATCGATAACAGTATAGATTACCTCGCCGTCTGTAGTCTCATCAACATACCAAGCTCTGGCATTCGCCTGATTCGTTGAAGTAACGTTCGTCCCGTTAAGCGTGAGATAGTTTCCATCTCCGTCCGTGATGTAATAAAGGGTGGCGTCCTCATCGGTATATTGATATTTAAACTCATCAACCTTTTGTCCGCCGGCAACAAAGTTTACGTAGTTTACGTTACTTGCCGTTGAAAATACAAAGGATCCGAAATCGGCTTGTGTATGTGTTTTTTTGCTTGCGGTTTCGCGATCTGCAGTAACTATTTTTCCGGAAAGATCAATTACGTCCACTCTCTCCATAATATAGCTGTTGGAGGTGGGCGCGTTGTTCTTTACCGTTGTAAGCCAAGTGTATATATCACTCATCTTAACGCTACCGCCCCAGCCCTGACCTTCTCCGTCGGAGGTCATATCAGGCACGACGTTATAGGAGTCGGACACGCCGGGCTGGGATATGGTGATATCCATTACGTACACGCTGTCCTTATATTTATTGGTGCAAAAACCTATAAGCGAGTAGTCAGAGAGGTTTTTCGTGTAGGTGAGAGCCGTGACGCCGTCCGCAATATTTATAGTGCCGCCGAGGACACCGACACAGTCAACGGTACCGTTGACGTAGCCTGCAACAAGACCAATCAGCGACTTCTCTGTCTGGGTTACGATCGTAACGTTCTCAAGCGCCAGGTTCTTGACCTCGTTCGCCTCAGTTTTATAGGTATAGGAGGTGTCACCCTCGAGCGAGCCCACGACGCCGAAGAAGCCGACGATCTCGACACCGCTGAGGCTATCACCTGCGTCCTTGGGGGGCGAGGTGAGATCGGGGCCGTACAGATTCTTGATGACGAGGTTAGATACGGTAAATCCCTGTCCGTCGAAGTTACTGATGAAGGGATTGTCCAGTGTTCCGATAGGAGGAAGCACGATGCCTTCCATATCGATATCGTTCGCCAGCTCGAAATAGTAGGTTCTATCTATAATGTGGTCACCGTTATCATCGGGATTGAAATAGCCGAGATACTGCAGCCATGAGAAGTAATAGAGCTGTACGGGCGTGGCAATGCCGTAGGGCTCCTCCACGCTTCCGTTGCCGTATGCAAAGTAGTTCTTATGCACGTTGGCGGTTATATCTACAGGCGAGCTCAAGCCATTGTCCGAGATCCATGCAAGACTCAGAGACTGCAGAAGCAGGCTGATGGCCAGAACCACGAGTAAAATTGCAGATGATTTTTTCATAGGTTCTCCGTTTAGTTAGATGGTGTTGTATAGCTGACGGCGACCTTCTTAAGATCGTTCTCGAACTCGTATACGGTATCGTCGAACGAGATTCCGTCACCGGAGTGCTCATCGATATAGCACTCTATAAGCTGAACGTCGTAGCTCAAATAAAGATACGCGTTGAGCGTCTGATGTCCGTCATCGTCAAAGTACCAATCGGACTCGGTGTAACTCACGGCGACGGTGATGGCATCCAACTTTTCGTGAGTGTGGCCCTCGTCCTCTTCGTGAATCGAGACGAAGGTCTTGGAATGAGGCTGCTCGGTATTATAACCGCTAATGGTTTTGTAGCGCTCGTCCGTATTGATATGCTTATACAGCGCGTCCGCATCCGTTATGTTGATATCCTCTTTCGTCGAATCAATGATCGCGGTGAAGCGAAGTATACTGGAGATGCGCTCGGTCAGCTTACCGTCTGCCTCGAGGCCCGGTACGGTGCCGTCTCGGTCTATCGTTATAAGCAAAGTGCCGTTCTCCGGCATGGACGAGATTCTCGTTATCTGTATCTTGGCAAACGCGGGGGTATACTGGTTCTGCACGCTGAATATCGTATCGTACTGGTTCAGATCCAGGTTAGAGATGTGCAGCTGCTCGACCTCGCCGTTATCGTTCGTTATTTTATCAATACCGACCTCTTGCTCGATGTCAAATTTATACGCCTGGTAGATCGCGCTGGTATCGTCGATCTTGAGCGCCATATCCATATCGTTCGAGCCAAGATTTCTGTTGTTGGTAAACCAGGCAATCGACGAAGCAACCAGCATAGCGAGAATCGTCAAAAGCGCAATCAACGGAGACGCGACACGACCGAACTTCAAAAATCGCCACTCGTCTGCCGATTTGCTATTAAAGAATTTTTTCAGATTCAAGTCTGTCGCCTCCCTTCTGATTTTTTCGTAATGTTTTTTATTCCTCGGGCTCGGTTACGGCGTCAACGCCGACGAAGCTCACGCCGAGGCTGATACCGTCGGTCTTAACCGAGTGAGAGTTAACGTACGCATTTCCATTTGCGCCCTGCAATGCGCCGTCAAAGTAGCAACGCATAATAACCGTTATATATCCGTCCGAGGCAAGAGGGATCCTACCTCCGTTCGGCATAAGCTCAATTCTCGCGCGACCGGTGCCACTCAGACGGTCATGCAACGAGGTCGTACCGAGGTAGTTCGCTCTGCTGACCTCACCAACGTAGAAATCGATGCTCGCCGCTTTTAAATATTCGTCACCGTCAAGAACCGTCTCGGGCATAGAGATCGTCGCATAAAGCGATGATACGTCAAGCGCGTCGAACGCAGATGCAATATATACCGTGTAGTCGACGAAGTAGGTCTCCTCGCTCTCGGAAGGCACAGGCTCGAACTCAAGCGACATACCGTCCTTTGCATTCCCCGTTATGTGATCGACCGCGTAGTGATTGACAAGACACTTGAGATAAGTGCCCCGCGCGGTATCGTCGTGAGTGACGGCTATCATATCGGTCGCCTCAACGCCGTTAAAGTGTACCGCAAACTGAAGATTCTCCTGCGATAGCTCATCGGGGGTCTTGCCTATAATAAGGTTAGGGGAGATCGTCGTACTGAGCGAGAGACCGTTTGCCGTAGCTTTATCATTTTCAGAAAACCAAGCAACACCATTGTTGGATAAGAAAAATCCTACCATGCTAAAAACAAGTGCTGTTGCCATAAAAATGAGCATTATTAACTGCTTTACTGCCTTTTGCATACGTCTCCTCCTTTCCTAAAAGATAAAAAAATCGCCAGCCGTCGCCTATCACAAAGGTGGCAACTGGCTGGCACAATTATTGAGCCCCTATAGCTTTGCGTCATAGCCTTTCGACTATTTTGCTGATAGTTTTTATTAAACACACTATCATAATATCACAAAATTATTAGTTTGTCAATAGTTTCATATATATTTTGCTTGCGCGTGTACATCTCTTGCGCGCGAGTGGTTTTGCAGGTGATTTTGGGCAAAATTTTGCACCGCCGCTAACAAAGCAAATCCCCCGCCTTGTCGGCGGGGGTAATACAATAAAAATCGGCATGTGTGCTATTTTAACATTTGCTACAAAAAGGATCCGAATGATACTTTAAAAAAACGTTTTTATTAACCTTCTCTCATTTGCTTGAAAGTTCGGAATCTGCCCGTTCAACGCAAACCATTCCGCAGGGCGCGACCCCGACCTCACAAAGAGCTCCCGTCACTCTGCCCTCGGCGAGTAGATTTCCCATACAGTCAAGCACTTTATAGGCTCTGCCGTCAGCTCCGCGCAGGATCAGCGCGCGACGTCTTGATGCGTTGATGGCGATGACCTCGGAATAGCCGGCGCAGTCTATGACGGTATCGGTGTAAGCGGTGAATATCGCACGTCCGTCCCCCTCGGCACAGACGATGCTATAAAGGCTCTCGGGATTCTCCGCGGTAAGTCTGCCGCCTATAAGCGTATCTCTGTTCTCGCACCAGAATGCGAGGTAAAATTCAAGCATTTTTCTGTGATCCTCGGGGAGATCTTTCAGCTTCACCGAGACCTGCGGCACGCCGTATAGCGTGCTGATAAGCTGGCTCGCCGCACTCTCTACCGAGTCGTCGTGATGCCACATAAGCATATCCGAATGAACCGCAGTATCACCCGAGGTAAGCCTCAGGTCGATAATCTCCACACGGTTTCTGATAGCGTCATTGGGACAATCGCCAACGCGGAGGATGTTTCCGTACTTTCTTATTGCAGGACCGACGTAGCTCTGTCTGAACTCGATCATAACCTCGGGATTTATCCTGCGAAGAGCCTCCGTGACCTCGGTCATCAGGACATCAACGGCATCCTCAAGCGATTGATAATCGCGCCTTGCATCGGGCTCAAGCGATCTGCCCTTCAGCTCAAAGCTATCGATGAAATCGAGCTTGAGACCGTCAAATCCCCACTCGCCCACGGCGCGCTCGTATATTCCAACCAGATATTCTCTGACCTCGCGGTATCTCGGATCGAGCGAGAAGTAGCTCTTGTTATCTCCCGTCCCGTCGAGAAGCATATCGCGAAATCGCTCAAAGCTCTTCGCCTCTGTACCGACAAAAGGAACAGAAAACCAGAGCATTATCTTCATTCCGACCTTGTGAACGCGATCGACGAGCTCCTTCATATTGGGAATCTTCGCCTGCGCGACCTCCCAATCGCCACAGAATCTGTATCCGCGAGTGTTATCATCGGTCTGCCAGCCGTCGTCAACTATGACGGTTTCCATTCCAATCGCTTTCGAGAGTATGCACTCGGCTACGATCTCATCGGGATCGAGCGCTTGATGATAGCTGTACCAAAGGGAGTTCATAGGCAATCTCGCGTGCTCGGGAACGTATGCGGGAGTGTAACCGCAATCGGTCTCCCACCAGGCCGCCGCATCGCTTATCGCATCGTAATAAGGCACGTCTCTCGTGTCAATGCGAAGCGTGGCGCGGTACTCCTTGATAGGCGCAACGGGAATCGTAAAGAAGCGGATCTCCCACTGTACGTTGGCGTCCTCCTCACATTCTCCACTTCGGATCGCCGTCGGAGTCTTGGCATCCGAGATCGCCACTGTCATTCTGTTTCTGCCCGATGCCGAAATCAGCGACTGCAAAGGCATCCACGAAGCAAGGCGCGCGTTTGTCGTGCGCTTTCTCCAGTTAGGGCCGATGTGTCTGTCCGCGTGTATGCTGGGACTCCACACCGAGTAGACCTCTACATCCGGCATGCTGAACAAGATGCTGAACCTCTCGGGAACAGCCTCGCTCTCCATCTGCATATTCACGTCAAGGAGCAGTACTCCGTCGCTCTCTCGTTCGTTATTTATATATATTTTCGCACCTTGGTTGCCACCGGTTATCTGAAAATCCATAGCACTTCCCTCCTTATCGAATACGTCGGCCGTACGTCCTAAAATGCGCGCCACCAAAGCCGGCGTTCTCTTTCGACCTATTATACCACAACCTCGAGAGGTTTGCAAGGAGTTTAACGTAATAATGCCATTATAACAAAGAAATCTCGCCGCGCGAGACGCACGGCGAGATGAAGTCACCTTGTGATTAAATCCGTCTTTGACGGATGAACTCCAAAGCTACGCTTTAGGTGAATTAAATCCGACATTACTGATTCAGGAAGCAGGAAAAAGCATTTGACGAACATATTCAACATATGCCTGTTTTTTTGCATCGGGATCCTCATCCTTCGTAAAGCTCAGCCACTCCGGACGATAGCTTGAATACAAGGGTTGCCACGGAATGATATATATTTCACTCTCGTTAACATTGTAAGTTGACAGTATTGCGCTCATCTCATCAGCTCTTATTCCTCTGAGGTTCATCAACTCATCGGCTAGCCAAGAACGCTCTTGTTCAGAATGTAGTAATAAGCCAAAAGAATAATAGTTTTCTGTCACTTCACAAACGTAAACATCAAGTCCATCCGACACGTCAAGTCCAAAATATTCGGGATATCGTTCCAGCAGAGCTCTTTGCTCCGTCGTCAGCTTACTTGCATCGATTCCAGCGGAATTGTCATTTGGGGGATCCGTCAAGAAACAAACCGCTACGGCAATACACGCAATGACCGTAGCTATGATGATCCAAAATCCGGGTTTCTTATAGTTGAGTACAGATTTCACGCGCTCCTTGACGCCAACCTCGCCAAATGCAAGAGGACAAGCAGCAATCGTTCGTCTACTCACGCTACAAGTGAGAAGTGCTTGCGAATAGTCGGCTCTTGCATCGCGGTCAAGTTTCTTAATAACCATCTCGTCACAAGCAAGCTCAATGTCACGGCCAAGCAGAACGTACCCAAGCCACATCAGCGGATTGAACCAATGGATAGTAAGTAAAAGAAACGCAAGAGGCTTCCATAAATGATCCTTGCGGCGAATATGCGCCATCTCGTGTGCCACAACGTTATCCATATCCTTATCGTTCATGTTGTAAGGAAGGTAAATCTTCGGCTTTATAAGACCGATAACAAAGGGAGATACAACGTTCTCGCTCTGATAGATATTATCACGAAGCAATACTGCAGTTCTAATATTGCGCTTCACTTTCGCGCAACTGGTAACAGTATATATAAGAAGCGCTCCCATTCCAACGATCCATATTACCGCAAATATCGGAATCCACAGTTGCAAAGGATTCACGCTTGTGCCGGGATCGGGTGCAAAAGAACCGCTGATTACAGGGTTAATCGCCTGATTGAAGATCGGGATGCCCGTGTTAATTTCGGGTGTCTTAGACATTATTATATCCGGACTTACTGTTTCAGCGCTTGGTATCAAGCTAAGTACGCTTTCAACAGTGAACGGGCAAACAAGTCGAACCGCCACCACACCCCAAAGGACTAACCTGATCCGTTTTGGCGCTTTCGCCAAAGCCAGACGCAGAAGCAACACAACAATCACAATATAGCTTGCAGAAATGCTCATATTCATTATTTTAAGGAATATCTCTGACATCACTTCTCCCCTTTCCGATAGCGATCTATCATCTGTTGAACCGCGAAAATCTCCTTCTCTGAGATATTCTGATGCTTTGTAAACGCTGCAACAAATGCAGGCAAAGATCCTTCAAATGTTTTCTCAACCATTTCGTTAATCTGCGCAGCTTGTACTTCATCTTTCGTTACAAGTGCAGATACAACGGTGTTCTCATTCTTGAGCACACCCCTCTCGGATAGCCGTTTGATAACGGTATAGGTTGTGGTCGGTTTCCAGCCGAGCTGTTCTCGGCACAGATTGACAAGCTCGCTGCTCTTTATGGGTTCGTGTTCCCATAAGATAAGGCAAAAACGGTATTCGCTTTCAAATACTTTTGGTATTTCCATAACAAACCTCCTTTTTCTCTAATCCATTAGAGTGATTTTAGTCTAACACATTAGAGCGGATATGTCAATAGATTTCACAAATTATTCATAGAAAATTTTACCGAAACGACATCCGAATATAAAAACAACAGGAGCTTTTACATTCCTGCCGTTATTTATTACCCTACTTCTTGGTATCAAAAATCCTTTTTAAGTGCCGAAAATCCTTGATTTATAAGGCGCTTTGGGAAACAACCTGTTATAACAAAGAAATCTCGCCGCGCGAGACGCACGGCGAGATGAAGTCACCTTGTGATTAAGTCCGCTATCGCGGATGAAGTCGAAAACTGCGTTTTCGATTGAATGAAATTCACCATCGCCGCAGCGATTTCATCCGAGCCTCGCTCGGATTTCATCTGCGTAGCAGATTTATTCCACACACAGTGTGGATTTCATTGCATTTGCCATAAGCAAAGGCCTTATTCCCACTCGATCGTGCCGGTAGGCTTAGGCGTAAGATCGTAGAGAACTCTATTGATGCCATCGACCTCTGCGGTAATTCTTGCAACGATCTTGTGAAGGACGTCGTAGGGGATCTCCTCGATCGAGGCGGTCATAGCGTCCTTGGTATTGACGGCGCGGATGATCGCGGGCCAGCCCTCGTATCTCGAGTCGTCCTTAACGCCGACGGACTTCATATCGGGAACGACTACGAAGTACTGCCATACGCGCTCGGAGAGGCCGGACTTTGCGAACTCGTCACGGAGGATAGCGTCTGCCTCGCGGAGTGCCGTGAGTCTATCGCGGGTGATAGCGCCGAGGCATCTTACACCGAGGCCGGGGCCGGGGAAGGGCTGACGGTAAACCATGGCGTGAGGAAGACCGAGTGCCTCGCCGACTACTCTTACCTCGTCCTTATAGAGAAGCTTGATAGGCTCAACGAGCTCGAACTTTAGATCCTCGGGGAGACCGCCAACGTTGTGGGGAGCCTTAACTGCCTTCTTACCCTCTGCCTGCTTTACGCTCTCGAGGATGTCGGCATATATAGTTCCCTGCGCGAGGGACTCAACGCCGTCGAGCTTTCTTGCCTCGTCAGCAAATACGTTAATGAACTCTGCGCCGATGATCTTTCTCTTTTTCTCGGGATCGGATACGCCTGCAAGAAGATCGAGGAAGCGGTCGGTAGCGTCGATGTAGATAAGATTCGCCTCAAGCGCGCCGCCGAACATCTCGATAACAGCCTCGCTCTCGCCCTTTCTCATAAGGCCGTGGTTAACGTGAACGCAGACGAGCTGCTTGCCGATAGCCTTGATAAGAAGTGCCGCAACCACAGACGAGTCAACGCCGCCGGAGAGTGCGAGCAGCACCTTCTTCGTGCCGACCTGCTCGCGCACGAGGGCAACCTGCTCCTCGATGAAGGCGTCAGCCAGCTCCCCTGTGGTAATGCGTGCCATAGTGTCGGGTCTCTTGTTGGAATCCATATCCTTGTTCCTCCCTGGTTTGTAGCATTTATTTGATAATCTATTATACATCAAAGCTCGACTGATTACAATATATTTTTTTCACAAAATTCAAAAAATCGAATAAAATGTTGATGTAGTTTTTTCACAAGCAAGGAGAATTAAAATGCTGGTAACGAAGCCCTATAAACGAGAAAACGCCGCCGAATATGCGAGGAAATTCGCCTTCTCGCAGAACGTCTACTTCGGGAACTTCGCCGAGATCGGCGGCAACTGCACCAACTTCGTTTCGCAGGCGATATTTGCAGGGGCGTGTCAGATGAACTACACGCCTACGTTTGGATGGTACTATATTGCTCTGAACGAGCGCTCTCCGTCCTGGACGGGAGTGGAATTCTTCTATAATTTCATGATCGGAAACACGGGTGTAGGACCGTTCGGCAGAGATGCGCGAATTGACGAGCTTGAGATCGGTGACGTGATACAGCTCGGCAGGAACGCCGACGGATTCTATCACACTCTGATCGTCGTGGGATTTGACGGTGACGATCCTCTCATCGCGGCGCAGACAAACGACGCCTATATGCGACCTCTGTCCACCTACAGCTATGATTTCGCCAGATATATCAAGATCCTCGGTGTCAGGTATATAGCCGATGACGACTACAGCTGCTACGAGAAGCTGATCACCGCACAGTCCATCCCGAATCCTCCCGTAGGCGAGGGGTAATAAAGTCTTGACAAATCGCCGTATTGGTGATAGAATAACGGGGTAAACTAACCAAAAAAGGACAAAAATGAAAAGATATTTCTCCTCGTTTTTAATGCTTATAGCGGCGGCTATATGGGGATTTGCCTTCGTCGCGCAGAAGAAGGCCGAGGACGTGCCTGCCTTTACGCTCGTGTTCGCACGAAGCCTGCTCGGCACTGTGTTTCTCTTCTTCCTCATTATGCTGCTTGATCGCGTTCTGAAGACCGGCAGACGCCTCGTCTCGAAAAAGGGACTTGATTTTACAAAATCCGAGATCATCGGCGGCACCTGCTGCGGTCTCGTCCTCTCGGTCGCCTCGGTGCTTCAGCAATCGGGAATGAATAACGGCACGGACGCCGGAAAATCGGCATTTATCACCGCGCTCTACGTGGTTCTCGTGCCTGTGTTCGGTCTCGTTCTGAAAAAGCGTGCTCCGATCAACGCCTGGTTGAGCGTGGGCATCGCCGTTGTCGGCTTCTATCTGCTATGTATCACCGACGGCTTCTCGCTTGAGTTCTCTGACGCACTCGTCTTGATGTGCGCCGTGGTCTTTGCCGTTCATATTCTGGTTATCGATCGCTTCTCGCCGAAGTGCGACGGTGTGCGAATGTCCTGCATTCAGTTCGCCGTTGTGACGGTGGTGACGCTCGTCTTCTCGCTCATTCTCGAGTCGCCGATGAAGGTCGACGCCGTCGGCGCGGCAATATGGCCGATCGTAATGCTCGGTATCGGCTCGAGCGGTATCGCATACACCCTGCAAATCGTCGCACAGCGCAACGTCAACCCTGCCGTCGCATCGGTAATTATGTCGCTCGAGTCGGTGTTCGGCTTCCTTGGCGGTGTGATGATTCTCGGCGAAACGATGAGCACGCGACAGTATATCGGATGCGCTATAGTATTCGCGGCGGTGCTCCTCTCGCAGCTTGATTTCTCGGAGCTCGGCAAAAAAGGCGCAAAAAAGCCCCAATAATAGCAAAAAAGCCTCTAAAATTTAACACGCCTCGGCACTAAACAAGCCGAGGCGTGATTTTTTTGCTTTTTAAATTAGTCGATATTTCTGTTCTCAAGCGCCGCAAGGCCCTCGCGCAGAGCGCGTGCCGCAACAATGCGCTGCTCCTCGTTATCGCTCTCAAGATGAGGGAGGAGAGTGCGGAAGAGCTCGCCCTTCATAGACATATCACGTCTGAGAAGCTCGGTGCCGTAAAGAGGCGAGGTTCTGTCGCAAAGCTCGAAGCAGTAAAGACCGAACACGTCGTTCTCAAGGCTGGTGGGGATAACGAAGGTGGGATCCACCTGACCTACAAGAATGCAACGGACTGCCGTCTCGATGCCGTACTTCTTATCACTGATCATACGGCTGATGCGGTTGATGATCTCGCTCGTGGTATTCACGCCGGTGACGTCAACCACCTCGTTAACGAAGCGGATGTGACCGAAGGTCATATTCTTGCCCTCGATGGCAAGCTCGCCGTCGGAGTACTTGAGGTTCAGAATCTTTGCGCCGCCAAGACCGGGCTCATCAAATCCCATACACTCAAGCGAGCCGCAATAGCTGAACATAGAGCCGCCAAGACCGGTAAGCTCGGTAGCCTCGTGGCGCGAGCCAAGCGCATAGTAATCTGCGCCGAAGGCCTTGAGATCGGCACGGGAAATGGGACAAAGGGTAGATTCAACGTCGCCGTCGAGATCTGCATATCCGCAGACGATATTGATGTTGGTGGTATCGTCAACGTGAGCGTCGTAGAGAGGATTCTGCGCGAGCTCTGCGGTGCGGAAGCCCCAGCCGTAGATCGAGACCTTATCCTGCTCGAAATACAGGCGTCCAAGGCTCTCACTCTTGAAGACGTGACAGTTCTCGGGAAGTCTCTCGGACGCGTAGATAAGGTTGTTCTCGTAAGCATCTGCTCTGCCGGGCGCGATTATAAAACGAGTCTCGGGGCAGTTGCCGAACTCTCTGATAAGCATCTCGAGAGTGACGTTGGTTGCATATTTTGTATCAAAAAGATCACCGCTGATAAGCACGTAATCGATCTTCTTGTCGCGAACGAACTCCATAAGTCGCATAAAGGTAGAACGCAGCTCGCGGCGGCGCTCCTCGCTCTTCTCGGGAGTAACGTCGAAGAAGGGGGCATCAAGGTGAATATCAGAGCAGTGAAGGAACTTCAAATTTGTGATTTTAGTATTCTCGCTCATATCGATCTCCGTTTCAAAATTCGTCGGTTTTATTATCATTTATTATAGTATATCATCTAATTCGCGAATTTGCAAGATTTTTATCAAAAAAACTTAAAAACGTCTTGCAAGAATCAAAAAAATATGATAGAATGGATGTATAAATAATTTGAGGCAGAAATCGGAGGTAGATATGCTTAATCTAGCCGTTAGAAATACTTCGAAGCTCGTAAGAGCGAAATCTAAGAGCGAAAACGTCCGTCTCGGCAGACTTTTCACCAAGAAGGACACCGCCAGACTCATGGCAAAAATGTTCGAGCTCAATCCGAGAAAATCGGTATATACTATTCTTGATCCCGGTGCAGGCACGGGTATCCTCTCCGCCGCTGTGGTAGAGGAGATCTGCCGCAGAGCCGAGGGATGCAAGCAGATATTCCTCACCTGCTATGAGGTGTGCGACGACTTCATTCCCATGCTTGAGGACAACCTTGAGAGAATCAGAAAGAAGTGCCGCCACGATTACGGTGTTAAGCTCTACGCTACCGTATATCACGAGAACTACATCACCGAGTCAAAGAATCACTACACCGTTACCTTCTTCGACTCTATCGAGGACAAGTATGACCTCATCATCTGTAACCCCCCCACAGGTCTCTGCGAGAAGAGCTCCGACGAGGCTTCCGCGGCAGGCGGCGTGACTCAGGTCAAGATCAACGAGGCATTCCTCTTTGCCAAGACCGCGGGCAGACATCTCGAGGAGGACGGACAGATGGTTATCGTTCTTCCTACCCTCGTTGCCAGTGCATCTGCGCTCACCGCGTTCCGTCGTGAGATGGCAGAGAAGCTCGCGCTCTCCTCCATCCACCTCTTCATCGGCAAGCAGAAGAACACCAAGCGTGCAGTACCCCTCGGCAAGAACATAATTCTCGGCTACAAAAAGGGCGAGCGTCCCGAGAGCATCGTGATCTCCACCTCTTCCGATGCAGGCACTCCCGAGAATACCGTTACTCTTCCCCCTCTTGATTACGATTTCATCGTAGATAAGAACGACGGTTCTCTCACTCTTCCCAAGAGCGTTGAGGACACCAAGATCGTTAAGTTCATCTCCAGCTTCCCCGAGACTCTCGCGACCCTCGGTCTCAAGATGTCCACAGGTCTCGTTCTCGACTCTCGCTGTGAGGGACTTCTCTTCACCGAGCCGGTCAAGAGCACCGTTCCGCTTATCCGCCCTGCCGCTATCAAGAACGGAGCGATCGAGTTTCCTCTTCCCATCAAGCGTCAGTATATAGCACCGCTTAACCCCGGACTTCTTCAGAGAAACAAGAATATGATAATCATCAAGCGCGTTCCCTCGAAGAGCGACGAGAGATTTATAAATTCTGCGATCTATCTTGCATCCCAGCTTCCCGCGTTCAAGTACATCAGTACCCACAACAAGAACAACTTCATCGATACCAAGGATAAGGATGCCGAGATCCCCGCAAGATTTGCATTCGGTCTCTTCGCGCTTCTCAACACCACGATCTACGACAGATACCTCTCTATCGTATCAAAGTCGAAGCAGATCAACTCCAAGGAGATGCGCGATCTTCCCCTTCCTCCCAGAAATCTTATCGAGAACGTCGGTATGCGCCTGATGTCGCTCCGTCAGACCTCGGTCAAGGCCTGCGACCAGATCGTAAATCAGACCTTCCACATTATCGAAAAATAATTCAACCATAGAATGAATAAAGCCTCCCGGGGACAGACGATAATATCTGCGAAGGGAGGCTTTTTTCATGGAAAAACAAAAGAAAAATGTAAAGAATAGTTGTCAAAATAGCAAAAACGCCCTGAACCATGTCAATTTTTACGTCAATATGAGTGAGGATCAGGACAGGATCAACACCGATCCGCAGGGCTCGTACACGGGCGTGCCCGACGACCCCTACGATAAGCCGATCCAGGATGCAGACGATCTGTAAGATCTCAAGGCCGCGAAATTTTCGCGGCTTTTTATTTACTTTTTAAAACTTTTATGGTAAAATATCTGCATTAGTACAAGAAGAAAGGAGTCCGACGTGAAAAAGCTGGTATTCGGAATTCTCGCCCACGTCGACGCGGGCAAAACCACCCTATCCGAGGGTCTGCTCTATACCGCAGGCGTCATCGACAAGCTCGGCAGAGTTGATAAGCAGTCTGCCTACATGGATACGCACGAGCTTGAGCGCGAGCGCGGAATCACCATATTCTCAAAGCAAGCGACCTTCGAGTTTCTCGACACTCACGCGAGTCTGATAGATACCCCCGGTCACGTTGACTTCGTCGCAGAGGCAGAGCGCGCTCTTGCGGTGCAGGACTACGCAATTCTCGTGGTCAGTGCCACCGAGGGCGTTGAGGCGCACACCAAAACGCTCTGGCAGCTCATCTCCTCGCGTGGCATTCCGACCTTTATTTTCGTAAACAAGACCGATATATGTCGCAAGACTCGCGCCGAAATCATGGAGGCGCTCTCCACCCATCTCGGTGCGGGATTCGTCGACTTCACCCACATCGATACCGAATTCTTCTATGAGGATGCGGCAGGGCGCGACGAGGCGCTGATGGAGGAATTCTTCGACACGGGCGCGCTCACCGACGACTCTATCCGCGGAGCGATCAAGCGGCGCAAAATCTTCCCCTGCTTCTTCGGCTCAGCGCTCAAAATGAACGGTGTTAGCGAGTTTCTCACCGCTCTCGACCGCTACACCGAGGAGCGCAGATATAACGATCGTCTCCTCGGCGGCAAGGTCTACAAGATTGAGCGCGACAAGAAGGGCCGCCGCCTCGCGTTCATGAAGATCACCGGCGGCAAGCTCGCAGCAAAGGACATTCTGCGAATTCCCGACGGACTCGGCGGATATGCCGAGGAGAAGGTCGAGGAGATCAGAATCTACACCGGCGACCGCTACAAAAGCGTCTCATCAGCTACGGCAGGCGAGGTCTGTGCGATTCTCGGCGCAGACTCGCTTAAAGCGGGTATGGGAATCGGCATTGAGGCCGAGGACAGAATCGCGACGAGTCCGGTCTTCAGTTATAGAATCAGGCTTGCGGACGGAGTGAATCCCTACGAGGCATTCTCGCGCCTGCGTCCTCTCGGAGAGGAAGACCCCTCACTATCACTCTCATATAACGCCGAATCCGAGGAGATAACCGTCGCCCTGATGGGCGAGATACAGACCGAGGTCCTGCTCCGCGTGATAAAGGACAGATTCGGTCTCGACGTGAGCTTCGACGAGGGTAAGATCCTCTACCGCGAAACTATCGCCGACACCGTAATCGGCCGCGGACACTTTGAGCCTCTGCGCCACTATGCCGAGGTGCACCTGCGACTTGAGCCGCTCCCCGAGGGCTCGGGAATCGTGGTAGATACCGAGTGCGACACCGATCGCCTGCAGAGCCATTGGCAGAGGCTGATCCTCACACATATCGAAGAAAGACGTCACCGCGGCGTGCTGACCGGCTCGCCGCTGACCGACGTAAAGATAACTCTCACGCAGGGCAAGGCGCACCTGAAGCACACCGAGGGCGGCGACTTCCGCCAGGCGACCTACCGCGCTATCAGGCAGGGTCTGCGAAAGGCCGAGTCGGTGCTTCTCGAGCCGACCTTCGACTTCAGGCTTGAGATTCCAAAGGACAATCTCGGCCGCGCTATGAACGACGTGGCCGCAATGGGCGGCACGTCGGAGCTTCTCTCGCTCGACGAGACGACGGCGGTGCTTATCGGCAACTGTCCCGTCGCAACTATGCGACAGTACCCCTCGTCGGTCAGAGCCTACACCGGCGGCGAGGGACGTATAACGCTCACCAAGGGAGCCTACGCGCCCTGCCATAATACCGAGGACGTAATGGCCGAGATCGCCTATGATCCCGACCGCGACGAGCGAAATACCGCCGACTCGGTCTTCTGCAAGGAAGGCTCGGGATACGTCGTTCCCTGGTACGAATCCGACGAGAAAATGCACATAAAACCCGAGGGAGAAGCTCTATTTTCCGATGATACCCCCACACCCGTGTTAAAAAAACGCAGCTACGCATCGGGCGTGGCTGAGGAAAAAGAGCTTATGCGTATATTCGAGGCGACCTACGGCAAGGTCAAGCCGCGCACGGTAGCCGAGCGCCGCGAGAACGCCGCGAAGGATTACACGGGCAAGCAGGAAAGAAGAAAAAAGCCCGAGCCGAAGAAGCCCGAGCTGATAATTATAGACGGATACAACCTTATCTTCGCCTGGGACGAGCTACGACGGCTCTCCGAGCGCGAGATAGGTCTCGCGCGAGATGCTTTCATCCGTCTGATGTGCAGTCACACCGCATTCAAGCGATGCAAGTGCATAATAGTTTTCGACGCCTACCGCCGCAAAGAAAATTCCGGCGCTGTGGAGGAGATCGGCTCTGTCACCGTGGTCTATACCAAGGAGGGACAGACCGCCGACGCGTATATAGAGAAAACCACCCACGAGCGATCTTCTGACAGCTTTGTGCGGGTGGTTAGCTCTGATATGCAGGAGCAGCTGATGATACTCGGCTCGGGCGGCTTCCGCGTGAGTGCGCGAGAGTTCCGTCGCGAGTGCGAGTGCACAGTCTCCGAAATTAAAGAAGCAATAGAAGGTTACGGCTCGTAGAAGTTCTTTATGAACACTACCTTGCCGCCCTCGTCGGAGAGCAGCTCCATATACTTCGAGCAGAAGCTCACGGATGCCTTGTTCTCGGCGAACGCCTCGGCGTAAAGTCTGATGAGACCGATTCTGCGACAGATCTCAAACAGAGCCGTGAGCGCATCGCCGGAGTAGCCCTTGCCCTGATACTCGGGCAGAACGCGGATAGCCATCTCGGCACCGCCTCGGCAATCAAAGGCGTAAAGCGCCGCCTCGCCGATGAACTCGTCGCCGTGCAGAATGGCAAAGCTGATCGCCGTACCGATAGCGCGCTCGTTCTTCGCCACGCTCATAAAGTACTCGGCGTCGGCATCGGGCTCATCCTCTCTGAAGTCGTAGCCCCAATACTTATTGTTCTCTGCGTCAAGGCAGACCTTGGCGTAGGATTCCTTATCCTTATCACAAAGCTCCCTGAGCGTTACCTCACCAAAGGTGACCTCGGGGACTTTTTTTACGAGCGCGCACTCGCTCTTGAGCGTTACGCGATAGGTCTCGGCGTATGCGTCCTCGGCATCAACGTCGGCGTGACGGAAGCCCATAAGAAGCACGGGCAGACTCTCGCGGGGAACGTCAAAGAAGACAAGCGGAAGTCCCTCTCGCAGAGCGTAAAGCGCAACCTCCTCGACCGCACCCGACTCGTCGGCAGACTCGGTGAGGGGATAGGGATAGGAGAAGAGATACTCGCCACCGTCGTATATTCTGACAAGAAGACAACCAAACGCGCCGGATATCGCTACCTCGGCATCCTCGTCGGCGTAGCCTGCCATTATCTCAAGTGCATCCCCCTTTGGAAGCGGAAGTCTGTCGGCGATGCTCTTCGCGCCAACCTCTTTCAGATCATAGAATTGTATCATACCTTGTCACTCCTTTGTGCCTTCAGTACTATCTTCGATTCAAAAACGTCATCATTCTTAGTATAAGAGAAATCGCAGGATATAATCTCCGCGATCTTCGCGCAGGTCTTAAGTCCTATGCCGGTGCTCTCCGCCGGTGTGGAGTCCTTGGATATACGATTGGAGAATCCGATGCTTACCCGATCCCCCTCCACCGTCACGGAAATGCACACAGGGCTCTCCTTGTCGGCATATTTGCCGATGTTGGAGAACATATTATCGATTATTCGCATAAGCTCGGGCGCGCTTGTAAGAATCGACACGTCGGTAGAATCATCAGAGGTAAATCTGACGTCATAACCGTTCTCGCGCAGGAGCACTACGTGCTCGGAGAGAAGCTGCTCAACGAGCGTGGTGCAGTCGTACGGCTCGATCTCGCAGGGCTCGGCAGAATCACCGAAGACGAGAAGATACCTGAACATATCGTCGGAGAGCTCCTTTAAGCGCATCGCGGTCTTCTCGGAGCTTCTGATATACTCGTCCATCACCTCGTCCTGCGAATACGCCTTCATAATATCAAGATATCCGATAAGTACGGTGAGCGGCGTTCTGATATCGTGAGACATAGACGTAACGAGCTCGGTATTCGCGGCTCTGGCGCGGCGCTCCGACTCGAGCGTCTGCAGTATTACGGTTCTCATATTTTCAACGTCGGACGAGAGTCTCGATATCTCGTCACGTCCGTCGGGGGTGATGCTGTGGCTCATATCTCCGTCGGCAACAACGTTAACCTCGGAGGCGAGCCTTGTAATTCTCTTGATTACTCGGAAGAAATAGAGAGTTATAACCAGAGCGAGCGCGAACATCGCAAGCGCAATCGCCAGAACCGCGGCAAAATCTCTGTAGAAATACTCCGAGAAGTCTGCAATCGACAGGAATGCGGCACCGTCCGTCATCTCTACGCTCACAAATCCGCCGGCGAGAGCGTGCTCGCGCATCTCCTCCTCGCTGGGGTACTCTGCCGATCCACCCAAGAGCGGATCAAAGAACAGAGGGACGGTCGTGGTATCATCATACAATCCCGAGAAGACGTAGAAGTTACCGCCGTCGTTCAAGAGAAGATATATATACTTTTTTTGCTCAACAAAGCGGCGAATGCTCTCGATATCATTCGATGAAAGCTCGTGATCGGTGACGTAATCCTGAAAATCCTCACAGAGCCGCTTCTCACGGGCGGATCGCGCCTGATCGGTGGCGTAATGATTGACTCTTATATACTCGGATATATCAAAGGTCACGATATATACAAGAACTCCGAGCAGAATTCCGAGGATAATGGCGGTGATTATACCGATCTTCAGCGAGTGAAAGCTGGGCTTCTTGAATTTAATCAATCTGATACCCCTTTCCCCACACGGTTCTTATCAGCTTCGGGGAGGATGCATTGTCCTCAAGCTTTCGTCTCAAATTCAGAATATGGACGGTAACGGTGTTGGCAGACGATGGGAGTGCCATCTCGCCCCAAACCGCCTCGTAGAGCTCGCTTGCGCCGACGGCTCTGCCGCGATTTCTCGAAAGATAGACGAGAACCTCGAGCTCCTTGTCGCGCATCTCGATCTCAACGCCGTTTTTCATAACCTGTCGCTTATCGGCGTTCAGGACAACGCCGCCGGGAAGACGAAGAGTGTCGTCCTCCTCCTTGCCCGAGTAGGTAGTATAACGGCGAATGAGCGCCTCTACCTTCATAACGAGCTCGCGCGCCGCAAAGGGCTTGACGATATAGTCGTCACCACCCGCGCCGTAGGCCTCCTCCTTGTCGCTCTCGAGCGATTTCGCAGTCAGGAAAATGATCGGAAGGGTGGAAAACTCGCGTATTTCGGCGACCGCCTCGACTCCGCTCTTGCCCGGCATCATAACGTCCATTATACAGAGATCGACGTCACGGTTCTCGCGTAAAAACGAGATCGCCGCATCGGCGCACTCTGCCACGACTACCTCGTAGCCAACGCGCTCAAGCAAAAGTTTGATTATATTTCTTATCTCGCGCTCGTCGTCGCACACAAGAATTCTCATAACGAGCCTCCGTAAAGCAATTTTTCTTCATTTTATCACACGCGCACGATTTTGTCAATAAAAAAGAGCCGACTCCGTATAAGAGTCGGCTCTGCTGCTTGTATTTTGATTAATAATTCTCTTTTCTAACCTCAAAGAAGCTCTGGGGATGAGCGCATACAGGGCAAGCAAGAGGAGCCTTAAGACCCATTACGAGATGTCCGCAGTTACGGCACTCCCACATAGTCATTTCGCCCTTAGCGAATACCTGCTGCATTTCAACGTTAGAGAGGAGCTTACGATATCTTTCCTCGTGAGCCTTTTCGATAGCCGCTACCATTCTGAACTGAGCTGCAAGAGCCTTGAAGCCCTCCTCCTCAGCTTCCTTTGCGAAGGTGTCGTACATATCGGTCCACTCGTAGTTCTCGCCCTCTGCTGCTGCAAGAAGGTTTGCTGCGGTAGTACCAAGTCCGCCAAGAGCCTTGAACCAAAGCTTTGCATGCTGCTTCTCGTTATTTGCAGTCTCCTCGAAGATAGCTGCGATCTGCTCGTAACCCTCCTTCTTTGCTACGGATGCAAAGTAGGTGTACTTGTTTCTTGCCTGAGATTCGCCTGCGAAAGCAGTCATAAGATTCTGTTCTGTTTTTGTGCCCTTAAGTTCCATTTTTTAATTCTCCTTTAAGTGAATTATATTTTATTTTTTAATTAAAAACCGTAATTATATTTGCTCTTGCATTCGTCACAAACGTAACGAAGCTTGAGCTCGTATGATTCAACGTCAACTCCCGAAAGCTTTTTCATTTTGTCAAGAAGATCGGGTACGTCTATATCGCTCACGCTCTTGCACATCTTACAAATCATATGCCCGTGAAGCTCAAATGCCGAATCATACATATCCGCGCCGTTTTCACCGCTGA
>JAZRFQ010000008.1:0-28817 GCA_045643725.1 Eubacteriales bacterium | reverse complement strand
AAGCTCGCTTCTGTATCCGAAGAGACAACGGGTGGGGATGGAATAATAGAGCTTCTGGCGCTTTCCGTTAAGCTGGACGTCGGTAAGAGTACCCTTTCTCGCGCCGAGCTTCTCCATTACGGCACCGCAGTACTCCTCGGGCACGTCAACGATGACGTTCTCGATGGGCTCGCACTTGACGCCGTCGATCTCCTTATAAAGCACGCGAGGATTGGAGCAGCAGAGCTCATAGCCCTCACGGCGCATATTCTCGATAAGAATGGAAAGGTGCATCTCGCCTCTACCTGCTACGCGGAAAGCATCGGTAGTCTCGCCATCGGTAACGCGAAGCGAAACGTCGCGAAGAAGCTCCTTATAGAGTCTTGCACGAAGGTGACGGGAGGTGACGAACTTACCCTCCTTACCTGCGAAGGGAGAGTCGTTGACCGAGAAGGTCATCTCCATTGTGGGCCCGCCGACCTTGACGAACTCGAGGGGCTCGACCTTGGCAGGAGAGCAGACGGTATCTCCGATAGAGATATCCTCACAGCCCGAGAAGCAGACGATGTCGCCAACGTGTGCCTCGGTAACGGGCACGCGCTTGAGGCCGTCGAACTGATAGATAGAAACTATCTTTGCGGGACGGGACTTGCCGTCGCCGTGGAAGTTACATATTGCAACGCCCTGGCCCTGCTTGATCATACCGCGCTCGATGCGGCCGATGCCGATTCTGCCCACGAACTCGTTATAGTCGATGGAGGAAACGAGAAGCTGAAGAGGATCGTCCTCCTCGCCCTCGGGAGCGGGCATATACTCGAGAATGGTATCGAGAAGAGGCACAAGATCGGTGCCGGGGGTATGGGGATCGAAGGATGCAGTACCTGCTCTGCCCGAGCAGAAGAGCATCGGGGAGTCAAGCTGCTCGTTGGTGGCGTCAAGCTCGGGAAGGAGCTCAAGCACCTCGTCGCCGATCTCATCGCGTCGTGCATCGGGACGGTCTATCTTGTTAACGACTACGATAACTCTGTGGTTAAGTGCAAGGGCGCGCTCGAGAACGAATCTGGTCTGGGGCATAGGGCCCTCTGCCGCGTCAACGAGAAGGATAACGCCGTTTACCATCTTGAGAATACGCTCAACCTCGCCGCCGAAATCTGCGTGGCCAGGGGTATCGATGACGTTGATCTTCACGTCCTTATAATGAATTGCCGTATTCTTTGCGAGAATGGTTATACCGCGCTCGCGCTCGAGGTCGCCCGAGTCCATAACTCTGTCGGCGGTCTCCTGATTCTCTCTGTAGATGCCTCCCTGACGGAGCATCTCGTCAACGAGAGTGGTCTTACCGTGGTCAACGTGAGCGATAATCGCAATGTTTCTGAGGTCGGTTCTCTTCATTTTCCGATTTCCTTTTCTTTCTGTCGTTATATCGTAGTCGCATTTTTTCCTAGTTTATATTTTAGCACAAACCGAAGGAAAATGCAAATCTTTTTTTCTACAGAATTTATACGCGCGCAGGCACGCCATTTATATATAATATACAAACGCGCGCAGGTGTTTTTGGGCGAGATATACAAAAGACTGCGTTCGGATTTGAACACAGTCCTTCGCAAAAAGGCAAAACGCAGGCGGCAGTCATTTTGCGACCGCCGCCTGTACTTTATTATACCTTAAAGCTCTTCGGGTTATTCTTCTTAAATTCCTTCATGAACTCGACGAGAGCCACGACGCCCTCCTGAGGCATGGAGTTATAGAGCGATGCTCTCATTCCGCCGACCGAGGAGTGACCTGCGAGGTTGACGAGGCCTGCCTCTGTCGCCTCTGCGATAAACTTGTGATCGAGCTCCGAGTCGCCCGTGGTGAAGACGACGTTGGTCGCGGAGCGGCAGTTCTTATCGGTGAAGGAGGTGTAGTAATCCTGCGACTGACCGTCGAGGAAATCGTAGATGAGGCTCGCGCGCTTCTCGCTCTTACGCTTCAGCTCCTCAAGTCCGCCGACCGAGTCTACCCACTCGAAGACCTGACCTGCGATATAGATGCTGAGCGCCGAGGGCGAGAACTCGTGAGAGCTCGAATTGACGAGTTTCTTATAGTTGAGCATCGTGGGAGTGCCGGCACGGCATCCGCCAAGCAGATCGCCGCGTATGATGACGGTCGTAAGACCGGGCACGCCGATATTGCACTCGCCGCCTGCAAAGAGGAGAGCTACCTTCGAGAAATCTATCGGCTCGGAGAGTATCGACGAGGTCATATCGACCGCGAGCGGAATACTGCCCGAATCGGGAATGCTCGTGAACTTGGTGCCGTATATAGAATCGTTGTGACAAATATAGGCGTAGTCGGCATCGGGACGGAAGTCACTGCGCTCGACTCTCGGAACTGTGGAGAAGATAGGGCTCGCGCCTGCGGAGGTCGCGGCGATGGCAACGTCGCCAAACTTCTTTGCCTCGCTCTGTGCCGCCTTGGAGGACTGTCCTGTTACGACGTAGTCTGCGCTGGTGCGGTCTGACATCAGGTTGAGCGGAATCGCCGAATACTGTGCTGCCGCAGGTGCCTCAAGGAAGAGGACGGTGTAGCCTGTGGGGATGTCGAGGATCTTACGCAGAGCAAGCTCTGTCTCGGTCAGTATCTTCGTATATTCCTTTGTACCGGGGGCGAGCTCCAGAACCGAGATGCCGCGTCCGTTGTAGTTGAATGCCTGCTCGCGTACCTTGCCGAGCACCGCCTCGGGAAGCGGCGCCGCCGTCGCCGAGAAGTTATATATCTTGTCCATAAAAGGTCCTTTCGGATTGGTTTTTACTACCTATCTTATTACATTATACATTCTTGCCGCTATTTTGTCAAGTGGGCGAAAAAAATGCCATATTTTTCGACGTCAAACCAAATTTTTCGCTATAAATTGTCTTGACAGCTCGGGCGATTTTATGGTATAATTTATCTGTTGTGAAAATTATATTCTATTAATTAAGGAGAACGGCAATGTTTGACTTTATTCCCGATTACGTCTTTCTGCTCGTGTTCGGATTTTTCCTGCTCATCAAGGGTGGAGACTGGTTCGTCGACGCGGCAACCTCTATTGCAAAGCGCTTTAAGCTCCCCGAGCTTCTCATCGGCGCGACGGTAGTTTCTATCGGTACGACACTCCCCGAGGTTATGACCTCTGCTATGGGTGCTATAGATGGTCAGGGTGCTATTGCCTACGGCAACGCCATCGGCTCTATCATCTGTAACACCTCGCTCATCGCGGCACTCACCATCGCGATCAAGCCCGGTAAGGCCGACAAGAAGGCGCTGGTCTTCCCCGTTTGTGCATTCTTTGCGGTTGCGGCGTTCTATTCTACCATCGCATACACTCTGGGCGAGTTCCCGAGATGGGCCGGTATCGTTCTTCTCTGCCTCTTCGTCGTGTATATGGTAGTCAACGTTATCAATATGAAGAAGAACCCTGCATCTGATGAGGATGAGACTGACGAGGCTCTCGAGTGCGAGCTCCCCGAGGAGAACTCTAAGCTCAGTCTTATCAAGGACGTCGGCGTTCTCGTCGGTTCGGCTCTCGTTATCGCTCTCGGTGCGGATCTGCTCGTTGACAGTGCGACCACCATCGCCGAGGCTCTGAACGTACCCCAGACCATAATCTCGCTCACTATCGTTGCCCTCGGCACTAGCCTTCCCGAGCTTGTTACCGCGATCACCGCTCTCACCAAGGGACACGGTGCGCTCTCGCTCGGTAACATCATCGGCGCTAATATCTTCAACCTCGTTCTCGTATCGGGCGCGGCTATCACCATCAATCCCTTCAATGTTCCTGCAGAGGCAACCTTTATGGGAGAGAATGCATCTCTCATCTTTGATATTCCTCTGATGATCGGCGTTATGACGATCCTCACTCTGCCTACTATCCTTCGCGGCAAGCTCGCGAGATGGCAGGGTCTGTCGCTCCTGCTCCTTTACGGCGCATATTGCGTATTGCAGTTCGTCGTTCTTCCCAATTTCGCATAAAGAAAAAAGGTTGTCGCGGTGCGACAACCTTTTTTATTTTATTTAATCTGCGGTCTTCTCAAAGCCAACGAGAATGCCACCGCGCTCGGCGTAGAAGCTGCAAAGACCGCGGCAACCTCTGACGGTGATATCTGCCTCGGGGAAATCACGCTTAATGAGCTCGACGAGCTTCTCTGCCGCGGCAGGATTGAAGCAGGTAGCGATTCTGACGCGACCGCCAACGTAGCCAAAGGACTTCATTCTCTCATAGAGAGTCTGAATGGCGCGCTGTGTGCCACGGCACTTATCAAGCATCTCAAGAGTGCCGACGTCGCTCGCACGACCTAAAGCGCGGATGCCGATCATTCCGGCAAATTTAGCTACGAGAGGCGATACTCTGCCGTTGTTGGCGAGGTTACGCATAGATTCGAGGATAAAGAGGAGAGCCGTCTCCTTGTGAGCGTAGGTTGCCATCTCGGCGCTTATCTCGTCGAAGGAGCGTCCCAGAAGAAGGAGGTCGCGGATCTTCTCTGCGAGAAGCACCATCTCACTACCCGTAGAGCGCGAGTCAACGACAAGCACGCGACGGCCGGGGTTATCCGCTTCATACTGCTTTGCCGCGATGCAAGCGGAGTTATAGCTGCCCGACAGACCGCTGGTGATAGTTATGCAGTAGACCTCATCGGCATCGCCGAATGCAGCGAGCCAATCGCCAAGATTGGGGCAGGAGGTACGGGATCTGCCGCTGTAGGCCTCAAGATCCTCGACCATACCGGCTACAGAGAGATCGTCGTTATCGACGTAGCTCTTCTCATCGGTCATAATGCAAAGAGGTGCTGATGCGAAGGGGAAATCTCCGAGATCATAGAGATCTGAAGCCGAGTCTGTTACTATTTTCACTTTTCTGTCAAGCATATAAACCTCACACATATTAATAAGAATGTAGAAGACACAAAGTTGACAGGTCAACTTCGCCCTCTCAATAATTATACACTATATATTAATAAATGTCAAGTGTAAGATTTCTTTTTTTCTGCGATTTTCGGGGCAAAATTTTTTTAAAACTTTTTTTCAAAAACCTATTGACAAATCCTTCCCCGTGGTGTATAATGTGTCCATCAACACCACACTTTAGTTCGCTAAAGTGATAAAGAAAGGAAGTAAACAAAATGAAAAAACTCGTATCCCTTATCCTTATGACCGCTCTTCTCATCTGCTGCTTCGCATCCTGCAACACACCAAAAGCAGACGGTGACCTCGCCGCAGTACAAGCCGCAGGCAAGCTTATAGTAGGTATTACCGACTACGCTCCCATGGACTACAAGGATGAAAACGGCAACTGGATCGGCTTCGACGCAGAGCTTGCAGAGATGTTCGCTGAATCTCTCGGCGTTACCTGCGAATTCTTCGAGATCGCTGACTGGAACAACAAGGTAGCAGACATCAACACAAAGAACATCGACCTCATCTGGAACGGTATGACCGCATCCGAGGAGCTCGGCACCAAGATAGACTTCTCTACCGCTTATGCAAAGAACGCACAGGTAGTTGTAGTTAAGAAGGGCGCGACTCTCACTAAAGACGGTCTTGCAAACGCAGTTATCGCAGTCGAGAACGGCTCTGCAGGCGCTGACGTAGTAGATGATATTATCAAGCCCGCTACCGTTAACAAGCTTCCCAAGCAGCTCGATGCTCTCTACGAGGTTCTCTCCGGCAACTCCGACGCGGCAGTTATCGACCTTACCATGGCGCAGAGCGTGCTCGGTCAGGGTGACTACGCAGATCTCGTGCTTCTCGAGGGCGCACAGTACGGCGAAGAGGTATTCGCAGTTGGTCTCCGTCAGGGCAGCGACCTCAAGGCAAAGCTCGATGCATTCCTCGCTGAAAAGTATGCAGACGGCACTCTCGCGGCTCTCGCGGCAAAGTACGGCAACTCCGTAGTTCTTAACAACGAGGCTTTCAAAAAATAAATAACAACAAGGAAAATATCTAGGATATGAATCAATTCACAGAGGTTTTATCAAGACTCTCGGAGGGATTTGTTTCATCGGTATTACTCTTTGTGCTCACGCTAGTAATAGCTTTACCGCTGGGGCTTCTTATCTCATTCTGCACGATGAGTAAGTTTGCCCCTTTGCGCGTGTTATCCAAGATTGTGATATGGGTACTGAGAGGCACACCGCTGATGCTTCAGATCTTTGCGATCTTCTATCTCCCCGGTCTTCTGAATCTTTTTACCTGGCCGAGAATGAATACCGGCTGGGCGTGGTTTGACACCACCTTTTCAACCAGATTTATTGCGGCTCTTGTGGCATTTGGCATCAACTATGCGGCATATTTCTCCGAGATATTCCGCGGCGGAATACAGTCTATTTCGAAGGGACAGTATGAGGCAGGTCAGGTGCTCGGTCTTACGCGCCGCGAGATCTTCTTCAAGATCGTGCTTCTGCAGGTTATAAAGCGCATCATCCCCCCTATGTCCAACGAGATCATCACCCTCATCAAGGATACCGCGCTTGCAAACACCATCGCCGTGTACGAGCTTATATTCAGGGCAAAGGAATTTATGCTCGAGGGTCTGATCTGGCCCATCTTCCTTGCAGGCGGCTTCTATCTGATCTTCGTCGGAGTGCTGACGGTGCTTCTTGGCAAGCTTGAGAAGAAGCTTGACTACTTCAAGGCTTAAAGGAGGTTTTAAAAATGGAAATATTAAAGGTAAAAAACCTCCGCAAGAGCTTTGGCTCGGTTGAGGTGCTACGTGGCATTGATCTCACTCTTGAGCGCGGCGAGGTGCTCTCGATAATCGGCTCGTCGGGCGGCGGCAAGACCACCTTCCTTCGTTGTCTTAACTTCCTTGAGCTTGCCGATGAGGGCGAGATCGAGGTCAGCGGTGAGCGAGTCTTCTCTGCGACTCCCGGTGAGAAGCCGATGATGAGCCCCGAGGCACAGCTCTCGCTCGGACTCGTCTTCCAGCAGTTCAATCTCTTCCCGCAGTATACGGTGAAGCAAAATCTCACCATAGCACCCATACTTCGCGCGAAGCGTGAGAAGTCTCCGACCATCAAGGAAAAGATCGAAAAAATCGAGGCAAAGGCAGACGAAATTCTTGCCACGGTAGGCCTCACAGAGAAGAAAGGTGCCTACCCGTGTCAACTTTCGGGCGGTCAACAGCAGCGTGTAGCCATCGCGCGAGCGCTGATGCTCTCCCCCGATATTCTCTGCTTTGACGAGCCGACCTCGGCTCTCGACCCCGAATTGACCGGCGAGGTTCTGAAGGTTATCCGATCGCTCAAGAGCGCCGACAGAACTATGATAATCGTCACGCACGAGATGGAGTTCGCAAGGAGCGTCTCGGACAAGGTCATCTTCATGGCCGACGGCGTCATCGAGGAAATGGGAACTCCCGAGGAGGTCTTCGACAATCCGAAATCTCCGAAAACCGCCGCATTTCTTTCAAAGGATAGAGATATATAAAAGTTAAGAGCAGTCACGGATTGTGACTGCTCTTTTTTAAGTGCTGTTTTTATTACTTGGTTTCCTTGGGCTTCTTGATGCGGTTGAGCTTCTTGTTCATCTTGAGAAGCTCCTCCTTGGTGAAGGAGATATTCGCCATACCGATCATAGAGGTGAGTCTGAGAACGGTGAAGCTGCCCATCATCTCCATAAGTCCGCCGCCTGCGGCCTTGAAGTCGATGGAGAATCCGCCGCCCTTCTCGCCCTTCTTTTTCTTCTTGCCTGCCTTCATCTTTCTGACAATCTTGAGCATAAGCATATAGAACCAGAGCTTACCTCTCTTGCAGGCCATAATGTCGGCGAGCTTATCGTTGAGCGAGAAGCGTCCCTCGGGTGCCTCAACGTCGAACCAGTTGAGAACTGCGCCCTTCTCTACGAGAACGTAGTCCATATTCATCTCGTCGACCTTGCGGATCTTGCCCTCGTCGGAGAGGTCGCCTGCCTTGGCAACGATGGTGGACTCGCCTACGTTCTGAACGTCGAAGTAGAAGAAGTGGTCGGGTGCGGTCTTCTTGCCGATGGACTCGCCATTGACGAAGAGCTCAACCTCGGGAAGGTTGGAGTAAACGGTAACCTTGGTTACGTCCTCAACGCGGTCGATATATCTCTTGCCGCAGAGGTGAACGAAGGGATCGGTCTCGGGAGAGACGAGCCATGCCTTGTAAGCGTAGAAGGAATCCTTCTTATACTTACGGTCCATGGTCATAAGACCCTTGTGGTTCTGACCGTTCTCGCCGCCCTCGGCACGCGCGTCTGCACCGAAGTCGAACATATTCCATACGTGAGTTGCCCACATATACTTTCTTGTGAAGAGCTGCTTGATAAGTTCCTCGTGGTAGTATGCCTGATACTCCTCGGTGTAGTCGCCCTGACGGGGATCGGAGGTGTGCCAGTTGAGAGCCTCACAGCCGTACTCGGAGCAACCGATGGGAATGTTCGGATGCATAGCGTGGAACTTATCGAACCAGGGGCCGTTCATCGAGGTCTCGCCGCCGTACCAGCCGAAGTAGTGGTTATAGGAAACCACGTCGGGAATCTGAAGATAGGGATCGTCCATCTTGCACATAGAAACTGCGGCGATGGTGGTGAGTCTGGTCTTATCCATCTCGTGACAGAGGTCATTGAGTATTCTGTGGTTCTCGAGAAGATCCTCGTCAGAGCCTGCGATAGAGATCTCGTTGGAGAGTCCCCAAACTACGATGGATGCGTGGTTGTAGTTCTGGGAGACGAGCTCCTTCATCTGCGAGATAGTGTTCGCGCGTCCGTCCTTCATATGACGGGAGATGTAGGGGATCTCTGCCCAGATAACGAGACCGCGCTCGTCGCAGAGGTCGTAGAAGTACTTATCGTGCTGATAGTGAGCAAGGCGGATAGTGGTCGCGCCCATCTCACAGATATAGTCCATATCCTCTCTGTGATGCTCGGGAAGGAGGGCGTTACCTACGCCGTATCTGTCCTGGTGACGGGATACGCCGCGAAGGGGATACTCCTCGCCGTTGAGGATAAATCCGTTATCGGGATCGATCTTGAAGGTACGGCAACCGAATCTGGAGCACACGTTATCGATAACGGTGTCACCCTCTACGATCTCTGCCTCACAGCAATAGAGGTAAGGATCGCGGCGACCGTGCCAGAGGTGAACGTCCTTGATCTCGAATACTACCTTCTTGTCGGTGGACTCGATCTTCTCGAGCTCATTCTCTTCCTTATCATAAATAGTATAAACGATCTTCTGACCGTCACGGAGCTCGGTGGTGTAGACCTCGACCTCAACCTTTGCATCCTTGCCCTCGATCTCGGGGGTGATCTTGATGCCGGGGGCGCCGAAGTAATCGAGATCGAAGTGAGTATCTGCAACGCAGATGATGTTCACGTCACGGTAGAGACCGCCGTAGAAGGTGAAGTCTGCCATCTGGGGATAAACCTGCTCGTTGGGAGAGTTATCAACTGCGATAGCGAGGAGCGACTCGTCAGCGAGGCTATCGGTAAGGTCAACTCTCCAAGTGGAGTAGCCGCCGTCGTGGTGACAGAGATGCTTGCCGTCGAGGTAAACGTCTGCGGAGGAGTTAGCACCTCTGATCTCGAGATAGTATCTTGCCGCCGCGGGAAGCTCTGCCTTAACTATCTTCTTTGCATAAACTGCGGTGCCGCGGAAGTAATCGTTGCCGCCGTCGTGGCCGTCCTCTGCATTCCAGGTGTGAGGGAGATCGAGCACCTGCCAATCAGCGGGAAGCGACGCGGGGATCTCGGATACCTTTGCGAAGGACCAATTCGCGTTAAAGTTAAGTATATTTCTCATTGTTTTTCCTTTCTCTTTAAGAAGGCGCTCGACGTTGCAAGTCAAGCGCCTTTGGTGGTTATATTACTCTGCCTCTGCTACAACGTTACGGCCGAGATCTGCCGACATCTTAGCGAGAGTCTTTCTGTCGATGTTGTAAACGAGTGCAACACCTACGAACTGGGAAACCGCGCTGATAGCGTAGAGGATAGCAACGAGCCAGCACATGCTCTGTGCGGTCTCGGGAGACTGTCCGATAGTACCGAGTGCCTCGTCATAACCGATGAGGGCAGTACCCATAACAGCGATTACTGCCGCGGGGCCAACGCCCTGCGCGAGCTTTCTGAAGAAGGAGTGAAGTGCGTAAACGACGCTCTCCTCTCTCTTGCCGGTCTTCCACTCCTGATAGTCGATAGCATCGCCCATCATAGCCCAGGATACGCAGTTATAGAAGCCCATACCGAGACCGAAGAAGATAAGACCTGCCATATAAACGATAAGCTGTACGGTCTTGCTCGGGAAGAGGGGGAAGGTGAGAAGGATAGCCGCACCTACGAGGCCTGCGATAGAACCGATCGTGGAAACCTCTTTCTTACCGTGCTTCTTAACGAGCTTGGTCGCAAGAGGCATGAAGATGAACATGGGAAGGAATCCAACCATCATAACGAGACCGGAAAGAGACGCCTGTCCGAAGTGAGTCGCGAACATAATGGTGTTAGCGGTGGTTGCAGACTGCATACCGAGGAACATACCCATAGCCGCGATGGTACAACCAACTGCGGGACGGTTCTTGATGAAGGTGCCGAAGGACTTAACAAGGTTAACCTTCGAGCCCTCACCGCTGTTAAGCTGTGCATACTCGTTGCCACGGATGGTAACGTTCTTGATCATGAAGAGGAAGCAAAGGAGTCCGAGAACGCCCATGATAAGAGCCGCCCAGAACACCTTGTCACCGTGAAGGATCTCAAACTGAGCACCGGTAAGAGGGCTGAAGACCTTATCGCCAACCTCATATGCCTCGCCTGCAATGTCAACCTTATTCTCATCGAAGAAGATGTTGGGGATGTTGGGAACGTGGGAAAGGTCGTCCTGAGTAATGGAGGTACCCTTGAGGGTATCCTTAAGTCTCTCCCAGAGGCCTGCCGCGCCGTCTGCGGGGTAGGTAACCTTCTCCCAGATAAGCATGGGGAGGATAACGCCGGGAAGGATGTTTCCAAGCGCGCCGCCGATGGATCTGAAGACGGAGAGCTGTGTTCTCTCGCCTGCATCCTCGGTAACGAGGTTAAGCATAGTGCCGTAAGGAACGTTAGCCATGGTGTAAGCCGCATCCCAGATGATGTAGCCGATAACGAAGAGAATCGACTTAACTACAAGGTCTGCCTTCGGGAAAGGAAGGAATACTGCCGCACCGCCGACAAGAAGTCCGAGTGCACCGATAAAAATGTAGGTCTTGTATTTACCCATCTTGTACTTTCTCTTGTCGCTGTCGATAAGAGAGCCGATGAGCGGGTCGTTGATCGCGTCCCAAGCCTGAACGAGCAGGAGAAGGATCGAGAACAGACCTGTCTCCATCATCATGTAGACGAGCCAGAAGGTCTGAACGGTGGACTTAAGACCGAAGCTCATGTTGCAGCCAAGGTCTCCTGCAGCATACGCGAGCTTGTCGCGGATGCCAAACTTAGGCTTGCCGTTTGCGTCGAGTTGTCTAACTTTTGCCATAGCAAATTCCTCTTTTTCTTTATTTTTTAATTATCAACTAATTATTGACGGTTCAAGTATAAATTATTAACGCGGGCTTGCGTGAGTAATTTTTTAATGTTTTTTTGTATTATTTTCACATAAGTCCTTGACTTTGTATAAGATGTATGATAAAATAAAAGTGAAAATGTTAATTATGCACAAAAGAGAAAGACGGTTTATTTTATGTCATATCACAGCGAGCTCAACCTTTTAATTTCATGCTTCGGAAAGTGCCGACTCAAAACGAGGCTCATCCCGGACGGTGCTCCGATATCCGATAGCGACAGAGACGATCTCGAGCGACTGATGTCGGGTGCGATACCGCAGGCGATACTTGCGCGCCCTGCCGATGAGAGAACTCTCTATAGATTCAAGGATAGCTTCGGTCTGCGCTACAAGCACGTGCGCCTTGGCGACGAGCTGCTCGTGGTCGGCCCTTATACCACGGCTCGTTTTTCCGAGAGCGCGCTTCTCGAGATAGCCGAGAGAAACGGAATAACTCCGCAAAAGCAGAGATACCTGCGTGAATTCTACGATGCGATCCCGGCACTCGAGGAGGGCTCGCCTCTTTTCGTTATGCTCGACACGTTTCTCGAGCGAGTGTGGGAATCGCCCTCGTTTGTAATAGTGGATTACGACGACAGCGGCGCACCGCCCTCGCCTATCAACGAGGAGCTTCGCGAGAAGGATGCGCGCGACGTTCTCGTCAATATGAAGGCCATGGAGCAGCGCTACGGATATGAGAACGCGCTCATCGAGGCGGTCTCTCTCGGTCAGCTTCACAAGGAGGGACAGCTACTCGCGGCCTTCTCTGCAGATGCCTTTGAGAAGCGAGTTGCGGACTCCTCGAGGAACGTGAAAAACTACGCGATCATCATGAACACCCTGCTTCGTAAGGCGGCCGAGCAAGGCGGTGTGCATCCCGTGTATCTCGACCGAATTTCTTCAGATTTCGCACAAAAAATAGAGCAGATTTTGGATGCCGAGGATGGCTCGACCCTCATGGTAGATATGTTCCGCGGCTATTGCAGACTCGTCAGAAAGCACTCGATGAGGAGCTACTCGCCCCTGGTGCAGAAGACCATCCTCATCATCGATTCCGACCTGTCCGCCGATCTCACCCTCTCCTCGCTCGCCGAGGCGCAGGGCGTCAGCTCGGGCTATCTTGCCACCGTCTTCAAGAAGGAGACCGCACGGACGGTCTCGGAGTACGTCAGGGAGCGACGCATCAAGCACGCCGCGCATCTCTTACGCACCACGGGCCTGCAGATACAGACCGTCGCCGTGCATTGCGGCATCCTCGACGTGCAGTATTTCTCAAAGCTCTTCAAGCGCGAGTGCGGCATGACACCCAAGGAATACCGCGAGCATGAAAAGGCTGTAGCGAAAATATAGAGAAACGCATTTCCCTGCGACCTTCACGGCTTTTTTCGAAATGAATTTTTTTCTTTCAAATTTCACCTCATCGTCCAAAAAGATATTGACAATTGCTACAGTTTGATATATAATATATCTTGATATGGTAAACTTATACCCAAATAAACATTTGGAGGTAGACATGAAACGTCTGGTTGTTTTATTTTGTTTGATTGCCGTTGTCTGTTTGACAGCGATAGGATGTGATTTCCCTTGGTGTAATGAGCCTGTTATTGCAACCGTCTCATTTGACGCGGCAAACGGTTATGATGTTACGTACGTCGACGTTGAGGTCGGCTGCCCCGTAGCAGAGCCTGAGACTCCCGCAAGGCGCGGATACAAGTTCCTTGGTTGGGCTCTTCCCGACGGACGCTACTGGGATTTCGATACTACTGTTTCTGAATCTGTTGATCTCGTTGCCGTTTGGGAGTGCGTTCACGTATTCACCAGTAATTGCGACACCGAGTGCAATCAGTGCGGTTATACCAGAGCAACCCAGCACAAATTCGATAACGCTTGCGATACCACCTGCAACGTCAAGGGTTGCGGATTCACACGCGAGACCGAGCATCAGTACGACAACGTCTGCGACACGATCTGTAACGTTGCGGGCTGCGGATTCGTTCGTGAGGTAGATCACAAATTCACTGCGGATTGCGATACCGACTGCGACCTTGACTGCGGATTCGTTCGCGAGGCGAGCGAGCACGCATACGATCACGAATGCGATATCGACTGTAACGACTGCGGAGCAGTAAGAGTTATCGCGCATCAGTATCTGAACGAGTGCGATATCGACTGTAACGTTTCGGGATGTGGATTCGTACGCGAGGCTCCTCACATATTTGATAACGTTTGCGATACCGACTGTAACAATCTTGAGTGTGGATTTATAAGAGTTGTTCCTCACGTGTTCGATCACGACTGCGATACCACCTGTAACGTCGAGGGCTGTGGATTCACCCGTGAGATCACTCACAAGTTTGATCACGACTGCGATACCACCTGTAACGTCGAAGGTTGCGGATTCACCCGTGAAACCGCCCACAAGTTCGATCACGATTGCGACAAGACCTGTAACGTCGAGGGTTGCGGATTCACCCGCGAGACCGAGCACAAGTACAGCTCTGTATGCGATACCGTATGTGACGTTGAGGGATGCGGAAACGAAAGAACCGTTCCTCACGTATTCGACTCTGCAATATACGGCTGTGATCCCACCTGCAACACTCCCGGCTGTGGTTACGTAAGAGAGAGTGTTCACACCTATTCTCACGACTGTGATATCGAGTGCAACAATCCTCGTTGCAAATTCACCCGTACTATAAGTCACGTCTACTCTTCTCTTTGCGATCCCGAGTGTAACGTATACGGTTGCGGATTCATTCGCGAGACCGTTATCGGCCACGTATACAGCGATGACTGTGACGCGACCTGTAATCTCTACGGATGCGACTACATACGCGAGGCTCCTCACTACTATGATAACGAGTGCGATAGCGATTGTGGCAAGTGCGGAAATATCAGAGTAGCTCCCCACGTATTCTTCTACCTTTGCGACCCCGACTGTAACGCAGAGGGCTGTGACTACGTCCGCGAGATCCAGCACAGATTCTCCTACGCATGCGATGCGACCTGTGACGTTTTCAGCTGCACGTACGTGAGAGAGGTTACCCACACCTTCTCTTCTGATTGCGACACCGACTGCAACCACTTCCCTTGTACCTACGTTCGTGAAACCAAGCACAAGTTCGATCACGATTGCGACACGACCTGTAACGTCCTGGGTTGCGGATTCATCCGTGAAACCGAGCACAAGTTTGACAACGAGTGCGACTACCTGTGTAACGTTCCCGGCTGCGGATACAGAATCACTCCCGCTCACGTATTTGACCACGCTTGCGATGTTGATTGCAACAACGAGGGATGCAGATTCACCCGTGAGATCGAGCACGTATATAGCGACATTTGCGACACCACTTGTAATGTTGACGGATGCGGTCACGAGAGAGTTGTAGATCACGTTTACACCAATGATTGCGATATCGACTGCAACCATTGCGGAGCAGTAAGAACACCTCTTCACTCCTTTGATGACGAAGAGGATAAGGATTGCAATGATTGCGAATACGAGCGCACCTAATCAGTAATAGCTTCTCGGCTCTGCCGCGCGTTTTGCGGCAGAGCTTTTTTTATGCTTGCGAAATAGCGGCGGAGAACTATCGGTTGCCGAGAAAGCAGACTATTGACAAAGGCAACTCTCCTTGATATAATGTAATTGAAGGACAGCAAGATTCTTCAATAAAATCAGGAGGTAAATATATGAAAAAAGCAAGACGCACGGTTGCTATGTTACTAATTGCGGCACTCGTAATATCCTTAACAAGCTGCTATATAATCTCACCGCAACGTATGAGCGAGCTTAAAGGAACCTACAGGCTCGCAAGCTATACCTACACCCCCTCACACGAGCGCAAGGAGGGGCGCACGCCTACGACCTACGACTACGTAAACGATGACAAATACAAGTATGAGGACTATCTCGTTATAACCGGAAGCGGCAGAGGCTACTATGCGCACCGCGATGCATCCGGCGACGCATACGTCAAGGAGATCACGCTGAATTACGAATATAACCAAGAAAACAGCTCTCGAATTGACTACGTCATATACAACGACGCGCTCACCCAAGGCGACACCACGGGAGGTATAAGCAGACTCGGCGTGTCGGGCAAGTCGCTGAACTATTCCCTGGCCGCATTCGACTACACCGAGCTTTTCACAAAGAGGCCTATGCGCTCTGACGAGCGATCGGTAAGATGGGAAAAGGTAGACGATGCTACCAACCTCTCATACGTCACGGAGCAGATGGGAGATCTGAAGAGCTATGACTTTGATGCCTTTGCACTTCGCGGTATTTACGGTCTGGACGTACTCTTCGATACAGAAACCCAGCAGTATTTAGAGAGCTCGTATCAGTATTATTTTATCGTTATCGACACGGCAAGCGGCATCAGCACCGCCAAGGTATGCTATGCCCACAAGGACGCGCCAAAGGAGCAGATCCAAGAGACGCTTCCCTTCCGTTTTTCAGATGACGGCCTCACGCTGACTCTGGGCGAGCATAGCTGGTCCGCGGACAACTACTCCAAAAATTCCTTCACACGCATAGACGGAAGCGTCAAATGGACGCTGTATCTGCACAGCCACAGCATTACCGAGTCGGCACTTAATAATCTCGTAGAGAGCTATTTAGCCGAGGATGAGGTATAACGGCAGGAAATCACGCAAAAAATGCGATCACTTTACGGTGATCGCATTTTTTAAAAGCTCGCTTGACTCTTGCATATTTTTGTGCTATAATATGTTGACATAAAACGACACGCGAAAGTTGATTATATGAAAAAAGCAATCTCACGCATCATACTTGTTATATTCCTCTTTGCTTGTGTATCTTTGCTTTCCTCCTGCTATTCTATACGAAGCGGCGGCCTCTTCTTCACCGAGACCGAGGGCGGATATCAGGTCACAGGCACCTCCCTCTCGGGTAGATTCTACAGAAACTTCGCCGTGAGGATCCCCGAAAAGTTGAACGGCAAGCCCGTGGTCTCCATATCCAACCTCGCCTTTGCGGGATACACGAGTCTTCTGACGGTCGAGATTCCCGACTCGGTGCGAGAGATCGGCGATCACGCCTTCTCGGGCTGTATCCTTCTGCAGTCGGTCACCATTCCCGACTCGGTCGAGCACATCGGCGACGGCGCATTCTCCGGATGCAGAGCCCTCACAAGCATCAATATACCGAAATCGGTTACATATATCGGCGAGAACGCCTTTTCAAACTGTCCGAAGATCGCAAGATTCTCGGTAGATAAGGCGAATCCGAGCTACCAATCGATACAGGGAAACCTCTACAGCAAGGACGGCACGAGCCTCATACAGTACGCGCCGAACAAGTCCAACACATACTTCCAGATCCCCGACACAGTGACGAGAATCGAGAACTACGCCTTTGATAACTGCGATTATCTTGGACGCGTGCGCTTACCCGAGTCGCTCAAGTTCATTGGCAACTCGGCGTTTTACGACTGTGATTCTCTGACGGGCATCGACCTTCCCGACTCGGTGACGCAGATCGGCAACCTCGCCTTTAGCAATTGCGACTATCTCGCCACGGTAAACCTCGGCAACTCGCTCACGAGCATCGGCAACTCTGCCTTTGCCAAGTGCAAGTCGCTCGCGAGGATAGCCATTCCCGACTCGGTGAGAGTCATCGGAATATCGGCTTTCAGCAACTGCACCGCGCTCGAAGAGGTGAAGATGTCGACTTCGGCGAGGATCATCGGCGAGTCGGCCTTCTATAACTGCAAATCCCTGCGGAGCATCACTCTTCCAGAGGGCTTGACGAGCATCGAGAAATCGACCTTCGACGGATGCTACAAGCTCTCCGAGGTGATCATTCCCGACACGGTGACGAGCATCGGTAACTCGGCGTTCAGCGGTTGCTCATCGATAGTGAGTCTGACTCTGCCGAGCTCGCTCGAGCGTATCGGCGCGTGGGCGTTCTACAACTGTGCCTCTATCAATGACATCAATTTCTCGGGCAGGCTCGAGGCGTGGTACGACGTCGAGACCGAGGATGACTGGAGATATAGATCGCGTATCAAGAGAGTCGTTTGCACGAACGGAACTCTCACACTCGAATAGATAAGTCAATATAAAAAGCGCACGGAAAATTCCGTGCGCTTCTCTTTTTATTCTGGAATCCTCTGGTATGCAAGGCGCTCGTCGCCAGACTCGAGGTAGATGATGCCGCAGTACCTGAAGCCGCGCTTCAAAAGGGCGCGCTGCATCGGCGCGTTGTCGCGGTGGGTGTCGATGCGGAGATTATCACACACAGAGGCGCAATAGTTCACGCAGAAGTCCATAATTCCCCGTCCCTGCTCTGCCACGGCGATGCGGTGAATAACGCCGTAAGGCGCATCCGATAGCCAGGCGCCGTCGTAGATCTCGGCATAGGTGGGATCGGGCTCGGTGGAGAACATAAAGACGGCGAGGATTCTCCCCTCATCCTCATAGACGTAGCCCACGCCGCGCTCCATATCCTCGCGCGCCGACTCGGCGCTCGGGCGACTGCCGTTCCATTGGTTCGGGTTGCCGCATTCGCGCATAAAGCGCTTTGCGCCCTCGTATATCTCGCCGATCGCGGATAGATCGGCCTCTTTCGTTTTTCTGATTATCATAATGCCTCGCGTGAAGGGTTATTTTTTAATGGAGAAACGCTCACGGCTCAAGAAGCTACACAAAATCGCACCAAGCGCGAGCACCGCGCCGAGTCCGACAAAGTAGATGAGCGCCGAGAGATAGGAGTTATCCACAAGCACCATATTGTAGATATTGTGCTTGCCGTTTAAAGACAGACCGAAGAACGCCTTATCGAAGATGACGTTCAGAATCAGCATCACGACGGCGACGCCGTATATGAGCGAGCCGCTGACGAGGCAGTTCCTTATACTGAATTTCGCCGTTCCGGTGCGGATAAGATAGACTCCGTACGCCGCCAACACGACGTGCGCCATATAATCGAGCAGAAAATGCGGATGGAAATTGTAGCTCCTCACAGCGTTGCCAATGCAACCGAGTGCGGTGGAGAAAAACATTCCGACACTCATCATGGCGATGAGCAGATAGATCGGCTCCTTTGCCCTTTTGGGCAGGATCAGAAGCAGCGGCATTATTGAGAAGGTAAAGGGACTGATATTCGCAACGGGCAGGGTGTTGAGGAAGTTCCAGCGCCCGGGATCGGTGTCGGTCATATAAACGTAGATACAGAGCGACAGATAAAGAGCGAACACCGCGATAGGAAATATCAGGTTAAACGCCTTGACACAGCGGGCGTATTTCATAAAATAAAATCCAACGGCAAACAGGGCGTACATCGCGACGAGCGCCCAAATATACTCAAAATTCATCTTTTAGAGACTCTCCTGAAGTGTAGAATTTGGCTACTGAAAGCATTATATCACATTTTTCGAGCTTTTTCAACGATAAAAACACACCGAGCGTGCGATGGGCGCTCGGTGGTATGGATTAGGTCGTACTGATCGTCGCCGCGCCGAAGGTGCGGAGCGCAGATAATCAAGCTCGAGCGAGTCTGTGCTCGCACAAGCGAGCCGAGCGCCGATTGCTCCGCGAGCCTTGCGCCGATGGCGCAAGTGTGGCGCATAGCGCCGAAATCCGCAGGATTTCCCGTCTCGCCGGGAGTAGAGTTCAAATCTCTCCTTCTCCGAAAAAAGAAAGCGCGGAGCGTCCATGCGGACGCTCCGTATTCTAAAGATCAAGTTATAAAGAGCAGACGAAATCCAAGCGGCGCCGGATCTCGCGTTTTTAACTCATATTATTTATGAGCTCTTTATTCAACGTTCAAGTTCATAAGCTCGGGGATGCTTGTTATTCCCTTAAATACAAGCTCTCGACAAGAGTCGTAAAGAGGAGTCATACCGTTCTCGATAGCCAGTTTACGCAGGCTCTCGAGATTTTTCTCTTCCATAACGGCGTTTCTCATCTTGTCATTCATATACATCAGCTCATGAACAGCAACTCTTCCCTTGTATCCGGTATTATTGCAGAACTGACATCCCTGAGGTCTCGAGATGCTCACGGGCTCGGTTACGCCGAGTATCTCCATCTCTCTGGCATTGGTTCTTCCCTTCTTCTTGCAGGCGGGGCAGAGCTTTTTAACCAATCTCTGTGCAATTACACCGACAAGAGCGTCCGCAACGAGATAATCCTTAACCTTCATATCCTCAAGACGAATAATAGCGCCGGGGGCATCGTTGGTATGGAGTGTACTGAAGACAATATGGCCCGTAATAGCCGAACGAACGGCTATCTCTGCGGTCTCCTCATCACGAATCTCACCGATCATGATTACGTCGGGGTCCTGACGGAGAATGGAACGAAGAGCGGCGGCAAACGTCATATTTGCCTTAGAGTTAACCTGCGTCTGGTTGATGCCCATCATAGAATACTCTACAGGGTCCTCGACAGTAACGATGTTAACGTCGGTGTGGTTTACCTCCTTCAGGAAGGAATAAAGCGTGGTAGACTTACCGCATCCCGTAGGACCTGTCAGAAGGATAATGCCGTGAGGACGTGCAAGCATTTTATCAACGATCTTGTTCTCCTCGGGAGAGAAGCCAAGGTCTGCACGTGTGAACTGGAAGGAGGTCTTGTCGAGAATTCTGATAACGAACTTCTCGCCGAAAACGGTAGGAAGGGTGGATACACGGAAGTCGTACTCATTACCGCCTATAACCATGTTAATACGTCCGTCCTGGGGAACACGGCGCTCGGCAATATTAAGTCCCGACATAATCTTAAGTCTGGCGGAAATAGCCGAATATGCCTCTATCGGGAACTCTGCACGCTGCTGAAGGTCGCCGTCGATACGGTATCTGACTCTTACCTTTTGCTCGAAGGGCTCGATGTGTATATCGCTGGCGCGGAAGGGGATCGCCTCCTTGATAATAGAATCAACAAGACGAACCGCAGGGTTGTTGATAACCTCGTTTTCATTGGAAACCGAAACTTCGCCGCCCAGAGCCTGCATAAGCTTATCGGCCTTCTCGGAGTTAAGGTCATTGATCGCGTTCTGAGTTGATTCCTTCGCAGAGATGGAGTCGATATATCTGTCGATCTGCACGGGAGGCACAAGGACAAAATCGTACTTGGCAACAAACTGAGTGGACAGCGCCGAGAGCGCGTGACAGTTAAGCGGCTTACCGGTCGCAACGAGAATTGTGCCGTTCTTGTCCTCGCATACCGGGATGATCTTATGCTTTTTCATAAAATCATAGGTAAACTTCTCGAAAAGACCGTCATCAATATCAAGCATGTCGATCTCGACACAGGGCATGCAGTAATATGCCGCGCGAGCCTCAAGCTCCGTGACCTCGGTAATAATCTCCTGCGTAAGCAAGAAATCTCTTACGTTGTGCCTTTTTGCTTTGCATTCCGAGAGGATCTCGGGGGCTTGCTTTCTTTTTACGAGCTTCTTGTAGATATAAAACTGCAATAGCTCCTTGTTTATATTCATAGGGTGACCCCTTTCTTACAAGTTTGGATGCGACCGTTTAAAGTGTGCCCATAATAGAGAGCATGGGAGAGTAAACGGCAATGAACATAACTCCGACAACGACACCCATGATCGCAATCATAATAGGCTGTATCTTGGAGGAGAAGGACGAGAACGATGACTCAAGCTGAGTATCAAAATAATCGCAAGAACGAGTAAGAACGTCGTCAAGCGAGTTGGTTCGCTCACCAATGGTGATCATTTTGGTAAGCATCGTGGGGAAAAGACCTACGCTCTCAAGCGCATTTGTGAGCGACATACCGTGGCGCACGTAGTCAATAGCTACGGCGAAATGCTTTCTCAGATATCTGTTGGTAAGCACCACAGAAACAGCGTCAAGCGCATCGGTGAGGTCTGTACCGCTCGAAAGCAGGAGAGCAAAGGCTCTGGCAAATCTCGCGGTAAGCGTGCTGATCTGTATGGTCTTGACCAGCGGTATCTTGAGCAAGAGCACGTCGCGAACGTACTTGCCCTTCTCTGTCATAAGGAAGAGGAATATCGCAATGCCGACCAGCATGATGCAGGTAATAATGGCCTGCCACCACTCAAGAACGAAGTCGGACATATCGTAAATGACCTTTGTGATGCCCTCGATCGGAACATCCATGTCCTTAAGACCGTCCTTCATCGTAGGAATGATGAACACAAGCATCGCAATAGCGATAACGAACGTCAACGCAAGCAAAACGAGAGGATACGCCATAGCGCTCCTCAGCTTCTGACGCATAGACGCGTCACGCTCGTAATAATCTGCAAGAGCGTTGAACACCACGTCAAGTCTACCGCTCATCTCTCCAACGTAGGTCATGCTACGGAAGAAATCGGGGAAAACCTTGGCATGCTTTTCAAGGGCCTCGGAGAGCAGCATGCCGCCCTTAACGTCGTCGTAAATAACTTCAAGTATTTTTCTGAAATAACCCGAGAAGGGCTGGTTTTTCAGAATATCAATGCACTCAAGAAGAGGAACGTGAGTGGTGAGCATTATTGCAAACTGTCGGCAGAAGCTTGTCAGCTCGGGGAGAGTAACCTTACCCGTTCCGAGAGTAAAGAACGCCGAGGGAGTATTGCCGGAATAAACCGACGCGCTTACAAGATAGAGGCTCTGCTTCGCAAGCTGCTCGGCAAGATCTCTTTCATCATTTGCAATGAAGGTGCCCTTGATTTTTTTGTTTTGAAGATTCACCGCAGTGTATTTATATTTTTGCAAGGAACAATGTGCCCCCTTTCAATTTATTTGATTGACGCCCGATCAGAAGCCGAGCAAGGAAGTATACCAGCTGATTACAGGTGCGCCGAAGAGCATTGCCGCACCGATACCGACTGCAAGGAACGGGCCAAAGGGATACTCATGCCCCTCCTCGTCGCCTCTTACACGTCTCAAAATAACCAAAATGATGCTTGCACTGACCGAAGCGATAAGCATGGCGAAAAGCATCCTCTGCCATCCGAGCAAAAGTCCGGCCGCAAAAGCAAGCTTGACGTCACCGAAGCCGAGACCCTCGCGCTTCAGAATCCAGATCGCGCCGTAGTAGATCAGAAGAAATGCGCCGCCAAAGGCCGCAGTGCCGATAAGATGATCATACCATTCGGTATATCCGTCGAAGAAAATAGCGACAATTCCTGCCACTAAAACTATAATCACAAATCTGTTGAAAATCAAGAGATGCTCAAGATCAATGAAGAAAATGCAAATCATAGTTGACAAAACTATGGCACAAATCACGGCATAAACAGGGTTCTCATCCCAGAAAAGATGCGCCGAAAGCAACCACAAAAGCGCGTTTACGATCTCGACGATCATATATCTCGGCGAAATTCGCTGACCGCACTTTCTGCACCTGCCGCCCAGAATTATATATGACAACACCGGGATATTGTCATACCATCTGAGCACGTAATCGCAGGTCGTGCAGTGAGAGCTCGGCCTTGCGAGATTCATACCGTTCGGCACGCGGTAGATAACCACGTTAAGAAAGCTACCTACACACAGTCCAACAAGCCCCGCCATGATAAAGGCGTACAGTCTGATGAATTCCTCGTAACCCATCAGTTGCCACCGCCTGTCAGATCATAGCTTGCGATCTTTTTAATTTTCTCGACGGCCTTCTTGGCAAGATCCTTTATCTGACCAAAGGAGATACCGCCCTTCTTTTCAGCCGCCTTTTCATTTGCACGGCTCTTGATGTTATCGAGCTGAGAGGCGTGGAAATTGTTCAGCTTGTTAAACTGCTTGGTATAAAAACCGCCGTACAGATCAAGATTCTTTCTGACGATGTCCTTCTTGTCACCGGTGAGAAGCGGCATAAAGCGAATGCCGTTGTCCTCGACCTCGAGATTTACCTTCTCGTAGAGGAAGGAATACTCGTCGGGCATATTAACGTAAACCGCCTCGGGTACACCAAGGTTGATTATATTCTGATTAGATGCGATAAGCTCCAGAGTCCACTTGACAAACACCCTGAAGTTCTCGTGCATAAAGTCCTCGCGGTTGGTGGGAATGGGGCGAAGCATAAATTTGGGGAGCTTTCTCGGTGCTTTCTTGCGTCCGCGAGAGATGAGCTCGCTCTCGCTCTCCTCTGCCGCCAGAAGCTCTGCCTCGAATTCCGCATCGTCCTCGTCCTGCGCGAGAAGGCGTGAGGGGAGAACCTCTGCCCAGTCGTCGTCCTCCTCAACCACCACGGCGGCCTGCTCGGTGATAGTATTCTCCTCCTCGGTATCCGCCATAGTAAGAGCCTTTGCCTTCGCCTTTTCCTTGGCATTAAGCACGATCAGATCGGCGTAAGGATGATCAAAGAGCAGATCCTCGGGCATTACTCGGGTCTTATAGAGAACCTTGTGACCGAATGGCAAGGAATAGAAGCCGACGGTCTTGCCCTTTACGACAAAGATGATCTTGGCGGACTCTTCCTTAATATCAAGAAGTACAAAGGAGCTGTTCTTCAGCTTGGGATTCAGCGCTATAGCGGCGTTTGTCGCAGAGGCGGATGAATAGGTAACGTTGCTTACGTTAAGCTGCTGCTCGGACAAGGCCTTCTGAATATTGACGAGAAGGTCCTTTCTCATGGCAGAGACGGCATAGGTTGCAAGCTGCCTTGTCTGCGTAGCAAGCATACGGTTAAATTTAAGGTCAGAGCTGTTGCCGTACAGATTGCTGAGCGAGGCCGAGAGAGAGGTGTCCATCGCCTTTTTATTGATTACGGGAATGTTTACCGTATCGGTAAGCACGGCAGAATCAGGGAGCACCACAGAGGCCTTTGCCAGCTTCTGCTCGGGATGGTCCTGGCGATACTGGGCGATAATTGCACCGAGCTTCGAATAGAAATCCGAGCTAAAGGGCTTGGCCTTATAGCCGTGCATAACGTAGCTTATAACGTTCTTTTGATCTGCTTTTTTAGAGTAGATCTGTATAATTTCTCTATCGGTATCGATGCCGATAACCGTGTCATCATTCTGATTTAAGAGATTTTTAATATCCATTAGTCCCTCCATGAGGTGATCGTGTTTGTTGTTACGTTAGCGTTATCATCAGTAACGGTTTTGATTTCCAGGGTTAAGATCACGCTATCGGTCTTTGAAACCGTGTAAGCATAATTGCTCTTCCCAAGATCTTCACAGACAACGGTATATTCATCGCTGTCGCCTATTGCTTTAACGTGTTCTCCGGCCGTGTGATTTTTGAGAATATAATCGGTTATCTCATAGACCTCAACCTTGTTCGCGAAAGCCTCGAGGTCGCTTTCCTTATGCCGGTTTTGCATACCGGAGATAGAAACGAGAACAATGCTGAGCGCCATCATGATAAGCATTGCGCCGATCGCCAGCTCGATGGCAATGCCGCGCCGCGATTTTATTAAATTCTTCATTTTTACCTCCTTTTCAAGCTTTTTAGCCTCCGTCTCGGAGAGAGTCTTACTTCGTGTAGCTCTGCTCGAGAATTATCTCGCCGCTTTTTATATCCTTCGCAATAAAGGTGAGTGTATCGGGATCGGTTTCGTAATCAAGAGTCAGAGTTATCTCCATCTCGCTGATCTTAAAGCTATACAAATACATCGGTCTTGTTTCATCTGTAAAAGTCGCGGCAAATGCATCGTCAAAATCGTCCCTAATATCCGTATATCTGAAGCACTCTATGGCATTTTCAGCCATATTGGTTGCCTCAACGGTCTGCGCGGTGCGACGGTAATAGTCGTTCTGCGTGTTAATGATACCGACAGCAACTGCGCTGGCGATAAAGATAAGGGACATCGCCACCACAAGCTCTACTACGGTAAATCCCTTTTTGGAGTTAACCTTGCTCATTGGTACCTCCGTTTCCGGCGTATACGCAGAACGTATAGTCATAGCCGTGGCCGCCCACGGTGTAATTGATCCTACAGTAATATATCTTATCGGAATATATCTTATCGGCAATGATGCCGTGATTAGCAAATTCAAATTTAATAGATTCCACTCTCTTGAGAGTGAGTATGGCCTCGCCGTTTAAGCAGAGAGCCTTTTCTCCTTCATCGAACGCAAGCTTACTTTCGCCTGCTATGAGGGTGTCTCCTTCATAGAACGCAAGAGTATTTTCGACTACTTTGAGGGTGCTGTTCTCAATAGAAACGCCGTTATTCCCCTCAATAAAATTCTCGATAATCGACTCGGCAACCCTGATATCCTGAAGAGCCTCGAGTCTTGCAGCGCTGAGCTCTCTGCTACCGGTCACCATCGCGGTAAATGAAGTCACCATGACCAAAACGATAGCCAACACAGCCATCACGACCGTAAGCTCCACGAGCGTAAAACCGCGTCTGTTGTTTCTCGTATCCATAGGTTGCCTCCTTTCTTATTGATTCCAAATCAAATTCAGGCTCTCCTCGCGGGGAGAGCTCCTACGCAGTGGGTGAGATTCCGACCTCTCCGTCACCTGCGGTGCCACCTCTCCTAAAATGAGAGGCTGTTATAAGGTCATATTGTTAAAAACAGGAAATTTTGCCAATTTCTCGCGTTTTTCCTTATTAGGCTAAACACCACAACACCCCCAAAAGAGCGTTGTGGTGTTCAAAACCGTTCCGAGTGGTTTTTGTTTAGTTAGAAATTAGGCATTAGACGGTGCCGCCCTGTTCGCCACCCTCAGTGCCAGACTCTTCGTTAGCAGGAGGTGTTACTGTGGGAAGTGCATCTGCATTATCAAATTCAGTACCATCGAAGGTGGTGAAGCCACCATTCTTATTAACTGCATAATAGGTACCAACACCAGCTTCTACAACATAATTAGCATCAGCAATGTCCACGCCATTTTCCTTACCATCAACTACGCCGTCAGAAATGTCAAGTGCATAGCACTCGGTATACTTGTTACGAGCGAGCTGCTGAGCAGCAGAGTTGTTAGCCTTCTCAGTGATACCACCGAAGGTGGGGATAAGAACAGCGGAAAGGATTGCGATAACTGCAATAACGATTACAAGCTCTACAATGGTAAAGCCCTTCTTGTTGTTTCTTTTCATCGTGAACTTCCCCCTAAATTATTCAAAGGAAGTTCCGTTGAAGGTAGCAGATACACCGTTTTTAGTAGCAGTATATTTAGCAGTTCCAGCGGTTACATCAACAACGTAGCCTTTACCTTCGCCGGTAAGAGTCTTTTCGGCTTCGGTAGCAGCGGTAGCATCAAGGCCATCGATTTTACCGTCGGAAAGATCTTTAGCATAATTCTCGGTGTATCCATTACGAGCCATCTGCTCAGCAGCAGACTTATTAGCCTTGTCCATGATACCACCGAAGGTGGGGATAAGAACAGCGGAAAGAATTGCGATAACTGCAATTACGATTACGAGCTCAACGATAGTGAAGCCCTTTTTGTTGTTTCTCTTCATTGTAAAATCTCCTAAAAAATGTTTTTTGAATGCGCATTCAGCTATGTAAGGGATCTGACACCCACTCGGAAGATGCCGTCACCGATTTGTGCTAAATAACGCAAAATCAATGGGGGGGATTACTCTCGGCGTAGCCGAGCGTACCCACATATTAAGAGGCACGTTTTGCACCTTAACATATATATTATATATTCTTTTAGGTATTTTGTCAATGTTTTTTTATATTTTTTTAACGTTTGTCATTGATTTTCCATAAAAAGAGCCGCAGGGAAACCGAGAAAAATGCCGAAAAATGCACCTCGGAAATTCAAGCAGAAAAAACGACACGGTCGCCGGGTAAACGCAAAATTTGCATCAAAAATGTAAACAAAAGCTTACATAAATAACCGCGATTTTTCGCCCCAACTCACCCTCAAAAATCGAAGAAAATAAGCACAAAAAAGCATCCTGTTTTTTGCAAAAAAACATCGTCCTCTCCGCCAAAACCGACATCCTTTTCACAAAAAAAGCACCCCGAGGCTTGCGCCTCGGGGCTTGTAATAACTAAGTTAATTAGTCGATGTAGAATCTGTCGCCGTCTGCGTTGGTGGTTACCTTGTAACCATCAGCGATATTTACAACAGCATTTGACTTAGGAGCAGTAGAGCTAGCATGGTGAGCCCATATATCTCTATTTGCACCTTCAACAATACCACTATTCAAATTAACAATAGCCTTGCTGGTTTTATTATTGTTAAAGAGTCTTACACCAGTGTATGTAGACTCAATTACAGCACCTTCAATGTTAAGAATAGTTTCTCCGAGAGTAGAGTTTACATCAACACCGTATGCCATAGCGGTACCACCATTGTGAACAAGTCTAACACCGGCGTTAAGAGTTGCATTACCACCCTCCACACTGATTACTGCAGAAAGTGCGCCCCACTGCATATCTGTACCAGTATGAGTAAGTTCAAGTGTGCCTTCACCACAAAGTACAAGTGTTCCATTTACTTGAATAATAGAGTTGTTGCCCTTAGAATCATACGCAGGAGCATTGTGAGTAGCAGAAATGTTATGACCATTGAGGTCGATAACAACTGTTACACCAGCAGGAACAACAAAATCGTGAGTAAGTCCAGTCTTGGGAGAAGTAATATTAGCAGTAAGCTTATAGTATCCACCGTTAGCAACTGCATTTGTAAGATCTTCTGCATCTGCTATTTCAAGCCAAGTAGTACCTGCGGGAGCACTGTTAGCAACGCCTTCTGAAACTTCGGCAGAGTTGGTAGCGAAAGAGCCCTTCTCAACATAGTTAGCCTTTGCAGAATCAGCAACAGTGAGAATGTAACCTACACCATAGTGAGTAACTGCACCGCCATTAACGGTAAGGCTGCCGCCATTTGTGAAGATAGAAACGGTTGCAGAGCCGTTGTATACAACATCAACTGCGCCACAAGCGGAAACGTCAAGGCTGTGCTTAGCCTCAACAGAGGTACCCTCGTAATTTACAAGGTAGGTGGAGTATGTGGGATCAACATCGTTTGCGATTACCCAGTATGCTGCATCAGCTACATCGTACTCGGAACCATCAATATACTCAATCTCGCCATCGTTAAGATAGCAGAATACATTGTTAACAGAGTCCCAAAGGATCTCGTTGTCGGATGCCTTAGCGTTGATCTTCTCAATGTCATAGCCGAACTCTGCAGCTGCTGCAAGAGCGCCTGCCATGGTCTTGTCGCCGTCAACGTCTGCTGCAAGAGCAGTGTTGAGGTTCTTAATAAGCTGGGTATCCTTAGACTGATTAGCTCTGTCAATAATACCAGCGAAAGTAGGAATCATTACCGCTGCGAGGATCGCAATAACAGCTACTACGATAACAAGCTCAACGATAGTGAAACCCTTTTTGTTAGTGTTTCTCATTGTTTTGTTTTCTCCTTAAAAATTT
>JAZRFQ010000007.1:0-8729 GCA_045643725.1 Eubacteriales bacterium | reverse complement strand
GGCGCAGCTCACGCCTGCGGACATAACGCACAGCTTGCGGCAATGCTCGGCGTTGCTATGGGACTTAAGGATTATGCCTCCGAGCTCGACGGCGACGTTACCTTCTTTGCCGTTCCCGCGGAGGAGTTCGTTGAGATCGGCTACCGTGATTCGCTTGCGAAGGACGGTAAGATAAAGTATCTCGGCGGTAAGCAGGAGCTTATCAGACTCGGTGAGTTTGACGATATAGATGCGGCTATGATGGTTCACGCACAGGGTAACACCCCCGGCAACGAGGTGTTCGTCGACGGCGGTAGCCTCGGCTTTGTTGCCAAGACCGTTGAGTTTATCGGTAAGGCGGCTCACGCAGGCGGCGCACCTCACGAGGGTGTTAATGCGCTCAATGCGGCTATGGCGGCAATGATGTGCATTCACGCACAGCGCGAGACCTTCCGCGATGAGGACAGAATCAGAGTTCATCCTATTATCACCAACGGCGGCGAGCTCGTTAACGTTGTTCCCGCGAACGTAACCATGGAAACCTACGTCAGAGGCGCAAGCTTCGAGGCGATAAACGACGCGGCGGCAAAGGTTGACCGCGCAATAAAAGGAAGTGCCTACGCCATCGGCGCAGAGGCAGAGATCACCGACTTCAAGGGATATCTTCCTCTTTGTCAGGATAAGGCTCTCGGTGCAATCTTCGCCGAGAATGCCGCGCAGTTTACCGAGCGTGAGAATATCCATTACGGTATTGATATGGTCGGTTCCACCGATATGGGCGATCTGTGCCATCTCATTCCGGCAATTCAGCCTACTATGGGCGGCTGGACCGGCAACCTTCATGCGAAGGATTTTGCCCCCACGGATACAACTCTCGCGTATATTAATCCCGCAAAGATTATGGCTATGACGGTCATCGATCTTCTGTACGACGGCGCAGCCGCGGCGAAGGAGATCAAGGCGGCCTTCGTACCCAAGCTTACTAAAGAAGAATATTTCAACTTTTGAGATAAAAACCATTTCGCAAATAAATTTTGATTATAAACAGGAGATTTACTATGTGGACAGAAGAAAGACTTAACGAACTGCTCACAACCCCCACCGACAAACTTGTAGAGGATATGAAGAAGCTTTCCGGCGATATTATGATCCTCGGCGCAGGCGGAAAGATGGGCCCCACCCTTGCAATTCTTGCAAAGAATGCCATCAAGAAGGCAGGCCTTGATAAAAAGGTTATCGCGGTATCTCGCTTTAGCGATCCCATCGCGTATAAGTACCTCGAGGATAACGGAGTTGAGATCATCAGCTGCGATCTGCTTGACATTGAGGCGCTCAACGCTCTTCCTGACTGCGAGAACGTTATATATATGGCAGGCCGCAAGTTCGGTACTGACGGCTCCGAGTATCTCACCTGGGCAATGAATGCAACTCTCCCTGCATTCGTTGCATATAAGTTTAGAAAGTCGAGAATCGTAGTATTCTCCTCGGGTAATATTTATCCCATCGTTCCTCTTACAAGCGGCGGATGCACCGAGGACGATAAGGTTGCGCCCATCGGCGAGTACGCGCAGAGTTGTCTTGCAAGAGAGCGCGCCTTCGAGTATGCGGCTCATCAGTATGGCACTCCCGTCTTCATCTACAGACTCAACTTCGCGGTTGATCTTCGCTACGGCGTTCTCTATGACGTAGCAAAGAGAATTATGGACGGCGAGCCTATTTCCATCACTACTCCTTGCTTTAACTTCATCTGGCAGGGTACTGCAAACGAGATTGCTATTCGTGGTCTTCTCCATGCGTCTGCTCCTGCGTGCAAGATGAACGTTACCGGTCCCGAGACTGTGTCGATCAGATACGCCGCTAATAAGATTGCCAAGTATCTTGGCAAGGAGGCGACATTCGTTGGCGAGGAGCAGGAGAATGCTTACCTCAACAATGCATCTCGCGCAATGGAGATCTTCGGTTATCCCGAGGTTTCTGCAGAAACTCTTATCAAGTGGCAGGCCGAGTATATTCTTGACGGCGGCAGAACGCTTGATAAGCCCACTCATTTTGAAGAAAGAAAAGGAAGCTATTAATCATGACAAGACACGAAAGAGCACTCGAAAAGCTTCATAACGGTACCGTTATCCCCGCAAATCCTCTCGCACTTGACGAGAACAGACAGTTTGATGAGAAGAGAGAGCGTGCGCTCCTCAGATATTATCTCGATGCAGGTGTAGGCGGACTTGCAGTTGCAGTTCACACCACCCAGTTCGAGATCCGTGATCCCAAGATCAATCTTCTTGAGACCGTTCTCAAGGTTGCATCCGATGAGGTGGAGAGATACGAATCTACCCACGATGACGTTATCGTTAAGATCGCTGGCGTTTGCGGTCCCGTAGATCAGGCTGTCAAGGAGGCAGAGCTTGCAAAGAAGTACGGCTACGATGCAGTTCTTCTTAGCCCCGGCGGACTTAATCATCTCTCCGAGGATGAGATGGTAGCGCGTACCGAGGCAGTTGCCGCTGTTATGCCCGTCGTTGGCTTCTATCTTCAGCCCTCTGTCGGCGGTAGAGTATTCACCTATAATTACTGGCAGAGAATTGCGGAGATCAAGAACGTTGTGGCTATCAAGGCCGCACCCTTCAACAGATATTGCACCCTCGACGTTCTCCGCGCCGTTGCAACCTCCTCGAGAGCAGATGAGATCGCTATGTACACCGGTAACGATGATAACATCGTCATCGACCTTATCACCAACTACAACTTCACCGAGAACGGTAAGACCTATTCCAAGAGATTCGTTGGCGGTCTTCTCGGCCATTGGTGCGTATGGACCAAGAAGGTCGTTGAGATGTACCACATGCTTATGAAGGTCAGAGACGAGGAGGGCGGTATCACCCCCGAGATCCTTTCTCTTGCAAACGCTGTTACCGACCTTAACGCTGTATTCTTCGATGCTGCTAACGGCTTCGCCGGTTGTATCGCAGGTCTTCACGAGGTTCTTCGCAGGCAGGGTCTGTTCAAGGGCATCTGGTGCCTTAACCCCGAGGAGACTATGTCCCCCGGTCAGAACGAGGAGATCGACAGAGTGTACAGAATGTACCCCGAGCTCTCCGACGACGACTTCGTTAAAGCTAATCTTGACAAGTGGCTCGCTGACTGATTCGTTTAGTAGACGTTTTAATAAAGAGCACCCCGAGATCCTTTTGATCTCGGGGTGCTTTTTGTTTTTGATTACTGATATTTCATTTTCAGCTCATCCTTGAGTATACCAAGGAAATAGAGCGCCGCTCCGGTGTAGAGAAGCGCCAGAACGGTCATCAGAAGACCGAACCAAGGCAACACAGTTACCTCAATACTCGTGATGCCGCTGATGGCATTGTCAACGTGTTCGTAATCTGTATTGCCGTTAAGGAATACCAGGGCGGCTTTTGATGCTGTAACAAGAATACCAAAGGCGGTATAAACGATATTCTTTCTAAAAAGACTTCTGTGAAAATCGCGGTCGGGAGTTCCATAACCTTCAGCGCTAGGAGCAATCTTCGTGTTGTTTTCGGTGAAAGATTTAAGTGCGAGCATAACGGTTATAATGAGCGCGAGCGCGAAAATGAATTCAACGACCGAAAGAGCTTTGATAAGGCTATATTCTTTTGCCGCCGCTTTTACGTACTTGATAATTGTGTAGCTTTCCCACTTTTCAAAAAAGGCGATGAGAAGTCCGTGACCAACCAGCGAAACTGCGGTATATCCTACGGTGATAAGCGAGGCAACAGTAGTGTATCTCGTCTTGCCTGTTAAATATCTCAAACCGGATATAAGCAAAATTGCAAATATAAAATGCGGCAGAATGTTTATATCGCCGAAGTTATCGAAGTTTATTTCAAGCGTAAACAACGATGCGATCATCATAATATTAAGTGCCGAGCAGGCGCGGCGAAGCTTGATTTTATTCTCGATCTCAGGACGGCGATCGTCGGTTACAAGAGCATCGATAGAGGCGCAATATAGGCGTTCATTACCGATCGCACGAGCGTATTTTGTACTAGCCACAAGCCACACGATGCCAACGATGAGTGATAACGAGAAGCATATCGCCAAGGCAAGAGGATAAAGATGTGCATAGGGGTGCGTTATTACCGACGTTCCCGTTTTGCTCGTTCCGCTCATATAGCAGAGCTCTGGGAGCAATGCAAGCACCGCTCTGGCACCTGCAAAGAAACAGGTAAAATTCTTGATTGTTTCAGGAGAGACTTTTCTTCCAAGTAAACGCACGGGAGCTAAAATAGCTTGCGAGTCGCTACGCTGACCGAGATAGAACAGCGCATCGAAAAGATTCGAGATCGCAGGGAAGAGATAAATGGATTCTACAATGCCAAACATCAGAGTCATCATTGCATAGATGTCGGTGTCATCGTAGTTTACCGATCTTACCTTCAAAATAAGAACTATAGCGATGATTCTGCACAGATTGATAAATCCGAGCTTTATGAATGCGGTTCTCGCTTCTTCAAAGTAGGGAAGCTTGTTGACACCGTGCGAGAGCGCCGCGGCAATTATAAAGTAAGCAATGAAATCGGGGAAAAAGTCTAAAACGTTAACAGCTGGGACGAATAGCATACAGAGACCGAATATGACCCATCTGTATCGTGATTTTGCTTTCATAAATTCTCCTTTATTTGCTTTTCTTTCGCTCCGCTTTTGCGGCCGCGCGTTCCTCGCGCTGACGTCTGTAGGCGTCAGCGAATGATTCCGTCTTCTTTTCTTCTTTTGTGGTTTTGCGCGTCGTGCTTTTCTCTTCAGGCATGCAAATTTTCGCGTAGCAACCGAAAATCGCGGTGAGCGCGAAAATGAGATATACGAGCGTTACAAGCATTGACGTCACGCCTATTATAGTCGCAACGTAGGGCGTCATCCAGGCAAAGAGCGAGGGCGTCTCGGCGACAATGGCGAGGATGTATACCGGCAGTGCGGCATATGCTACCGTGCGACACTTTTTCGCGTGAGACGCGAGTCCAACCTCCTCGGAAACCTCGCGCATTCCTTCGAATGTCATTAGCGACAACGTGCAGATGATCACGTTCTTTACAATGGCTATTCCGGAGATCAGAGTCGCGTTTTCAATAGGAGTGAATACCATATCATACGCGCCAAATCCGAACTCAACAAGCGAAAAGGCGAGAAAAACGAAGGACGTTATCAGCGCCGTCTTGAATCCGCGGTTAAGGTAAGAGAGCTTTGACAGAGCGAGAGCTATCAGCGACGCCGCAATTACGTCTGTTATCAGAAAGTACGCGACGTCAAGCAGCAGAAAGTACCCCGCGAGAAGTATTCCGAAGCCCATTATTACTCCTCAGCGGCGTTAAGTCCGCAACACTTCTTGTATTTTTTGCCACTACCGCAGGGGCAGGGATCGTTTCTGCCAACCTTGGTTGAGGTGGCAGGCTTGCGAACTACCTTTGCCGCGCCAACAGGACCGGTAGACGTAGGCTTTGCTACCTCTACGCGCGCGGTGGACTGTACTCTCGGGATAACTCCGAGAATCTGTCTTACAGTATCCTCCTTGATATCGTCGATCATCTGATCGAACATATCCGCACCTTCAATACGGTACATAGCAACAGGGTCGCGCTGTGCGTAGGAGTTAAGACCTACGTAGCCCTTGAGATCGTCCATGGCCTCAAGGTGATCCATCCACTTTTTATCAACGTTCTGGAGGAGAATAACCTTCTCGATCTCGCGCATCGCATCGTCGGGCATGCCCTCAACCTTTGCGAAGAGCTCGTCTTTGCTATGATATATCTTGAGTGCCTTGTCGATGAGGCTCTGACGCCACGATTCTTTGTCTATAGCGGCGATCTCATCATCGGTGTAGTTGAAGTTCTTATCGTCAACGAGCAGACCGTGGTAGTGACTTCTGAACTCGTCAAACTTGTAGTCCTCGGGAGTATCAATGCCAAAGCAGAAGTCGAAGGTCTCGCCGACAGAGGAGATGATCATATTAACGATCTTCTCGCTGATATCATCGTTCATAAGAACCTCGGAGCGCTGATCGTAGATGACCTTTCTCTGCTGGTTCATAACGTCGTCGTAGGTCAGGACGTGCTTTCTCGACTCAAAGTGAGACGTCTCTACACGCTTCTGCGCGTTCTCAATACTGGAGGAGAGAATTCTCGCATCAATGGGTGTTGTCTCGTCAAGGCCGAGCTTCGCAGTAATGTCAATCAGCCTGTCAGAGCCGAAAAGACGCATAAGGTCGTCCTCGAGAGAGAGGTAGAAGATGGACTCACCGGGGTCGCCCTGACGTCCGCTTCGACCGCGAAGCTGGTTGTCGATACGACGGCTCTCGTGCCTTTCTGTACCGAGAATGAACAGACCGCCTGCTGCCCTAACTGCATCTGCCTCGGGTTTTATTGCGTTTTTATGCTTTTCGTAAAGGTCACGGAAGGTTTTTCTTGCCTCGATAAGAGCCTCGTTATCGGTATGCGCCGTGCCTGTAGACTCGGCAATAAGGTGCTCCTCGATGCCCATCTTACGCATCTCAGCCTTCGCCATATACTCAGGGTTACCACCGAGCATAATATCGGTGCCTCGACCTGCCATGTTAGTGGAAATGGTAACGGCACCGAGTCTACCTGCCTGTGCAACGATCTCCGCCTCGCGCTCGTGTTGCTTTGCGTTGGGCACGTTGTGGGGGATACCGTTCTTTTTCAGAACGGCAGAGAGCTCCTCGGATTTATCGATAGAAGCAGTACCAACGAGGACAGGCTGGCCCTTTTCGTGACAGGCCTTTATCTGCTCAACAATAGCGAGAATCTTGCCTCTATAGGTGCGGTAGACCGAATCGTTGCGGTCTATTCTGATCATAGGCTTGTTGGTGGGAACCTCGACTACGTCGAGCGCGTAAATATCTCTGAACTCGTTTTCCTCTGTCAGAGCAGTACCCGTCATACCCGAGAGCTTGCCGTAAAGACGGAAGAAGTTCTGGAAGGTAATAGTCGCGATGGTGCGAGTTTCCTTCTGTACTACTACGTTCTCCTTTGCCTCGATAGCCTGATGCAGACCGTCGTTATAGCGACGTCCAGGCATAAGTCGACCGGTGAAGGAGTCGACGATTATTACGGCATTGTCCTTGACGATATAGTCAACGTCGCGTCTCATTACGCCGTGCGCCTTGATAGCCGTGTTAACGTGATGGTAGATCGCGTTGTTCTCGGGATCGGAGAGGTTCTCGATGTTAAAGAACTTCTCGGCCTTTGCAATACCGTGACCGGTGAGAACCGCCGTACGAGCCTTCTCGTCAACGATGTAGTCCTCCTCGTAGGTATCGAGGTCCTGCTTCGTATCCATTTCCTTTATAACGTGGCGGCGAAGAGTTCTGACAAATCTGTCAGCAAAGGCATAGAGATCGGTAGATTTCGATCCCTCGCCCGAAATGATAAGGGGAGTTCTCGCCTCGTCTATAAGAATAGAGTCAACCTCGTCAATGATAGCAAAGGCGTGACCGCGCTGAACCATACGCTCCTTGTAAACCACCATATTATCACGAAGATAGTCGAATCCAAGCTCGTTGTTAGTACCATAGGTGATATCGCACTTGTACGCCTGACGCTTCTCGGCGCCGGATTGGCCGTGAACGATAAGTCCAGTAGTAAGACCGAGGAATCCGTAAACTCGTCCCATTTCCTCGCTGTCACGGCGAGCAAGATAGTCGTTAACTGTAACGATGTGTACGCCCTTGCCTGCAAGCGCGTTAAGATAAGCGGGAAGAGTAGCAACGAGAGTCTTACCCTCACCGGTCTTCATTTCTGCGATTCGTCCCTGATGAAGCAGTATACCGCCCATCAGCTGAACGCGGAAGGGGCGCTTGCCGAGAACTCGATCATCTGCCTCGCGCACGAGAGCGAATGCCTCGGGGAGAATATCGTCAAGAGTCTCGCCTGCGGCGAGTCTACCTTTGAGTACGTCTGTATGTTCGCGCATTTCCTCGTTAGACATCGCGGCGAAGCGATCTGCCATCGCCTCGATTTCATCAACGATAGGAACGATCTTCTTGATTTGCTTTTCGCTGTAATTACCGAAAATCTTTTCTAAAAGTCCCATTGTGAACCTCCATAGGCGTTACCGCCGTAAAACAATAATATATCAATTTTACATTATACCACACTTTAATTTAAAAATAAAGGGGAAAATGTAAATAAATTAAATTCTTCTTTCAATTTTACGCAAATTCCAAATTTGGTATTGACATTTAATATTCCGTGTGATATAATAGCGGAGCAATCCGATGAAGGTATAGCTCAGTTGGTCAGAGCGCTTGCTTGACATGCAAGAGGTCGTTGGTTCAAATCCAACTATCTTCACCAAAAAAGAAGTAACTTTTGTCTATCAAAAGTTACTTCTTTTTTTATCCAAGCCGCAGGCTTGGTATATCATCGCTGCGCGAAGTGAGGTGCATATCATCAGCCTTTGCGGGGCTGTATATCATCACGCGTCAGCGTGCATCTTACCTGCGGCTTGATGATATACAACACTACGTGTTGATGATATACCGCAACAAGTTGCGGATGATATACAAGGCTACGCCTTGATTTGTTTGCAAAAATGTGATATAATAAACTCACCGAAAATTCAGAATTTGTAGGAGGTTATATATGCTTGAAAAAATGAGCGATTTCTTTGAAGCACGACTTGACGGATATGATGAGCATATGATGACCAACATTGAATCCGCAAACGAGTTCTATCCCTTTACAGCAAAACAATTGCCG
>JAZRFQ010000006.1:0-28843 GCA_045643725.1 Eubacteriales bacterium | reverse complement strand
AGATCACCTCTGCTCCTGCAAAGCATCTTGCAACCCTCTGCAACCAGATGGTTAACTTCCTCGGCATTATGCAGAACGAGTGGGCAGGCGCACAGGCCTTCTCCTCCTTCGATACCTATCTTGCCCCCTTCGTTAAGGCAGATAACCTCTCCTACGACGCGGTTAAGAAGTGCATTGAGTCCTTTATCTACGGCGTAAATACCCCCTCTCGTTGGGGTACTCAGGCGCCCTTCTCCAACATCACGCTCGACTGGACGGTTCCTGCGGACCTCGCAGAGCTCAACTGTATCGTCGGCGGCAAGGAGATGGACTTCAAGTATAAGGATTGTAAGAAGGAAATGGACATGGTCAACAAGGCCTTCATCGAGACGATGATCGAGGGCGACGCTAACGGCCGTGGCTTCCAGTATCCTATCCCCACCTACTCCATCACCCGTGACTTCGACTGGTCTGATACAGAGAACAACAGACTTCTCTTCGAGATGACCGCAAAGTACGGTACTCCCTATTTCTCCAACTACATCAACTCGGATATGGAGCCCAACGACGTTCGTTCAATGTGCTGCCGTCTCCGTCTTGACCTTCGTGAGCTTCGTAAGAAGTCGGGCGGCTTCTTCGGCTCGGGTGAGTCCACCGGTTCCGTCGGCGTTGTTACCATCAATATGCCGAGAATCGCATACCTCTCCACCGATAAGGCAGACTTCTACCGCCGTCTTGAGCACATGATGGATGTTGCGGCTCGTTCTCTTAAGATCAAGAGAACCGTCATCACCAAGCTTCTTGACGAGGGCCTTTACCCATACACCAAGAGATACCTCGGAACCTTCAATAACCACTTCTCGACCATTGGTCTCGTTGGTATGAACGAGGTTGGCCTCAACGCTAACTGGCTTGGCAACGATATGACTCACCCCGAGACTCTCGCCTTCACCAAGGAGGTTCTCAACTTCATGCGTGATAAGCTCTCCGACTATCAGGAGAAGTACGGCGACCTCTACAACCTTGAGGCTACCCCCGCAGAGTCCACCAGCTTCCGTCTTGCAAAGCACGATAAGAAGTTCTATCCCGATATTCTTACCGCGTCCGATACTGCAAACGGCGAGACTCCCTACTACACCAACTCGAGCCACCTTCCTGTAAGCTTCACCGACGATATCTTCGCGGCTCTCGACCTTCAGGATGAGCTCCACACTCTTTACACCTCGGGTACCGTATTCCACGGATTCCTTGGTGAGAAGCTTCCCGGCTGGCAGAGCGCGGCAACTCTCGTTCGTACCATCGCCGAGAACTATAAGCTTCCTTACTACACTCTTTCTCCCACATACTCGGTATGTAAGAATCACGGCTACATCGCAGGCGAGCACTATGAATGTCCCGAGTGCGGTGCAAAGACCGAGGTCTATAGCCGTATCACCGGTTACTACCGTCCCGTTCAGAACTGGAACGACGGTAAGTCCCAGGAGTTCAAGGCGAGAAAGGTATATGCAGAGAGTAAGCTCACAGGCAAGAAGCCCCTTTACCTTAACAATACCGGAATAGGCGCGACAGAGTGCCACGAGTGTGCGAGCGAGGACAGAACCATTCTCTTCGCTACCGCATCCTGCCCCAACTGCAAGATGGCAGCCATGTTCCTTGACAAGGCAGGCATATCTTATGATAAGCTTCTCGCAGAGGATAATAAGGATCTTGTAGCAGAGTTCGGCATCAAGCAGGCGCCCACCCTTATTCACATTTCGGGCGGCAAGGTTGAAAAGATCGTTAACGCATCCAACATCAAGGCCTTCTGCGAAAAAGCAGCAACCGCAAAGTAATTAAAACCTAAAAAGAGGGGCTGACGTACAGCCCCTCGAATTATAAGAGGACAAAAATATGTATGACGTTATAATAGTCGGTGCAGGTCCTGCCGGACTCACCGCCGCGATATATGCTCGCAGAGCTGAGAAGAGTGTGCTCGTTATTGAGAAATCCACCTTTGGCGGTCAGATAACCCACTCGCCGAGAGTAGAGAACTACCCCGGCTTCGCCTCGGCGAGCGGTAGCGAGATCGCAGATAAGATGTTCGAGCAGGCTCTCGGTCAGGGCGCGGAAATTGAGCTCTCCGAGGTCACGGGTATCGAGAGGGCGGACGGCGGATACAAGGTCGTCACCACCGACGGCGAATTTGAGGCAAAGAGCGTTATCATCGCCGCAGGCTCCAAGCACAGAATGCTCGGAGTCGCGAGAGAAGAGGACTTCGTTGGCGAGGGCGTGTCCTATTGCGCGGTCTGCGACGGCGCATTTTACAAGGGCAAGACTGTCGCTATCATCGGCGGCGGAAACACCGCACTCCAGGAGGCCAACCTCCTTGCCGACGGCTGCACCAAGGTCTACGTCGTGCAGAATCTCGCCTTTATGACCGGCGAGCGCAGCCTCCTTGCCAGACTCGAGGCGCGCGATAACGTAGAGATAATCTATTCTATGGTCGTCGATGAGCTTCTCGGCGAGAGCGCTATTAACGGTGTCAGAATCAAGAATCCGGAGACTAATGAGAGTCGCACCCTCGAGGTCGACGGTATCTTCGTTGCCATCGGTCAGATCCCTGAGAACGAGCCCTTCGCGAGCGTCGTAAAGCTCAATAGCTACGGCTACGTCGAGGCTGGCGAGGACTGCAAGCCCGATACCGAGCTTCCCGGCATCTTCGTAGCAGGCGATTGCCGTACAAAGTCGGTAAGGCAGGTCACCACCGCCACCGCCGACGGAGCAGTCGCGGCACTTGCGGCCTGCAGATATATCGATTCTATGTAATATAAGGAGCAAAGGCCTGCTATCTTGCGGCGCTTTTGCTCTTTTCTTTTAAATATTTACGAATATTCCTTGCAAAAACCAAAATATTGTGCTAAAATAGACACGATAAGAAAAAACCGAAAAAGGAGAGCTGTTATGGCAGATCTTGACGCTTTCAAAGAAAATCAAGAGGTTAAGGAGATCGACGCCTCGAAAAAGGTTCGAATCGGTATTATAGGTACCGGCGGAATAGCCTACTCACATATGGATGCATATCGCAAGCAGCCCGACGTTGAAATCGTTGCAGGCTCCGATATCGTCCCTGGCAGAGCGAGAGAGTTCTTTGATATTTACCATAAACCCGAGGTTAAGTGCGATTATAAGGACGGCCTTGAGATGATCGCGGACAAGTCGCTGAATCTCGATGCTGTATCAATCTGCACCTATAACAGCGAGCACGCGCCTTGCGCTATCGCGGCGCTTGAGGCGGGACTTCACGTTCTTCTCGAGAAGCCCTTTACCGTCACTCTCGACGAGGCGATCGAGGTTATGAGAGCAGAGAAGAAGTCGGGCAAGGTGCTCTCCATCGGCTTCCAGCCGAGATTCGACGATAGCATGAAGGCTGTGAAGGATATAGTTCGTTCGGGTATTCTCGGAAAGATATATTACGTACAGACGGGCGGCGGCCGCCGCAGAGGTATTCCGATCGGTTATGAGGGCGGCAAGACATCCTTCATTGCAAAGGACACGGGCGGTATCGGTGCGCTCGGCGACATCGGTTGCTATTCTCTCGATATGGTGCTCAACGCCCTCGGACATCCCAAGCCCCTGACGGTTACGGGCTACACCTCCGACTTCTTCGGCAAGGATCCCAACTACGTCGCATACAAGAAGTACGAATGCCCCGAGTTTGCCGAGGTCTTTGGAGTTGACGATTTCGCTGCGGCGTTCATTCGCCTTGAGGGCGGTATCATCCTAGACTTCCGTATTGCTTGGGCGATGAATCTTGACACCGCGGGCGATACCATTATCTACGGTACAAAGGGAAGCCTTCGCATCCCCTCTACAGAGTGTTGGAACGGCACTATCGGCGGCGACCTCGTTATCTATCATGAGGTGGCAGGCAAGCAGGTAGAGACCAGAATTGAGAAGATTCTGCCCAAGGCAGGCGAGCCCACCTGCAAGGAAAAGAAGATCAGAACCTTCCTTGATGCGATCAAGGAGGGCGGAGGGGCACCCGTTCCCACCAGCGAGATCCTGTACAATCAGGCTATCCTCGATCACATCGTCAAGTCGGCAGAGCTTGGCCGCGAGGTCGAGGTCGTGATACCCGAGATCTGATTTTGTGCTAAAAAACCTATATTTTGTCACAAAAAATGCAAAATTATACTTGTATTTTTTAAAATATATGGTATAATGTACTAGAAGGGGCATGTTCTCTTCAAAAAAATGATTTTTTTAAAAATAAATAAATGGGTAAAAGCCCAAATAGGAGGAAACAATTATGGCAGATCTTGACGCCTTCAAAGAAAACCAAGAAGTTAAAGAAGTTGACGCTTCCAAGAAAGTAAGAGTCGGTATCGTTGGTACCGGTTGGATCGCAGATTCTCACGTAGAGGCTCTTAAGAAGCAGCCCGACGTAGAGATCGTTGCAGGCGCTGATATCGTTCCCGGTAAGGCAGCGAAGTTCTTCAAGAAGCACGGCGTTGAGGTAATCAAGTGCGATTACAAGGATGGCGAGGAGATGGTTAACGATAAGTCTCTCGGCCTTGACGCAGTTTGCGTTTGTACCTACAACCGTCAGCACGCTCCCTGTGCTATCCAGGCTCTTAACGCAGGTCTTCACGTTCTTCTCGAGAAGCCCTTCACCGTAACTCTCGATGAGGCTATCGAGGTTATGAAGGCAGAGAAGAAGTCCGGTAAGGTTCTTTCTATCGGCTTCCAGCCCAGACTTGACGATAACATGATCATGGTCAAGGACGTTGTTCAGTCCGGCATTCTTGGTCAGGTTTACTACATTCAGACCGGTGGCGGCCGTCGCCGTGGTATTCCCACTCCCTTCGGTACTACCTTCATCGAGGACAGAACCGCAGGTCTCGGCGCTCTCGGTGATATCGGATGCTACTCTCTCGATATGGTTCTTAACGCTATCGGCTATCCCAAGCCTCTTACCGTTTCGGGCTACAAGTCCGCATTCTTCGGCACCGATCCCAACTACTCTAACTACGTTAAGACCGGTCACCCCGAGTATGCAAAGCTCTTCGGCGTTGATGACTTCGCTGCAGCTTTCGTAAGACTTGAGGGCGGCATCATCCTCGACTTCCGTATTGCATGGGCAATGAACCTTGACACCGCAGGCGATACCATCATCTACGGTACTAAGGGTAGCCTTCGTTTTCCTTCCACCGAGTGCTCGAACGGCACCATCGGCGGCGACCTCGTTATCTACCACGAGGTAGCAGGCAAGCAGGTTGAGACCAAGCTTCCCCAGATCTTCCCCAAGGCTGGCGATCCTACCAACTTCGACAAGAAGGTTAGAACCTTCCTTGACGCTTGCAAGAACGGCACTCCCTCGCCCGTTCCCTCCAGCCAGATCGTATACAACCAGGCGATCCTTGACGGTATCGCTAAGTCCTCTGATCTTGGCCGTGAGATCGAGCTTGTAATTCCTGAGGTTTAATTCAGAAATACTTAACTGAAATAGGTGACTTCCTCCGGGAGGTCACCTATACTAAAATATCTGAAATGGAGAACATTATGAAACAGTTTCACGTAGGTATACAGCTCTACGGCGTTCGTAACGCTATGGAGCGTGATTTTGAGGGCACTCTCAAGGCTCTCGCAGATATGGGCTACGAGTACGTTGAGTTCGCAGGCTACTACGGACATACCGCAGAAGAGATCAAGGCTATCCTTGATAAGTACGGTCTCAAGTGTATCTCTGCTCATCAGGCGCTCGATTTCTATGACGAGGATCCCGATGCAGCGGCAGAGTTCCTCAAGGCGTTCGGCGTTAAGTACAGCGTTATTCCTTGGTACGGCAAGGAGAAGCTTGCAGGTACTGACGAGTGGGAGGCAAGTGCCGCTCGCTTCAAGAAGGTTGGCGCAGTTCTCAAGGCTCACGGCATGAAGCTTGGTTATCACAACCACGACTTCGAGTTTGAGAAGCACGAGGGCAAGTACCTTCACGATTACATCTTCGACGAGGTTGGCGATCTTATCGATCCCGAGCTCGACACCTGCTGGGTACACTATGCAGGCATCAATCCCGCAGATAAGATCCGCGAGTTCGCAGGCAGAGTTGAGATAGTTCATCTCAAGGACTTCGTTTGTAAGGAGCTCGGCGGCGGCCCCGCTTACGACCTTATCGACAACTCCGGCAAGGGACTTGGCAAGAAGTCCCGCGAGGATAACGGCTTCCAGTTCCGTCCTCTCGGCACGGGCAGACAGAACTTCCTTGAGATCCTCGAGGCGTGTGAGGCATCCGGCACCGAGTACGTTATCGTAGAGCAGGATCAGACCTACGATATTCCCGAGCTTGAGGCGGCAAAGATCTCGAGAGATTACCTCCGCGAGACCTTCGGCCTTTAATTCGCGGCAAAGGACATAAAATAATAGTGAAAACGGCGGAGAGCTCCAGGCGGGCTCTCCGCCGCTTTGTTTTGTGCAATATGAAATAACTGAACGGTGTGTTTTTGTTTCTTGTGCATAATAATTAAAAAAGATATGAATTTTTCTAAAAAACTATTTATTTTTCACAATAAATATGCTATAATATAAGTGCGGATGGGTATCCGCTCTGTAAGTCAAATATAGGGACGGAACCTCCGATAGTTCAAAGAAAGGATGCTCCGATCACGGAGCAGGTAATCGGTATGAAGATTTCGATTTACGGAAAGCAGATGACAGTACGCGAGAGCCTCAAGGTTCTTGTAGAGAAGAAGCTCGCCAAGTTTGACAAGTTCTTTGGCGAAGATGCTGATGCATTCGTCACCTGCAAGTCTCGCAAGGGGACGAAAATAATCGAGATTACTATAAATTATAATCACACCATCTTCAGAAGCGAGGAGGAGAGCGAGACCTTCATGACTGCTCTTGACCGCGCGGTAGAGGGACTTGAGCGTCAGATTCGCAAGAATAAGACCAAGATAGAGAAGGATCTGCGCCGCGGCGCGTTTGTTATAGGCGAGGAGGATGACGACGAGTACGACGAGGAAGGCGAGTTCGAGATAAGAGTTAAGACCTTCCCCTTCAAGCCAATGAGCCCCGAGGAAGCGATCCTCCAGATGAATCTGATAGGTCACAGCTTCTATGCCTTCACCGATGCGATATCGGGCGACATATGTGTGGTTTATAAGAGAAAGGCCGGCAGCTACGGTCTCATAGTTCCCTCGAAGGAATAAGGATAGAAAAGACATAAAAATGACTAAATAACAGCGCACGGGTAGCCTATGTGGCTACCCGTGCTGAGTTTTAACCTAGAAACAGAAACAGACCGTCATGCGACGGTCTGTTTCTATGTAAGCTTTTGTTTACATTATGCAAGTTTGGGATGCTTGTAAAGAAGGGTGGTGATGAGATCCCAGATCCAACCGATAGCAGCACCGGGAACAATCCAGAGAATACCAAGCACAACAAGAAGAAGGTTGTTGTTTGCAATGCCCTTAACTATTCTGTAGATAGCCCAAACGATGTCGAGTGCGGGAATGCAAAGGATAACCTTAGCGATCCAAGGAAGATTGTCAATAGCCTTGATAAGATCTTTCATTTCTTTTCTCCTGAAAAAATATTAGCTTCAAGCCGAGTATAGTATAGCATATGCCCCGAGATAAATCAAGTGCATAACATAAAAAAATAATATTTTTATCCGTTTTTGTGCTTTTCGAGAATTTCTCTTGCCGCCGCGGCACGAGCTTCTTTTTTGCTTTTTCCTATTCCGCGAGCGATAATGCCGAGTGCCGAGCAGGAACAGATGAACTCCTTGTCGGTCACAGTCGATGCATCGCTCTCGCCGAGATCCTCGTAGACGGGCGCCGCCTTGCGCTTTGCCGCCGCGAGAGAACGGAGAGCCTCGGTGGGATTGTCGGCACTCCTTCGCAGAGTCTCCTCGGTACGCAGGCGCTCGAGTGCGGCGCTTGCCGCCGCGGCATCTGCGATCTTTCGGTTCTTGCCCTCACCGCGTCCGTAGAGAACCTCGCCGATATAGCATCCGCGCACGAAGCTCTTGTTGTGGTCGGGGCCGCTCTCCTCGAGCGTAGTGTATACAGGGGCAGGCAGTCTGCGCTTTTTGTCGGCGCACCATTCCTGCAGCTCGTTTTTCGCACTTTGCAGGACGGTATGTCCCTCGCCCAAGCTCTTGTATATCGATACGTCGAGCATCTTTGAGACGGCGGCGATGACGGGCTCGAGCTTCATTCCCGAGTCAACGTATATCGCACCGATGATGCTCTCAAAGAGATCCTCCATAACCGAGGGCTGATTGCCGATGCCCAGTCGCTCGTCGCCTTCGCCCATTATCAGATATTTCTCAAGTCCCAGCGCCTTGGTGCTCGCGGCAAGGTTGTGCTTGTTGCTGAGCGCCGCCTTGATGTTCGAGAAATCACCCTCGCCGAGCTCGGTGAGAAGACCGTGCTCGTATCTCTTCGACTCTTCCGCCATGAGAAGCGTGATGATAGCGGTGGAGAGCGCGCTGTCGCCTATGAACTCCAGCACCTCGCTAGACTGAAACTTGACGCGGCCGCCGTGATTTTGCTCGTTGCACCAGCTCGTTCTTGTGAATGCCTGGCGCAGAAGCGAGCGATCGCAAAAGCTGTAGCCGATTATCTCTTCTATTTTTTCGATATTCGCATCAAAGGTCATAAGGCGACTCCTCTCCCGATTTTTCAAGAACATTTTACCACAGGCCGCGTGGCAATGTCAATAAAAGGCGCGCTCTTTTTTGAAAAAAGCGACCAAAAGACCCGAAAGAACGTCAGAAACTTCGCCACGAAGCAAAAAAGGGCAAAAATTCTTTTAAAAAAACACTTGACAACGGCAGATACTTGTGATATAATAGCAAGGCAGATTTGAGAGAATCTATGGCGAATTAGCTCAGTTGGCTAGAGCGTCCGGTTCATACCCGGCAGGTCGTTGGTTCAAATCCGACATTCGCTACCAAATGTCGAAGCCTACTTCGGCTTCGACATTTTTTTACGGCGCCTTGGTCAAGCGGTTAAGACACGGCCCTTTCACGGCTGTAACAGGGGTTCGATTCCCCTAGGCGTCACCACAGAACGAAAAAAGCACTCCATTTTGGAGTGCTTTTTTCGTTCTGGGGTGATGCCTAGGCCCCCGAACACCGCGCCGAGCTAGCGCTCGCGCGTTGCGAGGGCGCAGGGGTTCGCATACCCCACCCGAAGATCGACGAGCTCGCTTGTCAGGCGCAGGGTGTGGGTATATTCATCTGTGATGAAATTCCCCGATATTTAACCGAACGAAGCACTCCCTTGTGGAGTGCTTTTTTCGTTCTGTGACGACGCCTAGTCGAACGAACCCCCTCGCGCGAACACATAGCTCGTCTTTCAACTATGTATTTCATAGCATTGTTCTTTTGCCAATCCGCGCGAATGGGGTTCGAGATATTGCTCCGCCGCTTCCGTGTCGGAAGCCTTGCAAGGCGGAGCAAATTCCCCTAAAAAATCCCGCGGGCTCGATGCCCAAGGGATTTTTACTATTGACAACCAAGCAATTTGTGATATACTATAAGTGACCAAGCGATGGAGACTGTCGGATTCCTCATTTGAAGGACTGGCGTCTTGAAGACCTCGGTCTTTTTTATTTCTCCTCCCACCAAAGCCTTGCTTTTAAATATCAACCGTGGTATAATAAGCTCACCGACAAAAATATGGAGATAAACCTATGAAAAGCAAGATCAGACACATAGAAGAGCAGGATAAACCGCAGATCCTCGAGATGATGAGAGTATTCTATGCTTCCGCCGCGGTTTTCACGAACGGCTCGGAAGAAATATTCAACGCAGACGTAGATAACTGCATAAGCGATAATCCGTATATCGAGGGCTACGTTTTCGAGGGCGATGACGGCATACTTGGGTACGCTATGCTGGCAAAGAGCTTCTCGACAGAATTCGGCAAGCCATGCATCTGGATCGAGGACATATACGTCAAAGAGGAATATCGCGGCCTTGGAATAGGCAGTCTTTTCTTTAGCTTCATCGAGGCGAAATATCCTCACTCGCTCTTCCGCCTGGAGGTCGAGGCCGAAAATGAGCGCGCCGTCAACGTCTACAAGAAGTGCGGATACGACGTCCTCCCGTATATGGAGATGAAAAAGTCGGTTAAGTAAGCTCTTTCCCCAAAACCCAAGCTTTGCCCCCTGAAAAAACTCAGGGGGTATATTATTTATAGCAATTATTTACAAATTGTTCTTGATTTTTTGCCCACAAATATGTTTTAATTGAATTAAAGGAGGACTTTACTATGAAAAAAACAATATCGTTTATTCTCATCCTGGCGCTATGCCTGTCGCTTGCGTCCTGCTCGATGATTGATTCCATCTTCGGCTACAAATACGATGATCACACGCTGGCGCTTGCCGCACCGAAGATCAACGCCAACTACAAAGACTATACAGCGGATGATTACGTAGAATTCCTCGATAAGCTCTCGGCCTTTTCGGCGAAGCTCACCGCCGAGGTCTATGCCGACACCGCAGGCACAAAGAATTTCGTAATTTCGCCCGTCTCGGTATATATGGCTCTTGCGCTTGCCACGGAATGTGCGTCGGGAGAGACGAGAGATCAGATACTTAACGCCGTCGGCGTGACTTACGATGAGGTGCAGAGCTTCACAAAGTGTCTCTACGCTTGCTGTAATATGGAATATAAGACAGACGAAAAAATTCCTCAGATAAGGGGCGCGGAGGAGCTTTCTAATTCTATTTGGGTAGATAATGACGTCGCGCTTTTAGAGTCGGGCATCAATAATCTCGCTACCAATTATAACTGCGATATGTTCTCGGTTAATTTCGGCTCGAGCGAGGCGGACAGAGCCATCAGAGCGTATATCAAGGACAAAACCCACGACCTGATAGATAGCGCCCCCAACCTCTCTCCCGAGACGCTTATCACGCTGATAAACACCTTCTATCTGAAGGATACGTGGAACTCCTATGGCGATAATCTTTCGTTTACCAAATCCGAATACGATTTTGTGAACGCCGACGGCAGCATCACGACCACCAAGCTGCTCCGCGGCTATTACAACAACGGCAAGGTCTATGAGGGCGACGGATACAGAACCTTCTTTACCAGGACCTTGTGCGGCTTCAAAATCAAGTTTATAGTTCCCACCGACGGTCATACCATCGACGAGGTCTTTACCGCCGAGAATATCTATACCGTAAACGGCATCACCGATTACGGCTATCGCGACAAGGAGAATATGATCCTGAACCACACGAGAGTCTTCTTCCCCGAGTATGAGGCATCCTTTGACGGCGATCTGGCAGATACGCTTATGGAGGAGTTCGGCATCGAGGATCTCTTCGACGTTGATAAATGCGATATGTCAAATATAACCGATGAGACTCTCGTCTGCGAGGGCGTGGTTCATAAGACCTATCTCGAGGTGAACAAACGAGGCATCGAGGGCGCGGCGGTTACCTATCTCCCCAATGACGGCGCTGCAGGTCCCGGAAAATACGAGGAGGTCTATCACGATTTCATCGTAGATCGCGCATTCGGCTTCATCCTGACCGATGCCTACGGCACGGTGCTCTTCTCGGGAGTGATAAACACAGTAGAATAAGATCAACAAAAAAGAGCGGCCACACGGTCGCTCTTTTTGCCGTCAAGGCTATTCGAACTTTGCAAACGCAAGAATATGCAACCGAAAAATCATCGTGAGGCGGTTGCTTTTTTGTTTTCCTCATGATATAATGTACGCGCAATGATAAAATCAGAAAGATCGCCGATAAAAACGGTTTTGGTTTTCATCACTAGTAATTGCAAATGCAAGGGAGCATTGGGAAAATGTATAATCCTGTTTTGTCGCAGATCGCAGGTGCCGCGACAGCAATAATGATGATCGTTAGCTACTTTTTTAAAAGTAAAAGCTCATATTTGATTTGCCAAACCGTTGGACTTGGCTGTATGTTTTTATCATATTTGTTCGGTTGCGAATATTTTGCTATGATCGCCTTAACGGTAAGCTTAACCAGAACCTTCGTGTTTTTTGTGTATGAGAAGCGAGATGAAAAAGCTCCCGTGTATTTGGCGTTCTTATTCGCAGGGCTGGCCGTATGTGCATACATAGTTATCAATTTGGTGGTGTTAAAAACGGCTAAACCCCTGGATATACTCTACCTTATGGCACAAATTATGTATGCGTTCATATTCAGAATCAGGAATATCAAGCTCGTCCGATATAGCATTATAGTTCCGCACGCATTTGCCATACTTTATAACTTGCTTTTGGACGGAATGATCTTTGTTGCTCTATCCTACACCGCAGAGCTTCTTGCGGATCTTTATGCCATCGTTAGAAGCCGGCGCCTTGAGGCTGTAGAAAGGTCAAGAAGCTTGTCCCGATAATCTCATCCCTCAAAATAAAAAAGAGCGGCCACACGGTCGCTCTTTTCGTTATCGGGTTATCGGTTGCCGAGTTGTCAGTCGGCAGAGTCCATAGCCTCTTTGTCGTCGTCCTCGTTGAATCTTGTCACCTTGTCGGCGTTGAGATAGTAGGAGTCGCCGGGCTCGCTGAAGAAGCGGTACTCCTCGTCGTCAATGTCATAGAGCTGACCCGTCACGTCGAGGCTTCTTGCCGCGCGGCAGAACACGTCGAGGAACTCGTCGGTGTCGAGCTCGTCGATCTCGATGCCGAGGTCGTCGTTGGTAATGACGATAGAGGTCTCCTCGCCGTCACCGGCATCAGCGTACTCGTCATCGTAGGAAATATAGTCGGAGGAAAACTCGAAGAAATCGTCGAGCTCGCCCGATTTGAGGCAGGATATGAACTTCTTTAACTCGGATTTTATGCCCGTCAGGGTGATTTCAAAATAAAGCTCTTCACAAAGAATCATAACTTAGATCTCCCAAGATAATGTGTTTTGCGATATGAGTATAGCACACGCGGTGGCGTTTGTCAATATGTTTTTTATAAGCATTTTTTGTCCGCGCTCGTGCTTATTTGCAGAATACGCGAGCCCTGCAAAAGAGGTGATTTTTCTCGCAATGCACGGCTTTTTGACCCTTTCGGGTTGACAAAGCTCGGCGATAGTGATAAAATGATAAAGGAAAACAAAGCGAGCGAGTGCCTACCGCGGCTCTCTTACGATACGCTCACTCGCAGATTGGAGAATAATTATGAAATTAACCTGGCTCACACAGGCAGGCCTGCTCTTTGAGAGCGACAAAATAAAGATAATGGTAGATCCCTACCTCTCCGACTCGGTTGGCAAGACCCAGGAGGCAAAGCACAGACGCATTCCCGCAGACGAGAGCTTTCTTGCCGCAGATCCCGACGTTATCATAATCACGCATAGCCACCTCGACCATCTCGATCCCGAGACTCTCGAGCCGCTCATTGCAAAGGCGACGAAGCCCATTACCTTCCTCGCTCCCGAGGCGGCGTATAACAGACTTCTCGAGTTTGGCGGCCCTCACAACTACGTTCTTCTCGCTCCCCACTCGGTATGGAGCCAGGGCGGCGTGACCTTCTACTCGGTGAAGGCAGAGCACAGCGACAGAACCGCGGCGGGCTTCATTCTCGACGATGGCAGAAAGACCTATTACGTCAGCGGCGACACACTCTATAACTACGACGTTATCGATGACGTGCTCGATCTCGTTGAGGGCGGAGTTGACTACGCCTTTCTTCCCATCAACGGCGTCGGCAACAATATGAACGCTAAGGACGCGGCGGACTTCGCCTATGAGATTGGTGCAAAGTGTGCAGTACCCCTGCACTACGGTCTCTTCGATTCCATCGATCCCACCGAGTTCGACTTCGAGGACGCGATGATCCTTACTCCCTACGAGGAGTATCAGATCTGATATATCAAAAAACGGCACGGACTGTTGACTTTTCAGGCAGTCCGTGCTATAATATTGTCGAAAAGCGATAGCGAGAGATCGCTCAAGCAGGGAAAGCGTGGTGAGAATCCACCGCAACAGCCATTGCCGTAATGGAGTCAGCCGTCTCCTAAGTCGGAAGGCCTGCCGCTTTGTTTTTGCTCGTCATATTGCGTAAGATCGAAAAAGGACCTTTTTCTATCGCCGTTTCCTTCCTATTGACGTATATAGATACGCCTTCGGGTCGGAAAGCGACGGTTCTTCCTGCAATCTGTCGACAAAAAAACATCGGAAACATTCCTTGGGCAAATGGAGGGAAAAACCGTAATGGGCGAGCTATGCCCAAATTACGTCCCCGCGCCCGTAGCGCGAGGGCTTTCTTTTTTACTCGGAATGTCTCCCCACAAAGAAAAAAGGAGACAAAAAAATGAAAAAAATCTTATCACTTATCCTCGCGGTAGTGATGCTCTTCTGCCTCGTATCCTGTTTTACGACAACAGTAGCCGAGCAGGGCGACGTCACTCTCGTTATCGAGAACCGCGACGGCAGTTACACCGTCTATAAGGCATTCCTTGAGGACGTATCCAACAAGGGAGAGGGCGTATACGGCGTTCTTCAGTATCTGATGGCGAGAGAGACCAATTCTCTCGTCGCTGACGTTGTAGACTCCACCTATGGCGCCTACGTCAATGATATCGGCGGCCTGAGTCCCGATGCAACGAAGAACGAATACGTCTGCATCTACACCTCGCTTGAACGTGACTTTGACACCAGCGATTACGTAAGCGAGATCGAGTACGAGGGCATCACCCTCAAGACCTCGGGTCTCGGCCTTACCTCTATGTCTGCAGAGCAGGGCACTGTAATTCTCTTCAGAATAGAGACCTGGTAATATGATAAACGCGCACAAGAAGAGAGCTATCTCGGGCGCAAGAGCGATTGCCCTCGTCGGTATTACGGCTGCTACCGTTGAGTGTGGAAAGCTTGCCCTCGCGGCTCTTCCAAATATAGAAATAGTCACGCTTCTCGTGGCTCTCTACGGCTATGTTTTCGGCTGGTACGGCGTCGCATCTGCCGTCGTATTCGTCAGCATTGAGCCGCTTATATACGGCTTTGGCACCTGGTTGCCTTCATATCTTATATATTGGCCGCTGGTTGCCGTAGTCTTTATGCTTCTCGCCAAGATGAGGGTGAGAAGCAGATGGTTACTCACCGCCGCGGCCGTCGTGCTCACGGTTTTCTTCGGGATTTTGACCTCGCTTATCGACGTTGGACTTCTCTCGGGAAATTTAGATAGATTTTTCTATCGCTTCGGCGTGTATTACGCCCGCGGAATAGTGTTTTATGCCATACAGATAGCCTGCAACGCGGTGCTTTTCCCGCTCGTATTCAGGTTTTTGGCGGATAAGCTCTCTATGATGCGCGCACGGTTTTTGAAGTGAATAAGGCCTCTCTTTTCTGTCAATCATTGACTATGGAAAGAGAGGTTTTTTTATGAAAAAGTTTGCTACCGGTATTTTATCCATCCTTACGGCGATGCTGATCGTCGCCGCACTTCCCACCGAGGCCGATGCCGAGATATACGATGACACTCTGCGCCTACATATACTCGCCGCCTCGGATTCCGAGGCGGATCAGGCGCTGAAGCTCGCGGTGCGCGACGGAATTCTCGCCGAGTATTCGGCACAGCTCTCGGAGGTGGGCGACCTTGAGGACGCGAGAGCCGCCCTTGAGGCTCGTCTGCCCGACATTATTGCCACCGCCGAGCGTATTGTGGCCGAGGCAGGCTACGATTACAGAGTCACGGCATCACTCGGAGAGGAGTGGTACGACACACGCGATTACGGCGAGCTCTCTCTGCCGCGCGGAGTCTACACGTCGCTCATCATCAAAATCGGCGAGGGGCAGGGGCGCAACTGGTGGTGCGTTATGTATCCGCCTATGTGTCTCGATCTTGCCACCGACGCGCCGAGCGACGATTGGGCCTCGGGCTACACCGGAGAGGAGCTCTCGCTGATCTCGGGCAAATATCGCGTCAAATTCAAGCTTCTTGAGCTGATTTCGGAATTTATCTCCTAAGGTGTTGATTTTTCCTCTCCTTTGTGCTAGAATATAGAAAAAACGAAAGGAGCTCGAAAATGGCAGAGAAGACGGCAACCAAAATAATAGCCGAGAACAGAAAGGCACGCCACGATTATTTCGTCGAGGAGACCTACGAGGCGGGCATCGAGCTCTTTGGCACAGAGGTCAAGTCGCTCCGCGCGGGCGGAGTGAATCTCAAGGATTCCTACTGCGAGATCGACGAGGGTGAGATGTTTGCCCTCGGCGTACATATCAGCCCCTACGAGCAGGGCAACATCTTCAACCGCGAGCCTCTGCGCCCGAAGAAGCTTCTTCTTCACAAGCGCGAGATCATGAAGCTCACGGGACTCGTCTCGCGAGAGGGATATACCCTCGTTCCGCTGTCGCTCTACTTCAAGGGCTCGTACGTCAAGTGCGCGATAGGACTTTGTAAGGGTAAAAAGCTCTATGACAAGCGCGAAAGTGCCGCCAAGCGCGACGCCGACCGCATCATCGAGCGACAGATGAAAGAAAAATATTAAAATATTTTTCAAAAACTCTTTACAAATCGAGAAAACGGTGCTATAATCATTTGCGTTAATAACCAATCTACCGGTCGGGCAGGCTCTCGACCGGAATTTTTACGGACTTTTTTAAGGAGATCATTATGGAAAAGGAAGTTTTGCTTTCACTTTCTATTTGCCTGCTTTCGGGACTTCTCTTGTCCCGACTTGCAAAGCTGCTGCAGCTTCCCGCGGTCACCGCATATCTTATCGCGGGCATCCTGGTCGGCCCCTTCGTTCTCGGCCGGCTTGGTGTTGAGGGACTCGGCTTTACGAGTCTTGATAACGTAGAGCATTTCTCGATCCTCAAGGATATTGCCCTCGGATTTATTGCATTCTCCATCGGTAACGAGTTCAGACTCTCGCAGCTGAAGAAGATTGGCAAGCAGGCGACAGTCATCGGCATTCTTCAGGCGGTGGTAACCACCCTCCTCGTTGACGCGGCGCTGATCTGCTTCCATCTCGCACAGCCCGACAAGCTCTCGCTTCCCGCCGCTATAGTTCTCGGCGCGGTCGCGTCTGCTACCGCCCCTGCCGCAACCCTGATGGTAGTCCGTCAGTACAAGGCAAAGGGCCCTCTCACAGATATTCTTCTGCCCGTAGTTGCTCTTGACGATGCGGTAGGTCTCGTGCTCTTCGCCATCTCCTTCGGTGTGGCAAAGGCTCTTGGCACGGCAGGCGGCGTCAGCCTCACCTCGGTGCTCGTTGAGCCTGTGCTTGAGGTCATCCTCTCGCTTATACTCGGCGCGGTTATGGGACTCCTCTTCAACTTCTGCGAGCAGTTCTTCCACTCACGCTCCAAGCGTATGGCGATGTCTGTCACCTTTATCCTTCTCACCGTTGGTCTTTCGATGATGAAGTTCGAGATCGGCGGCGTACATATCTCATTCTCCTCGCTTCTCGTTTGTATGATGCTCGGTACTGTATTCTGCAACATCTGCGACTTCTCCGAGGAGTTGATGGACAGAGTCGACAGATGGACGGCGCCCATCTTCATTCTCTTCTTCGTTCTTAGCGGTGCAGAGCTTGACTTCAGAGTATTCTCTGACCTTGCGATAGTTCTCGTCGGCGTTGTATATATCCTTTCGCGCTCGGCAGGAAAGTATCTCGGCGCTTTCTCCTCTGCAAAGATGGTTAAGTGCGATAAAAATATCGTCAAGTACCTCGGCATCACGCTTCTGCCCCAGGCAGGCGTTGCACTCGGTATGGCGGATAAGGCCAAGGAGCTTGGCGGCGACGGTATGGTAGTTGCCAGCATCACGCTCTTCGCCGTGCTCGTCTACGAGCTTATCGGTCCTATGCTCACCAAGATCTCGCTTCTCAAGGCAGGTGACATCAAGCCCGAGGGCAAAACCAGCGCCCGTGACGTGCAGAAGGTTTAAATATTGTTAAACTATTGACAATCTCGTGAAAATAGGGTATAATAATAGCCGAGGGGGCAAAGTCTCCCTCGGCTATCGCTTTTAACAATATTTTTATAAAAAGGAAGGTATCGAAAATGAACAGATTTGTACTCAATGAGACCTCGTATCACGGCAAGGGCGCGATTTCCGCTATTGCTGATGAGGTAAATGCAAGAGGCTTTAAGAAGGTATTCGTAGCCTCCGACCCCGATCTTATCAAGTTTGGCGTTACCGCCAAGGTGCTCGCAGTCCTTGACGGCGCTAAGATCGACTACACGGTATTCTCTGATATTAAGCCTAACCCCACCATCGAGAACGTTAAGGCAGGCGTTAAGATGTTCCGCGAGTGCGGTGCAGATTGCATCGTTGCTATCGGCGGAGGATCTTCTATCGATACTGCAAAGGCTATCGGCATTATTATCACTAACCCCGAGTTTGAGGACGTGAGATCTCTTGAGGGCGTAGCTCCCACCAAGAATAAGTGCGTTCCCATCATCGCAGTTCCTACCACCGCAGGTACTGCGGCAGAGGTTACTATAAATTACGTTATCACCGACGCGGAAAAGAACAGAAAGATGGTTTGCGTTGACGTGCACGACATTCCCGTCGTTGCAGTAGTTGATCCCGATATGATGGCAACTATGCCTAAGGGACTTACCGCCGCTACCGGTATGGATGCTCTTACCCACGCAATCGAGGGATATATCACCGGCGGTGCTTGGGCACTTTCGGATATGTTCCACATCGAGGCTATCAGAATTATTGCAAAGTCGCTTCGCGCGGCAGTAGCAGGCGAGGATGAGGGCAGAGAGGGCATGGCTCTCGGTCAGTATATCGCAGGTATGGGCTTCTCTAACGTAGGTCTCGGTATAGTTCACTCTATGGCTCACCCTCTCGGTGCGCTTTATGACACTCCCCACGGAGTTGCTAACGCTATTATTCTTCCTACCGTTATGGAGTATAACGCGGAGGCTACCGGCGATAAGTATAAGTACATCGCCGAGGCTATGGGCGTCGAGGGTGTAGATAAGATGAGTGTTGCAGAGTATAGAAAGGCAGCGGTTGACGCTGTAAGACAGCTTTCCGTTGACGTTGGTATTCCCACCGACCTCAAGGAGATCGTGAAGGCAGAGGACATCCCCTTCCTTGCACAGTCGGCCTTTGACGACGCTTGCCGCCCCGGCAACCCGAGAGCAACAAGCGTTGAGGATATCACCGCTCTTTACAAGTCGCTTCTTTAATTTCATAGATAGATAGGAAGCACGGTGCGCTAAATCAGCGCACCGTGCTTCCTTTTGTTCGCTTTTTAATTTAATTTAAAATCAGTCGAGAGCCTTCGAGCAGTCGGAGAGCAGATCTCTTATCTTGAGATGCTGGGGGCAGGCCTTCTCGCATCTGCCGCAGACGATACAGTCGGAGGCACGTCCGCCGCCGTCGCGCAGAGCCTTCGCATAGGTGAAGACGTAGCCGCTGTCGCATCTTGTCTTTTTGTTCATAGCCTTGAACACGAGAGGAATGTTGATCTTCGCAGGACAGCCCGCAACGCAGTATTCGCAGGCGGTGCAGGGAATGATCTCCTCGGTTCTTATCAGCTCGCCTACCTTCAGAAGAATATCCTTTTCCTCCTCGGTGAGAGGCACAAAGTCCTTCATGTATGCAACGTTCTCCTCGACCATCTCGAGAGTGCTCATACCCGAGAGCACCATGCACACGTTGTCAAAGCTCGCGGCAAATCGCATAGCGTAGGATACGGGCGAGCCGTCCTTCAGGGTGTCGAAGAGAGCCTTCGCACGCTCGGGCATATTGAGGATAGCACCGCCGCGCAGAGGCTCCATAACGATGACGGGCTTGCCGTGCTTCTTGGCTACCTCGTAGCAGAGGCGACCCTGATTTCGCTCGTCCTCGTAGTCGATGCAGTTGAACTGAAGCTGAACCACGTCGAGGAAGGGATTCTCGGTGAGTATCATATCGAGAACGTCGGCGGTGTCGTGGAAGGACATACCGACTCTCTTGATCCTGCCCTGGCGCTTCATCTCGTTTGCAAACTGATATGCGCCCGCCGCCTTGTATTTGGGATAATTGTCGCGGCTCTGCGCGTGCATAAGATAGATGTCAAAGTACTCAACACCGCAGCTCGCGAGCTGTGTCTCGAAGAGCCCGGGAAGATCCTCGGCCTTCTCGAAGAAGGAGGGCGAGAGCTTGTCGGTCAGAACGTAGGCCTCTCTCGGGTATCTCGAGGTGAGGCAATCGCGCAGAACGAGCTCGCTGTCGCCGCCGATATAGTTCTTAGCGGTGTCAAAATAGTTGAGACCCGCCGCAAGATATGCGTCAAACATCGCGGCGGTGCGCTCGCGGTCAACCTTGCCGTCGGGGCAGGTGGGCAGACGCATACATCCAAAGCCGAAATTACCCTTTATCTTATCGTAAAAGCTCATTTTTCACTCCCCTTGATTCCGTCAACGTATTTTTTGATAGCCGCAAATGACTCGTCGCTTACGTGATGCTCGAGCTTGCAGGCGTCGGCATCGGCGGTCTTTTCGGACACTCCGAGCGATACGAGAAAGCTCGAGAGCAGACTGTGTCTCTCGTATATCTTGCTCGCTACCTCGAGTCCCGCCTCGGTCAAGGAGAGCGAGCCGTCGGCATCCATATTGACGTATCCGCCGCCGCGGAGAAGTCCGATAGCGCGGCTCACGCTGGGCTTGGAAAAGCCCATATATTCTACCACGTCAATAGACCTGACGCGATCCTTTTTCTTTGACAGAACGAGAATGCTCTCGAGATACATCTCGCCCGATTCCTGCAGATTCATATAGTAACTCCAACAGAATAAAGTAATATTACCTATAGAATAACATAAGTCTGCGAAAAAATCAAGTGAAATTTCAAAACGCCGCCCGATACCATCACGATGATTGAATCAATAGCTCAAAATGATAGAATGATTGAATCAAAATGATAGAATGATTGAATCATGATGAGTGATAATAATAAAGTAATAATAAAGAAGATAATAAAACAGATAATTACTCACCTACATACGTTATTGTTGTGATTGGTGTGCACGATGTGCGGCACATAGGAAAAATGCACATAAGTTAGCCGCCGCTAACTGCTCCGCCTTGGCAAAATGCCGAAATTGATGAAAGAGAGGCCAAAAATGACAAAACTCCCTTGACAAATGGATGATTTTGGAGTATCATATATGCAGTTAGCAGAGGCTAACTCAAAAACGGAGGTAAAAACATGAGAACGCTGAAGGACGTAAATATAGGAGACAGCGCTGTGGTCGTGAAGGTTCACGGCGAGGGCGCTATAAGACGACGCATAATGGATATGGGCATCACCAAGGGCGTGACGGTAAAGGTTCGTAAGACCGCGCCTCTCGGCGATCCGCTTGAGCTCACCGTCCGCGGCTATCAGCTCACTCTCCGTAAGGCAGACGCCGCAAATATTGAGGTTGAAGGATAAGAAAGAGAGAATAATATGGGAATAAAAATTGCACTTGCAGGCAACCCCAACGCCGGCAAGACTACGCTGTTTAACGCTCTGACGGGCTCTAATCAGTTCGTCGGCAACTGGCCCGGCGTTACGGTAGAGAAGAAGGAGGGCAGACTCCTCCACAGCTCCGACGTGGTCATCGTTGACCTGCCCGGCATATATTCGCTCTCGCCCTATACTCTTGAGGAGGTCGTGGCGAGAAGATTCCTCGTAGACGAGCGCCCCGACGCCATACTTAACATCATCGACGGCACAAATCTTGAGAGAAACCTTTACCTCACCACCCAGCTCATCGAGCTCGGTATCCCCGTGGTGATCGCTATCAATATGATGGACGTCGTGCGTAAGCGCGGCGACAATATTGACGTTGCAGGACTCTCCCGCGTTCTCGGATGCAGAGTCGTTGAGATCTCGGCTCTTCGCGAGTCGGGCATCGAGGAGGCGGCAAAGGCGGCTATCGAGGCGGCAAAGAGCGGCCCGGTAATGCCTCATCACACCTTCTCGGGCAGAGTAGAGCACGTTCTCGCTCACATTGAGGAGGCGGCGGTACACGATCTGCCCTCCGAGCGTCAGCGCTGGTACTCCATCAAACTCTTTGAGCGCGACGAGCGAGTTATCGAATATCTCGGCGTTGACGAGACGGTCAAGGCGCACATCGAAGAGGACATCGCAGGTCTTGAGCGTCAGCTCGACGATGACGCCGAGAGCATCATCACCAACGAGCGTTATAATTACATAGAGAGCTTCCTCCGCGGAGTTTATAAGAAGAAAAACAACGGTCTCACTCCCTCCGAGCGCATCGACAGAGTAGTGACCAACAAATACCTCGCTCTCCCCATCTTCGCCCTCATTATGTTCATCGTATACTTCGTGTCGGTGACTACCGTTGGCACTTGGGTGACCGATTTTATGAACGACGGACTCTTCGGCGAGGGATTTGACCTCTTCGGCAGATTCGTTCCCGGCATTCCCGTCCTCGTTGGAGGCGGACTTGAGTCCATAAACTGCGCGCCCTGGCTCGTATCTCTTATAGTCGACGGTATCATCGGCGGCGTTGGCGCGGTTCTCGGCTTTGTGCCCCAGATATTCGTGCTCTTCCTCTTCCTTGCATTCCTCGAGGCCTGCGGCTATATGTCGCGTATTGCCTTCGTTATGGATAAGCTCTTCCGCAAGTTCGGTCTCTCGGGCAAGTCCTTTATTCCGCTTCTTGTGGGCACGGGCTGTAGCGTTCCCGGCATTATGGCCTCCCGTACCATCGAGTGCGAGCGCGACCGCCGTATGACCATTATGACTACCTCCTTTATCCCCTGCGGAGCAAAGCTCCCCGTAATCGCTCTTATCTCGGGTGTTATCTTCGGTGAGGAGTCGGCATGGGTTGCGACCGGCGCATTCTTCATCGGTATCGCGGCGGTAGTTCTCACGGGACTTATGCTCAAGAAGACAAGGCTCTTCGCGGGCGATCCCGCACCCTTCGTTATGGAGCTCCCCGAGTACCATATGCCCACCGTAAAGAATCTCCTTTACTCTATGTGGGAGCGCGGCTGGTCCTTCATCAAGAAGGCCGGAACCGTAATTCTCCTCTTTACCGTCGTTCTCTGGTTCCTTCAGAGCTTCGGTGTCGAGGGCGGCGCGTTCGGTATGGTTGAGAGCGCCGACAACTCTATTCTCGCATTCATCGGTAAGCCTCTCGCCTGGATATTCCTGCCTCTCGGCTTCGGCTTCTGGCAGGCGGCGGTAGCGACTCTTACCGGCCTTATTGCAAAGGAAAATATCGTTGCCACCTTCGGTGTGCTCTATAGCGCCGTCGAGGTAGCAGAGAACGGCTCGGAGATCTGGGCTCTTCTCTCGCTCGATCTCACGCCTCTTGCGGCAGTAGCTTTCCTTGTGTTTAACCTCCTCTGCGCGCCCTGCTTTGCGGCGGTCGGCGCTATCAGACGTGAGATGAACAGCACGAAGTGGACTCTCTTCGCCGTTGGCTATCAGACCGTCCTCGCATACTTCACCGCGATGGCGATCTACAGTCTCGGCTCGCTCTTCACGGGCGCGATCGACGCTCCCGTCATCATCGGCTCTGTGCTCTCGGCCCTCGCGATCGGATTCGTAGTCTATATGCTCGCGCGTCCTGTCGATAAGTCGAAGCTTCAGCTCAAGGTATAAATTATGGCAGCTATAATAAAGTTTTTCACCGCGAATATCGGCACGATAGCAGTTCTTCTTGTACTCTTTGCAGTGCTCGCGCTCATCGCGGTAAGGATCATCAGAAATAAGAAAAAAGGCGTATCTCCCTGCTCCTGCGGATGTTCCTCCTGCCCCTATAGCGGCAAGTGTCACGCACAGGCAAATAACAGCTCCGAGCAGTAAAAATAGGTAAAAGAACGTCGAATGCCGCCCCAAAATCGCAGGGGCGGCATTCTTTTAGCTAAAATGATAAATATTTTAGTTAAAAGACTTGAAAACTGCCGCTAAAAGTGGTACAATAGAACAGATGTGAGAACGTCTGCAAAAGCAGACGGGCACGCCGAGATCCTACTTGCTTTTCGACCGTGCGCGAGCATCGCTTAATTCGGTTAATAAAAAAATAGATATAAGGAGTCAAAAAATGAAAATTCTTGTTATCAATGCAGGCAGCTCCTCCCTCAAGTTCCAGCTCATCGATATGGAGAACGAGGAAGTAATCGCAAAGGGTATTTGCGAGGAGATCGGCGGCAAGTCCAGATTCAAGTTCAAGGTTCCCGGCAAGGAGGACTACAAGACCGAGGGCGCGCTTCCCACTCACGGCGAGGCACTTCAGCTCGTTCTTGACACTCTCGTTGATCCCGAGATCGGCGTTATCGCATCCGTTGATGAGATCGGCGCTGTAGGTCACAGAGTTCTTCACGGCGGTGAGAAGCTCTCCGGCTCGGTTCTCGTTACCGACGAGGTTAAGGCTATCATCGAGGAGTGCTGCGACCTTGGCCCTCTTCACAACCCCGCGAACCTCAAGGGTATCGTAGAGTGTGAGAAGATCATGTCTGTTCCTCAGGTTGCGGTATTCGATACCGGCTTCCACGGCACTATGCCCGACTACGTTTATATGTACGGCATTCCCTATGAGTACTATGAGAAGTACAAGATCCGCCGTTACGGCTTCCATGGCACCTCTCACCGCTTCGTTAGCGGCAGAGCCGTAGAGCTTCTCGGCAAGGAGCACTCCAAGGTAGTTACCTGCCACCTCGGCAACGGCGCGTCCTTCGCGGCAGTTGTAGACGGCAAGTGCTTCGATACCTCCATGGGTCTGACTCCCCTCGAGGGCATTATGATGGGTACCAGATGCGGTAGCATCGACCCCGCGATCATCCCCTACCTTATGCGTAAGGGCGAGATCACCACTGCAGACGACATCGATAAGATGATGAATAAGAAGTCGGGTATGCTCGGCGTTTCCCAGATCACCAGCGACAACCAGGAGATCGGTATCCGCGCAGAGGGCGGCGACGAGAGATGCCAGCTCGTTGAGAAGATGTACGCACATCAGCTCGTTAAGTTCGTAGGTAGCTACGCTGCTGCTATGGGCGGCGTTGACGCTATCGTCTTCACCGGCGGTATCGGCGAGAACTCTGCGAAGTACAGAAAGGGCGTTTGCGAGAAGCTCGGCTTCATGGGCGTTAAGATCGACGACGCAGAGAATAGCAAGCGCGGCGAGGAGCTCGAGATCTCTACTCCCGACTCCACCGTTAAGGTATACGTAATTCCTACCAACGAGGAGCTCGTCATCGCAAGAGATACCCTCGAGATCGTATCCGCACTCTAATAGAGTAGGTGCGTCCAGGTTATCTCGATACCCTCGAGATCATATCTGCACTTTAATCCACATAAACCTACCTCTACTGCCGTGTGAAAACGCGGCAGTAGTTTTTAAAAAGCATCCGAAATTTAACACGGGTGGCCATTTAAGGAGATTTTCACTATGTACGACGAGCTTACAGAGGTCGATATACGAAAAATGGAGGAGGAGATCTCCTACCGCAAAAACACGCTCGCTCCCGAGCTCGGCGCAGAGCTCAAGCGCACACGCGAGTTTGGCGACCTCTCCGAGAACGCCGAGTATAAGGAGGCAAAGCGCCTCAAGCGCAAGAACGAGTCGCGCATCCGCTACCTCGAGGCTATGATCCGCACGGCGAAGGTCATCGAGATAAAGAAGGCCGACGACGAGGTCGGACTCTTCGACCGCGTGCTTATCTTCAATGAGAAGATGCAGGCCGAAAAGGAGATACAGATAGTTACCACCCTCAGGCAGAATGCTCTGCTCGGCTACGTCAGCAAGGAGTCGCCCCTCGGCTCTGCCATAATGGGACACAAGGTCGGCGACAGAGTGGCGGTGAATGTCAGCCCCACTATGAGCTACTACGTCGAGATCCGCAGAATAGAGAAGGGCGCCGACAACGAGGATCTGCCCATCAGCGGATTCTGATAAGATACAAAAGAATTTCACAAGGGAGATCCCTATGATGAAGCTTTACAATAACAATCCTATGAATACACCGAGACTCGAGACCGACCGCCTCTTCGGCGACGTCTTTGAGTCCGTGAAATATAACGGCCCGATCGCCGACGCTATGAATTTCGTCACCGAGGCACAGCTCAAGAGCACGGCTCATTGGCGCCGCTTCGTTAATCAGTTCAAGATGGAGGACGCCGATCACGACGGCGGTTGGCGCGGCGAATATTGGGGCAAGATGATGCGAGGCGCGGCATTTGTCTACGCCTACTCGCGCGATCCCGAGCTCTACGCCATACTCGCCGAGACCGTGCGCGATATGATGTCTGCCGCACGCGAGAACGAGGGCGGTAGAATCAGCTCCTACGGCAAGGATCATGAGTTCTGCCATTGGGACATCTGGGCGAGAAAGTACGTCCTTCTCGGTATGCAGTATTTCTATGAGATCTGCGAGGACGGGGAGCTCCGCGCGGAGATCCTTGACTCTATGCGCCGTCAGGCAGACTGCATCATCGCAGGCATCGGACGCGAGGAGGGCAAGAAGCCCATTACCAAAGCGTCGCACCATTGGCGCGGTCTCAACTCCTCGTCGCTTCTTGAGCCTATCGTAAGACTCTACTCTCTGACAGGAGAGCAGAAATACCTCGATTTTGCCACCTATATCGTCGAGGAGGGCGGCACTGACGTCGTCAATATCTTCCGCCTCGCTCACGAGAATCGGTTGAGGCTCTATCAGTACCCCGTCACCAAGGCCTATGAGATGACCTCCTGCTTTGAGGGGCTTCTCGAGTATTATCGCATCACCCACGAGGAGTGGCACAGAGAGGCAATAATCCGCTACGCCGACCGCATTCTCGAGGACGATTTTACCGTCATCGGCAGTGCCGGATGCACTCACGAGCTCTTCGACCACTCGACAGTAAGGCAGGCCAACACCACTAACGATCCCGTAATGCAGGAGACCTGCGTTACCGTCACTCTGATGAAGTTCTTTTATCAGCTTCATCTTCTCACAGGCGAGGCGAAGTACGTCGATGCCTTTGAGACGGCACTCTACAACGCCTATCTCGGCTCGCTTAACACCGAAGGAGGACTTAACCTCGACGTCCTCGGCAGACACCCCGAGTATCACCCCGAGGCTCTGCCCTTTGACAGCTATTCGCCTCTTACCGCAGGCACTCGCGGTCTGAGGATCGGCGGATATAAGCCTATGGCCGATAACACCTACTACGGATGCTGCGCTTGTATCGGCGCGGCAGGCATCGGTCTTGTGCCTAAAATGCAGACGCTTCTCTCGAAGGACGGCGTTACCATCAACCTATACATCGACGGAAATGTAAACTTTGATTTACAAAACGGCGCTAAAATCAGCCTCACAACCGAGACCGATTACCCCAAAAGCGGTGATATAAAGATCACTCTCGGTATGCAAAAGCCCGAAAAGTTCACACTTTCACTCCGCGTTCCTGCTTGGAGCAAAGACACCAAAATCGCCGTTAATGGCATCCCGTGTGAAGTTTTTCGTGGTTATACCGTACTTTCCCGTGAGTTTTGCGACGGTGACGTGATAGCTCTCACCCTTGATATGACCACCGAGATGATCCGTCCTATCCCCTACGGAGAGCAGGTTTTGATGAATGAGGTCATCTGGGGCGCGAATATGCTCATCCCCACCTACGACGCAGAGGACCCGATGGCGAAGCACCACGTTGCTCTTCGCCGCGGCCCGATAATGCTGGCAGAGGACGAACGCCTCGGCTACTCCACCGATACTCCCATCACGGTTCTTGATAAGGGCGGCTATGCAGAGGTGACACTCGTCGATAGCGCCGCTTATCCCGCCATCCTTGCCGCAGAGGTTGCACTCGAGGGTGGCAAGAGGATCACGCTTACCGACTACGCCTCGGCAGGCAAGGTCTGGAACAACGGCAAACGCATCGCCGTCTGGCTCTTAACCGAATAATTCTCAAAAATGCGCTCTTTTTGGGCGCATTTTTCTTTATTTGCCGCGGATTTCGCGCGCGGGTGTTGACAAAAGCGCGAAAATGTGATAAAATATTTGCCGGATTTTTGCAAAATACACATTTAGGAGCAGTATCAATGGCTGATATGGTAAACGAAATCAAAAGACGACGCACCTTTGCGATCATCTCCCACCCCGACGCAGGTAAGACCACCCTCACAGAGAAATTCCTTCTCTACGGAGGCGCGATCCAGTCGGCAGGCTCGGTAAAGGGCAAGCAGTCGGACAAGCACGCAGTATCCGACTGGATGGATCTCGAGAAGCAGAGAGGTATCTCTATTACCTCGTCGGTGCTTCAGTTCGAATATAACGGCTATTGCATCAATATACTTGACACCCCCGGTCACCAGGACTTCTCCGAGGACACATACCGTACTCTTATGGCGGCAGACTCGGCGGTAATGGTTATCGACGCGGCAAAGGGTATCGAGCCGCAGACGAGAAAGCTCTTCAAGGTCTGTGCTATGCGCGATATTCCCATTTTCACCTTCATCAACAAGATGGACCGCGAGGCTCGCGATCCCTTCGATCTTCTCGACGAGCTTGAGCGCGAGTTCGGCATCGGCACCTATCCTATGAACTGGCCCATCGGCTGCGGTCAGAAGTTCAAGGGCGTGTACGACCGCTCGAAGCACTCGATCCTCTCCTTTGACGATTCTCACCGCGGCCGCGAGAGAATCCACGGCATCGACTGCGACATCACCGACACCGCAAAGCTTGATGAGCTTATCGGCGACACCATGCGCGAGGAGCTTTGTGAGCAGGTAGAGCTTCTTGACGGCGCATCCTTCGACTTCGACCTTGAGGCCGTCAGACATGGCAAGCTCTCGCCCGTATTCTTCGGCTCTGCTCTTAACAATTTCGGTATAGAGCCGTTCCTTGAGCATTTCCTTGAAATGACTACCTCACCCCTGCCCCGTGTGGCGGGTGACAAAACCGTTGATCCCTTTGACGAGGGCTTCTCGGCATTCGTATTCAAAA
>JAZRFQ010000005.1:0-14170 GCA_045643725.1 Eubacteriales bacterium | reverse complement strand
AGGGGAGGGCCTGCCGTGACGGTGGGAGCCGAAACGAGCGAGCCGGTAACGTAGAGCTTCACCGAGCCGTGTGTATAGTCGAGAGGAACTACCGTGGTCGTGCCGACGGTGTACGCGCCGAGATCGTCGCTGACGGTGATGCCGCCTATGGGCGCCGTTCCGCTATTGACGAGGCTGACGGCGTAGACCACGCCGCTGGATAGACCGTAGCCCGTGGATATCGCCGTTTTCGTTACGGCGAGAGTGTCGAGAACCTCTCCGCTCGTCAGGTTAGAGTTTGTGACGTAGCCGCCGTAGCTGATGGACGCCTGATTGAAGAAGGTTGCCATTTTTTCTCCTTTTCTTTACAAAAATACCGTAGAAGCCACGATGGACTCCTACGGTATCATTATATGCTTATCGGGGCTTTCTGCTCTTCTGACAGGTGAAGTAGAGAACCTGTCTTTCCTTCGCTATCTTCTCGATAAGCTCAAGAGCGCGCCCGAGCCTTCCGTCGTCAAGGGCGGTGAAGGGATCGTCGAGAATTATAGGCGGAAGCTCACCGATATAGAGAGCATCCGAGAGGGCGAGCCTTGTAGCTATGGCATAGAGATCGCGAGTGCCGCGGCTGTATGCCTCCTCGGGATGTGTCGCGCCGCCGTCGGTCACCGACAGCGAGAACGAGGTGTCGAGTAGGAACTCTCGCTCGCCTTCGCCCTCGATCATCTCGCGGTATTTCGCGAAGCCCTCGCGCGTTCTGCCGAGGTATTTCGTGGTCATATTCTCCATTGCCGCGCTGATGAACTTCTTTGCGCCGAGCACGGTGTCAAGCTCGTTTTCCGCGATAGCCTTCTGCTCTGCGAGATCGGCCATACGCTCGCGGAACTCGTACACGCGCTCGTAGCTCTCGGCCTCGCTTGCCAGACGGAGCTCGCCTGCGGTGTATTCGCGGCGTCTTGCCTGAAGGTCGCTCTCGCATTCGCGGATCTTCGCCTCCACCTCGATCATTCTCTCGGGAGAGTAGGTCTCCGCGTTCTCTTCAATGCCGTAGCGCTGGCGCAGAGCGGCACATTCTGCCTCGCGCTCTGCCACCGAGCTCGTCAAAAAGGTATATTCAACGAGCATATCCTTGAGAGTCTCGAACGGTGTCTCGCCGAGCTCCTCAAATCTGCCGAGGAACTCCGATACCTCAAGATACAGCTCATCCGATTGCTTTTTAGCGTTTGCTCGCTCCTCGGCACTCTTGGTGATCGAGAGCGACATCTGATAGTACTTTATATACTCCGCACGCACCTTTGCAATTTCGGCGACGGGATTTGCCACACTCGCACCAACTCTCGAGAGAAGCTCACGGAGCGCTCGCTCGCGCTCTGCCATCTCGGCTATCAGCTCGTCCACGCGTCTCTGCGCCGACTGCGCCGCGGTGCGCTTGGTCTCTTCCTCATCGAGCTTTGCGATCAAGGTATCAATATATGCGCGTCGCGCGTTCTTTTCGGGAAGCGGCTCGTCGGATAATCCTGTGAGAAATTCCTCGAGCTTCTTGCTATGTGCCGCCGACGTTACGATGGCGGCGGCAAGCGATGCCGCACCGATCACCATCGCGATGATTCCTGCGTAGAGAGCTACGAAGAAGAGCGGTATCGCCGCGATGATAGCGACAATTCCGCATATCGCGGGTATTTTCGCGTTGTTTTTCTGTATTTCGATGAGCTCATCCCTTGTGGGAACTCTCTTCGAGAAGCATTTTGATCCGCTGGTGGAGATGTTGCCGATAGCGTTGAGCTCCTCGCGGCAGGCTACAAGTCGCTCTGCCGAGGCCGCCGCCATCTCGATCTCGCCGAGATCGCACTTGCCGCCGAATCTTGCATCAAGAGCGGTAAACTCGCCGTCACCCACACTCTGCTCGGCAAATGCCTTTAGTCTTCTCGCCTCGCGGAGCTTGTAGGTTGCCGCCTCGACCTCATCAGCCGTGGGCACCTCCTCGCCGAACTTCGCGCGGAGCTTATCGAGGCGCTTTTTGTCCTCGACGAGCTTTGTCTGCTTGTCGTAATACTGCTCGATAAGAGCCTGCTTCGACTTTTTCATTCGCAGACCCTCGCGCTCTGCTTCGAGCTTTGCAAGTCTGCCCTCGAGAGTCAGAATTTCAGCCTTCTGCTCGGTCAGCATGGTCTCGAGCCTCCTCGAGTCCTCTCTTGCGCGCTCCAGCGCAGAAATGTTCTGCGCGTAGACGCTTATGTTAGCGGCGAGCTCGTCAATGTGACCTCTGCCGCCCGTTTTCTTGTAATATTTGCGCTTTTCGTCAAGCTTTTTCATAGCGGCATCAACGCCGCCGATGTCACCGTCACAGCCGACAAGCTCCGAGAGCCTTGCCGATACCGTCTTGTTGTCGTTCTTGCCCGACAGACGGCGCTCCGAGAGAAATAGCGTGCGCTCGAATCCGTCGCGGTCAATGCCCAGCATCTCCTCGCCGAGCAGGGTGGTATAATCGTCCGAGAGCCTACCCGTGTCGAGATTATAGAGGGCAAAGGTGTCCTCCGACGCCTTCGCCGCGAAGCTGCGCTCGATCTTGTATCTGCGTCCCTCGTGCTCAATGGAGAGATAGCCTCCGCACCGTCCGCCCTGCCAGGGCATATAGTGCTTGCGGTCGTTCTCCGCCAGGTCCTGACGCTTGGTGTCCTCCATTCCGTAGAGCATACACTTGAGGAATGCCGCCAGCGTGCTCTTGCCGAAACCGTTGTCGGCGAGAATGGTGTTCAGCCCTGCGTCAAAGGTGTATCTGAAGCCCTGAAGCTTGCCGAAATTCTCAATGTAGCATTCAAGAAATCTCATATCGTGCCCTCCCCGAGAAGCGCCGCAAGTCCGCAGGCGAAGATCTCCTCTTTCTTCTTGTCGGGGAGCGTTGTGTCGGCCATAACGAGCCTTATGAACTCGCCCTTGCGCGACAGAGCGCGCTCATAATCGGCGGCAGAGATCTTCAGCCTCGACTCGTCCTTTACCTCAAAGTAGTAGAAATTACGGCCAAATCTCGCCATAAGCGCGGCGGTATCCACAGAGAAGCCTACCTGGCGGTAGCCCGTGATAATGAGTCTTGTGAGATCGGAATCGGGAATCGCCGAGAGCGCGCTCGCCGCTCTGCGCTCAAGCTCATAAAGATCCGACGCCTCCGATACGTCGACCTCGATCTCGTGAAGTCTTCTGCGCGCAAAGGGCACGAAGCGATGCGTGATCCCCGCCTCGCTACTGTCAAGAAGCACGAAGCCCTTGTCACCAAGCTCGTCAAATCCGCGTCCCTCGGGCGTACCCGCGTAAACGGCGGTGCATCTGTCGTCTATTTTCTCGGCAGAGTAGGAGTGATAGTGACCGAGGGCAAGATAGTCGATATTCCTGCCCACAGCGTCGCGTCTGCCTATTACGCCGCCCTCGTCGGAGCGATCGCGAAGCTCGCCGTGGAGCACCACGATATTGCGCTTGTCCGCAGGGAGCGAGAGCGTCTCGAACATATCCTGCGAGGTAGAGCTTCTGCCCGCGATGACCAGATCGCCCGAGGCAAAGTAGCTCCAATCCTCGGAGAAGAGGAAGAGATTCTCGGGCAAAGCATCCTCGCCCGCGATGAGTCCCATCTCCTCGTGATTGCCGGGAAGATAGAAGAATGAGATCTCCTTGTGCGCGGCGAAGAGCGCGAGAGTGCGCTTTCTTGCCGTTTTTGTTATTTTATCGCTGTCGAATAGATCGCCCGCGATGATCATTATTTTGATGCCGCACTCCGCCGCCGACTCGACCATAGCCGAGAAGGTAGAGAAGAGCTCTGCGCGTCGCTCGCGCACCTTGTCCGCTGACAGATGCGAGGTGAGCGGCGAGTCAATATGCAGGTCTGCCGTGTGTAATATCTTCATATCGTCACCTAAAAGATTTTGATAAAACCATTATACTACTTTTTAAGACAAAAGTCAACGCATAGCGCTATAATTTGCACGTCTCGCGGACACGCAGGCTCTGTCACAAGAATTTCCTTCGCCTTTTGTCCGCAATCTCCGCCTCGCAGAAAAAACTTTTCGCCGCCCACTTTACATTAAAAATTATTTAGTGTATAATATATAAGATAAGAACAAAGAAAGGAGACGAATATGCAGGACCGCAAATTCAAGCTTGTCAGCGACTATCAGCCCACGGGCGATCAGCCCGAGGCAATAGAGGCCCTCACCCGCGGCATTCTGGCAGGCGAGCGCGCACAGACTCTCGTCGGAGTTACCGGCTCGGGTAAGACCTTCACCATGGCGAACGTTATCGCCAACCTAAATAGGCCCACCCTTGTTCTCGCTCATAACAAGACGCTCGCGGCACAGCTCTGCACCGAGTTCCGCGCCTTCTTCCCCGAGAACGCGGTAGAGTATTTCGTTTCCTATTACGACTACTATCAGCCCGAGGCGTACATTCCCGGCAAGGATATGTACATCGAGAAGGACGCTATGATCAACGACGAGATAGATATGCTCCGTCATAGCGCGACCTCCTCGCTTTTCGAGCGCCGCGACGTTATTATCGTGGCTTCGGTCTCCTGCATTTACTCGCTGGGTGATCCCCTCGAGTATCAGAGCCTTCTCGTGTCGGTAAGACCGGGACAGCAGATGTCCCGCGATGAGCTCGTGCGCCGTCTTGTGTCTATCAGCTACGAGCGCAACGACGTCAGCTTCACCCGTAACAAGTTTCGCATTCGCGGCGACGTTGTGGAGGTCTTTCCCGCATCGAGCACCGACAGAGCCATAAGAATCGAGTTCTTCGGCGACGAGATCGACCGAGTTTCCAAAATCAACACTCTGACCGGCGAGGTGGTGGAGCATCTTTCCTACGCGGCGGTATTTCCCGCCACCCACTACGCCGTCTCCGACGATAAGCGCGAGGCCGCCCTTCTCGAGATAGAGCAGGAGATGCTCGAGCGCGTCGAGTTCTTCAAATCACAGAATAAGCTCCTCGAGGCACAGAGAATAGAGGAGCGCACAAGATACGATATCGAGATGCTCCGCGAGGTCGGCTTCTGCTCGGGAGTCGAGAACTACTCGCGCGTGCTTGCAGGCAGACCTGCAGGCTCAACGCCCTACACGCTTCTCGATTACTTCCCTCGCGATTTCATTATGTTCGTGGACGAGTCTCACGTTACTCTTCCGCAGGTGCGCGGAATGAGCGGCGGCGACTATGCGAGAAAGAAGAATCTCGTGGAGTTCGGCTTCCGTCTGCCCTCGGCATTCGATAACCGTCCCCTCTTCTTCGACGAGTTCGACGAGAAACTCGGTCAGGTCGTCTACGTGTCGGCAACGCCCGGCGACTACGAGCGCGCCGAGAGCTCATCAGAGGTCGAGCAGCTCATTCGTCCCACGGGACTTATAGATCCGAGGATAGACGTCCGCCCCATCGAGGGACAGATCGACGATCTTCTCGGCGAGATCCGCGCCACGACGGCGCAGGGCGAGAAGGTGCTCGTCACCACCCTCACCAAGGACATGGCAGAGAAGCTCACAGAATACCTTGCCACCCACGGCGTCAAGGTCAAATATATTCACCATCAGGTCGAGACCATCGAGCGTATGGAGATTATCCGTGACCTTCGTCTCGGCGAGTTCGACGTCCTCGTGGGCATCAACCTGCTCCGAGAGGGACTTGACATTCCCGAGGTATCGCTCGTTGCTATTCTCGACGCCGACAAGGAAGGCTTCCTCCGAAGCACTACCTCGCTGATACAGACCGTCGGCCGCGCGGCGCGTAACGTCAACGGCCACGTCATAATGTACGCCGACAGGATCACCGACTCTATGCGCGGTGCGATCGACGAGACCGAGCGCCGCCGCTCCATACAGATGAAGTACAACGAGGAGCACGGCATCACTCCCGAGAGCGTGCGTAAGCGCGTCGCCGACATTATCGAGATCGGCAAGAAGGCGAAGCCCGAGCGCGAGGACAAGAAGCTCACGGCTCTTCAGCGTCAGCGACGCATCGAGGAACTCACCGAGGAGATGCGCCTCGCCGCAAAGACCCTGGAGTTCGAGCGCGCCGCATATCTGCGTGACAGAATCAAAGAACTGAGAAACGGAAAATAACAAATGTCGAGAAGTATAATAATTAAGGGCGCAAGGGTCAATAACCTCAAGAATATTGACGTTGAGATCCCACGCGACAGCCTTGTCGTCCTCACGGGACTTTCGGGCAGCGGCAAGTCCTCCTTGGCGTTCGACACCCTCTATGCCGAGGGACACCGACGCTTCGTCGAGAGCCTTTCCTCCTACGCGAGAATGTTCCTCGGACAGATGGACAAGCCCGAGGTAGACCTCATCGAGGGGCTCTCACCCTCCATCGCCATAGATCAGAAGACCACCTCCAAGAATCCGCGCTCCACCGTGGGCACGGTCACAGAGATATACGATTACCTGCGACTCCTCTACGCCAGAGTCGGCGTTCCGCACTGTCCCGTCTGCGGCAAGGAGATAAAGCAGCAGTCGCTCGATCAGATAGTCGACAGAATTCTCGCACTCCCCGAGGGCACGCGCTTTATGGTGCTTGCTCCCATCGTCAGAGCGCAGAAGGGTATGCACGAGAAGGTCTTTGCCGACGCGCGCAAGAGCGGCTACGCCAGAGTCAGAGTCGACGGCAATATGTACGATCTCACAGAGGAGATCACGCTTGATAAGAACCAAAAGCACACGATAGATATCGTCCTCGACAGACTCGTTCTGCGCGAGGATATCCGCTCGCGCCTCTCCGACTCGGTAGAGAGTGCACTTCGCGAGGCCGACGGCAGAGTAGCCATAGTCACCGTCGAGCGCGACGGCAGCGAGGGCGAGGAGCTCGAATTCTCGCAGAAATATGCCTGCGAGGAGCACGGAATCAGCTTCCCCGAGCTTGAGCCCCGAATGTTCTCATTCAATAACCCCATCGGCGCCTGCCCCGAGTGCTCGGGCATCGGCAATATGCAGTCGATCTCGGTGAAGAAGCTCATTCCTCACCCCGAGATGACGCTCCGAGAGGGCGGAATCGCCGTTAACGGCTTCCGCACTATGACCGAGGACTCCTGGACCGGCCCGCTTGTCATCGAGGTCGGCCGCGATTTCGGCTTCGATATCGACACGCCGCTCTGCGACTTCACAAAGGAGCAGATGGACGTGCTTATGTACGGCGCAGGTGAGAGAAAATACACCGTTATGCGCTATTTTGATAAGGAATACAGAAAGCAGACCACCACCTTCGACGGTATCGTGCACATCATCGAGAGAAGAATGAAGATGATGGGCGGCGACTACTATCAGGAGTTCGTGGAGGAGATAGACTGCCCGAGATGCCGCGGAAGACGCCTTTCCGATATGGTGCTCGGCGTCACAGTCGGCGGACTTAACATCGACGAGATCTGTCGCCTTTCGGTAGATAAGATGCTCGATTTTATCGAGAAGCTCGAGCTCGGCGAGAGCGAAGCCAAGATCGCCGCAGAGATCCTCAAGGAGATCAAGGCGCGCCTCGGCTTCCTCGTCCGCGTAGGACTCGATTACCTCAATCTTGCGAGAACCGCAGGCACGCTCTCGGGCGGTGAGGCGCAGAGAATAAGACTCGCCACACAGATAGGCTCGGCGCTCACGGGCGTTCTTTACATCCTCGACGAGCCCAGCATTGGCCTCCATCAGCGCGATAACTGCAAGCTCATCTCCACCCTCAAGAATCTGCGCGACCTCGGCAACAGCGTTGTGGTAGTCGAGCACGATGAGGATACCATTCGCGATGCCGATTTTATAGTCGACATCGGCCCCGGCGCGGGAATCCACGGCGGCGAGGTCATTGTGGCAGGCACGCCAAAGCAGGTTGCCGCCTGCAAGAATTCCATCACCGGCGATTATCTCGCAGGTCGACGCATCATTGAGGTGCCCAAGACGAGAAGACCCGGCAACGGCAATTTCCTTCGCATCGTCGGCGCAAGAGAGAACAACCTCAAGAATCTTAACGTGGATATTCCTCTCGGCTGCTTTATCGCCGTTACGGGCGTGTCGGGAAGCGGAAAATCCTCGCTTATCAACTCGGTCCTTTATAGAACGCTCGCGCGTGACCTCAATCGCGCCGTGACCTATCCCGGCAAGGTGGATAGGATCGAAGGACTTGAGCATCTCGATAAGGTCATCGCCATAGATCAGAGCCCCATCGGCAGAACTCCGAGATCCAACCCCGCCACCTATACGGGACTCTTCACCGAGATCAGAAATCTCTTTGCCAAGACCAAGGACGCCAAGGCAAAGGGCTACTCGGCAGGCAGATTCTCCTTCAACGTCAGAGGCGGCAGATGCGAGGCCTGCGAGGGCGACGGCGTTAAGTGCATCGAGATGAACTTCCTGCCCGACGTCTACGTCAAGTGCGACGTCTGTAAGGGCAAGCGCTATAATCGCGACACCCTCGACGTGAAATTCAAGGGCAAGAGCATCTACGACGTCCTCGAGATGTCGGTGGAGGAGGGACTCTCCTTCTTCGAGGGGCTTCCGCAGCTTGAGCGCAAGCTCCGCACACTCTTTGACGTCGGACTCGGGTATATCAAGATCGGTCAGTCCTCTACCACGCTCTCGGGCGGCGAGGCACAGAGAGTCAAGCTCGCCACCGAGCTCTCAAAGCGCCCCACGGGCAGAACCATATATATCCTCGACGAACCCACCACGGGACTTCATACAGAGGACGTCTCAAAGCTCATCGGCATACTTCAGCGTCTTACCGATTCAGGTAACACAGTCCTCGTAATAGAGCATAACCTCGACCTTATCAAGACCGCAGATTACATCATAGATCTCGGTCCCGAGGGCGGAGACGGCGGCGGCACGCTTGTGGCGCAGGGAACTCCCGAGGAGATAGCAAAATGCGAGAAATCTTACACGGGTGCCTTCCTTTGCGAGAAGCTTAGCATAAAATGTAAATAATAGTTTACACCAAAGGAGATACGACAATGAAAGTTAGTTATAAAAAGCTCTGCCCCGAGGCGAAGGTTCCGACCTACGGCACAGAGTATTCCGCAGGTGCCGATCTTTGCACCCTTGATGCTCTTGAGATAGCTCCGGGTGCTACCGTTCTCGTCCATACCGGCATCGCCATGGAGATCCCCGAGGGCTATTGCGGCCTCGTTTTCGCCAGAAGCGGCCTTGCCACCAAGCGCGGTCTTGCTCCCGCTAATAAGGTAGGCGTAATTGACGCCGACTATCGCGGTGAGATCATGATCCCTCTGCACAACCACACCGACGTCACCGCCACGGTTGAGGCAGGCGAGCGCGTAGCACAGATCGCCCTCGTGCCCTTCCTCAAGGCCGACTTCGAGGAGTGCGACAGCCTCTCCGACACCGTCCGCGGCCTTTCGGGCTTCGGCTCTACGGGTATGAAATAAAACGAAAAGCAACCGACCTCGATCGGTTGCTTTTTTACTTTAGTCTTTGATTTGCAGGCGTTCAATGAGAGCCGATATTTCTGCAAGCAGCTCGTCAATAGGCTTTTTCTTGCCACTCTTTACCCAGGCGATGATGATATGTCCAACGCCTCCGGTCAGCATAGCCGCGGTGGATTCGATCGATGCGGGCAGGATCATTCCGTCCTCTACGCTATGGCAGAGTCTTTCGTACGTATCCTTGTAGTTTTGCTTCATCAATATAGAGATGAGTCTGTGCGAGATCTCACTCTGCATAATGCCCTCAAAGATCTTGTCGTAATAATTGATAAAGGAAATTACGCCGCGCACGTATGCCGTGTAATACTCCGAGGTGCTGCCGGGCTTTTTGCTCGACCAGATCTGACGGTCGAAATCGTCGCGCAGACTCTGAACCACGAAGCCGAGGAAAGCATACTTATCGTCAAAATGCTTATAGAAGGTAGCACGTCTGATGCCTGCCTTGTCGCACAGCTCGTTTACCGTGATATCCTCAAAGCACTTCTCCTCGAGAAGCTGGCGGAAGGTATCGGTCAGTGCCTTTTTCGTTTTTTGTACCCTGAGGTCTTCCTTTTTTCGAGACGATTCCATTTATCGTTTCGCGCATATTGCGCGATTCCTTTCATTCATACTTGCGTAGACTCATCTGCTTTTAAGCAGACTCATATCTGCCATATGTTGATTATATAATACTTTGTTAGAAAAGTCAAGCGTTTTTTTACTTTTGTTCAAAAATGTTCATTATCTCTCTCGCGCGACTTTGCATCCGTTAAAAAATTCGTTTATTTTTTAACAATATTATTGACTAATTCAAAAGTTTGTGATATTATATATAAGGTTAAGATGTTAATAAAAATATAATATACAAAAGGAGATTTCCAAAATGGCAGCTTACAACAAGAAAACCATTGAAGACGTAGAAGTTTCGGGCAAAACCGTCCTTGTACGTTGCGACTTCAACGTACCTATAAAGGATGGCGTTATCACCTCCGACAAGAGAATCGTAGGTGCACTCCCCACTATCAAGTATCTTATGGAAAAGGGCGCAAAGGTTATCCTTTGCTCTCATATGGGTAAGCCTCACGGTATCTTCACCGAGGGCTTCGGTCTCTCCAAGAAGGAGAAGAAGGCAGTAGAGGCTCTTCCCGAGGCAGAGCGCGCTGCGGCTACCGAGGAGTACCTTGCAAAGGCACTCAAGGGCGACAAGAAGAAGTTCACTCTCGCTCCCGTTGCCGCTCGACTCAACGAGCTTCTCGGCGAGGAGAAGGTAACCTTCGCAGAGGACCTCATCGGTGAGGACGCAAAGGCAAAGGTTGCGGCTCTCAAGCCCGGCTACGCAGTTCTTCTTGAGAACACCAGATTCGACGCTCGCGAGACCAAGAACGGTGCAGAGCTTGCAAAGGAGCTTGCTTCTATGGCAGACATCTTTGTTAACGATGCATTCGGTGCGGCTCACAGAGCACACGCTTCCACCGCAGGTGTTGCTGACTACATTCCCGCAGTTTGCGGTTACCTCATTCAGAAGGAGATCTCTGTTATGGGCGCGGCTCTTTCCGATCCCCAGAGACCCTTCGTTGCTATCCTCGGCGGCGCTAAGGTAGCAGATAAGCTCAACGTTATCGACAACCTTCTCACCAAGGTTGACACCCTTATCATCCGTGGCGGTATGTCTTATACCTTCCCTGCTGGAAAGGGCTACGGCGTGGGTAAGTCTCTCCTTGACGAGACCAAGCTCGACTACTGCCGTGAGATGATGGCAAAGGCAGAGAAGAACGGCGTTAAGCTCCTTCTCCCCATCGACTGCGCAACCATCGCAGATTTCCCGAGCCCCATCGACGCTCCCGTTGACGTTCAGTACGTTGACGTTGACTCCATTCCCGCAGACAGAGAGGGCTGTGACATCGGTCCCAAGACCGCGGCTATCTTCGCAGAGGCAGTTAACTCCGCAAAGACCGTTGTTTGGAACGGTCCTATGGGCGTATTCGAGAACCCCATTCTTGCAAAGGGTACTATCGCAGTAGCAGAGGCTCTTGCATCCAGCTCCGCGACCACTATCGTAGGCGGCGGCGACTCCGCAGCAGCATGCGAGCAGCTCGGCTTCGCATCCAAGATCACCCACATCTCTACCGGTGGCGGTGCATCTCTTGAGTTCCTTGAGGGTAAGGATCTCCCCGGCATTTCCTGCCTTCTCGATAAGTAATTTTTGGTGATATTTCCCGTTCACTCCCACTCGACGTAGGTTTCTACGCCTTCGGGTCGCGAACGAAAAATCTCCCTCAAAAATAATTTTTGGCAATTTCCGCCGTTTTCCGACAAACTCGCCGTAGATTATCCTACGGCTTCGGTCGTAAGAACGACGCAACTTGCTCAAAAATCGGGCAATCAAATCACATTCTCAATAAAAGTCAACCGAGAGACCGACGGCCTCTCGGTTGTTAACTGAAAAACGAAATGAGGAAAAATCAATGAGAAGAACAGTTATCGCAGGCAACTGGAAGATGAATATGACTCCCACCGAGACCAAGGCGTTCATCACCGAGCTTGCTCCTATGGTAGCGGGACTTGACAAGTGCGACATCGTGCTTTGCGTTCCTGCTATTGATATTCCCGCGGCTGTTGAGGCTGCAAAGGGTACTAATATCAAGATCGGCGCGGAGAACGTTCACTTCAAGGCGTCGGGTGCATACACCGGAGAGCTTTCTGCTTCTATGCTCACAGAGGCAGGCGTTGAGTACGTTGTTATCGGCCACTCCGAGCGCAGACAGTACTTCGCAGAGACCGACAAGACCGTTAACCTTCGTACCAAGGCGGCTCTTGAGGCAGGTCTCAAGGCTATCGTTTGCGTAGGTGAGACTCTCGAGGAGCGCGAGCTCGGCTACACCGAGACTCTCCTCAAGTATCAGACCAAGATCGCTCTCACCGGCGTGACGAAGGAGCAGCTCAAGAACGTTATCGTTGCTTACGAGCCCGTATGGGCTATCGGTACCGGCGTGACCGCTACCGCAGAGCAGGCAGACGAGGGTAACGGCTTCGTTAGAGCGGCAATCGCAGAGGCCTTCGGCGCTGAGGCGGCAGAGGAGGTTACCGTTCAGTACGGCGGCTCCATGAACGACGGCAACGCGGCAGAGCTTCTTGCCAAGGTCAACGTTGACGGCGGCCTTATCGGCGGCGCGTCTCTCAAGACCGACAAGTTCACCGCAATCGTAAAGGCGGCAAACGCTTAAGATTAAAATGAAAAGGGGCTGCACGTCAGCCCCTTTTTTGTTTTTGATATGTGCGAGTTATTTTGTGACAAACATCGACTCGATCTTGTCCTTGAAATCTTGTATTTTCTCGCGTTTTTCTGATGCTCTTTTTTCTGCAGCCTCTTTTCTAGCAGATTCTACGAACGGCTCAAGTTTGCGTATGTACGGATCGTTGTTTGAAGGACGCGTGGCATTTTTATTGAGAAATTTAGCCAACCAGAACGCATCGTGACCAATTGCGCTAACAAACATATTTGCTATCATTTCAATTACAAAAACCAATATTTCAAAGATAACTTGAATAAGCCACAAAGCTAAAAGCAAGTAAGTCTTAATAATCGATGCGCTCGATCCCAATCCTGATATAATACCGTAGATTGCAAGAATTAAAACCAGCGCATTCACCGATAGCTTCATTATTCTGTAAATACGCTTAAAGTTTTTGAATTCATTTTTCTTTATAACTTTTTTCGTTTTTAGAACAAAGAAAATGAAGTATATTACTGTTAACGTGCAAAGCGTTGTATTTGCATAAACGTTTCCTATTCCTACAGCTAAAGAGTGTGCGAGATTAGCAATGTTGCCTGAAATTATGCTCAAGTTAATAATAAGCATAAGCCTTTTTGCGTCGTTTATTATTTTTTGGATAGCAGCGAAAGTGTATTCAAACATAGTTACTCTCCCGTTAATAAAAGTATCGACCTAATTATACTACTTCCGACATAGAATGTCAAGTTAATAAAAATTCTAATAAATTAGAATTGTCGCTTCGCGGTAGTCGACATTCACAAACAAAGCGCCGCATTTATGTGTAATATGCACAAAAGAATCGCTATAAAACCGTTAAAACGCCCATTGTAAAAGGCGGCGCAATCTGTTATAATGTTAGCGTTAATAAATATATTTTTTAAAGGAGAACTGAAAAAATGGCAGGTCTTTCGCTCAGACACATTTACAAGAAGTATCCCGGCGGCGTTGTAGCCGTATCCGACTTCAACCTTGAGATCAAGGACAAGGAGTTCCTTGTATTCGTTGGTCCTTCGGGTTGCGGTAAGTCCACCACTCTTCGTATGATCGCAGGTCTTGAGGAGATTTCCGAGGGCGAGCTTTACATCGGTGACAGATACGTTAACGATATCGCTCCTAAGGACAGAGACATCGCGATGGTGTTCCAGAACTACACTCTTTATCCTCATATGACCGTTTTCGATAACATGGCATTCGGTCTTAAGCTCCGTAAGGTTCCCAAGGAGGAGATCAAGAGACGCGTTGAGGAGGCTGCTAGAATCCTTGACATTTCACAGCTTCTTGAGCGTCGTCCCAAGGCTCTTTGCGGTGGGCAGAAGCAGAGAGTTGCGCTCGGGCGTGCGATCGTTCGTACCCCCAAGGTATTCCTTCTCGACGAGCCCCTTTCGAACCTTGATGCAAAGCTTCGTGCTTCGATGAGAACCGAGCTTACCAAGCTTCACAAGAAGGTTGAGACCACCTTCATCTACGTTACTCACGACCAGGTCGAGGCTAT
>JAZRFQ010000004.1:0-7589 GCA_045643725.1 Eubacteriales bacterium | reverse complement strand
ATGCAGCAGACTCGTGAGCACATCCTTCTCGCTCGTCAGGTAGGCGTCCCTGCAATCGTTGTATTCATGAACAAGACCGACCTCGTTGACGATGAGGAGCTCCTCGAGCTCGTTGAGATGGAGATCCGTGACCTCCTTAACGAGTACGAGTTCCCCGGCGACGACATTCCGATCGTTCGTGGTTCCGCTCGTGAGGCTCTTACCTCCACCAATGGTCTTGACGCACCTGAGTTCGCTTGCATCAAGGAGCTCATGGAGGCTGTTGACTCCTACATTCCTACTCCCGACAGAAAGGCTGACCTTCCCTTCCTTATGCCTGTCGAGGACGTATTCTCCATCTCCGGTCGTGGTACCGTTGCTACCGGTCGTGTAGAGCGTGGTACCATCAAGATGGCAGACGTTGTTGAGATCGTAGGTCTCAAGGACGAGTCCTCCTCCACCGTTGTAACCGGTATCGAGATGTTCCATAAGCTCATGGACTTCGCTGAGGCTGGTGATAACGTTGGTCTTCTTCTCCGTGGCGTTCAGAAGAACGAGATCGAGAGAGGTCAGGTTCTTTGCAAGCCCGGCTCTGTTCAGCCCCACACCAAGTTCATTGGTCAGGTTTACGTTCTTACTGAGAAAGAGGGCGGCCGTTCCAAGCCCTTCTTCTCCGGTTACAGACCTCAGTTCTACTTCAGAACTACCGACGTTACCGGTATCATCAACCTTCCTGAGAACGTTGAGATGTGCCGTCCCGGCGATAACGTTGACATGAACGTTGAGCTCATCACTCCTATCGCTTGCGAGAAGGGTCTTCGTTTCGCTATCCGTGAGGGTGGTAGAACCGTTGGTTCGGGCGTTGTTTCCGAGATCCTTGCTTAATTTCAGAGTTTAATTCTTTGATATAAAGCGTTACCCGACAGCCTTTTTGGCTGTCGGGTAATTAAAAAGAACGATATTTCTACATTCTAATATAATAATATAAAACAAATTTTCTTTGGGGATTGGTGAGCGTAGCGATTTTGATATCGCGTGCAACTCCATACCGGCAGTATAGTCTGCGAAGAGCGCGTGCGCTCCCGATGAGGTGAGATTCCTCAACCGACGGTAAAGTCCGGATGATAAAAGAGAAGAGTACGCGACGGGCAGAATAGAAATAGCCCTCGCAGATCGATTTTCGTCCTCGGTATAGCCGAGGATTTTCTTTTTCTCCTTTAGAAAAGAAAGGAAAATATGAGTAAAATAAACAAAATCAGTGATCAAACAAAAAAGCTGTGCGGTATGGCGATGTTTGCCGCATTGGCGTTTGTTTTGAGCCTTATGACCTCAGGAATCAGAATAGCATTCCTTACTATTGATATTAAAGATGCGATACTCGCCATCGGCGCGTTCATTTATGGGCCAATCTCGGCATTGCCCATTTGTATAGTAACCGCCCTTCTTTCGAGCGTTATCACCGGATTCGAGACCGGCTTTTGGGGATTAGCGATGGACTTTTTGTCCAGCCTGGCCTTCGCAATGACGGCGGCTCTGGTGTATAAATATAAGCGAACTATGATTGGTGCCGTGATCGGACTTTTCGTCGCGGTAGTGGCGTATACAGCCATAATGATCCCACTGAACCTCCTCATCACACCGATCTACACCGGACAGCCGGTTGAGGCGGTAGTGGGATTACTTCTTCCTCTTCTTGTACCTTTTAATTTTGCAAAATCGGTACTGAACGCCGCAGTTGTTATGATGCTTTATAAACCGATAGTTACGGCTCTGCGAGCGGCAAAATTCGTTCAGGGAGATACGAAGAGCACGAAGATCGGCAAGACAACGGCCATCATTATTACGATCGCCCTTGTCACTCTTATCGTTGCAATCGTCGTATTTGTTGTTACTGATAATTCGCTTCCACCCTATCTTAAAAATATGTAAGTCGCAATTATCGACGGTAAAAACACAAAAAGCACGGTCTTTTTCAGACCGTGCTTTTTCATTAAGTATAACCCCGTGTTAAATTTCGCGGCTAAAATGCAAAGTATTGTTTGCATTATCTGATAAAATTGGTGCGAATGCCGGGCTCCCTCTCGGGAACGGGATATTGCTCCTTGCCAAGTGCGATAGCCTTCATGAGGAATGCCATGTTCTTTCCGAGCGTGCGCATGGTCTGCAGACCCTCGCCGTCCTGAAGTGCGTCGGCGGCACAGTTGCCGTGTATCATATTCCAGTATTGGCTTGTTACGATAGGCATGCCGGAGATTGCGAAATACTTGTTCAAAGCGTCAAAGGTAGCGGTGCATCCGCCACGTCTTGCCGATACGATCGCAGCACCGACCTTCATAGTCTTGGGGAACGAAGAGCTATAGAAGAGTCTGTCGAGAAGAGATACCAGAGTTCCGTTGGGGGCGGCGTAATACACGGGAGAAGCTACGACAAGACCGTCCGCCTCCTTGAATTTCTCGGCGATCTCGTTGACCTCGTCGTCAAAGGCGCATTTGCCGAGCTTTGTGCACTGTCTGCAGGCAACGCAACCGCGAATAACCTTCGCGCCGACGTGAATGATCTCGGTCTCCACGCCCTCTGCATTCAGAGCGGTGGTGAGCTCGTTTATAGCGGTGAAAACACTGCCGTCCTTGTGAGGACTTCCGTTGAGAATGAGTACCTTCATAGTTAAAACCTCGCTTTCCTGATACCAATATTATATAACATCGGCGCCCCTTTTGCAACCGAATTTAAAATAAATACAAAATTTTTTATTTTACCCTTGCGATACTTTAATATATATGTTATAATATATTTGTAAAATTATATCCACCGCCAATTTTTGAGGAGAAAACCATGTCAGAACGCTTTATAAGCCTCTTGTATCCAAACGAGGCTGCATATAATTATCACCGCGACAGAGCGAACCTGCCCGACGTCTCCGAGGCGGTGTGCGATGAGCTCGGCCTCAGCGGCATATTCAATCTTAAGAGAGGCGCGCTCACCGATTTCTTCACCTCGGATATGGAGGTTATCGCATACAGACAGAAGACTCTCGGCGATATCCTTACTATCCCCGAGCTTTCCGAAACACTTTCCAAGATCCATCCGATTCTTGACGATATTATGGAGCTGCGTCGACTCAACACCGACGCTACCACTGCCGCGGATTCCTATCTCTACGGTATCACCGAGATCGAGCTTTACGTCTCCTGTATCAGCGAGCTTGAGCGCGGACTTTCGGGCGTTAAGGACAAGGTGCAGAGCCCTGCGTTCCGCGAGCTTGCGGACTTCGTTCTGTCCATATCCTCGTCGGAGTATTATACCGATCTTAACAAGAAGCTGGAGGCTCTTACCTCCCGCGTTCACGAAATACGAAGCATCACCATCGGTGTCAATCTTGACCGCGAGTTCCGTCCCACGGCGGCCGGTGTTATCTCGGTAAATTCCGAGGAATTTAAGTCGGGTAAGGTGCTCGATAAGATCCTTCGCCTTTCCTTCAAGAACGACGCATTCACCTGCATCGCAAACCTCTCGCCCTTCGGCAGAGGACAGAGCGAGAACAAGCAGGAGGCACTTATCGGCGCGTTCAACACGGCTATCGAGGATATCTTCCACGCCTCCGTGCGCGGATGGCGCAATATCGTCGGCGAGTACGTTATCGACAGCACCGATTTCCTTCTCAAGCTTCTGCCCGAGATAGAGTTCGTCTCCCGTGCCGCAGAGCTTATCAGAAAGCTGGATGCCCATCCCGGCTGTAAGACGACGATTCCCGAGACTGCGCCTATGGCGGAGAAGTGCTTTGAGGCACTTGAGCTCTACAATCCCCGCGTAGCTCTCGCGATAGATGACGAGATAGTCACAAACGATCTTTCCTTTGACGACGATGCGAGAATATACGTTCTCACCGGCCCGAACAGAGGCGGAAAGTCGGTTATCACCGTCGCGCTCGGCGCGGCGCAGGCTATGTTCCAGCTCGGTCTTCCCGTGCCCGCCGCAAAGGCAAAAATCTCGCCCGTTTCGGGTATATACACCCATTTCCCCGAGGGCGCGGACGATACTATTGATAAGGGTAGACTCGGCGAGGAGTGCGCGAGACTCCGTGAGATCTTTGACGACTCCGACGAGAACTCTATGATTCTGCTTGACGAGTCGCTTTCCTCCACCGGCGCATACGAGGCGGCGTATATAGCCTCCGAGATCCTCACCGCGTTTGCGGCTCGCAGATGTCGCGGAATATTCTCGACTCACCTTCATGAGCTTGCCGCGGGCATCGCAGATATAAACCGTCGCTCACTCGAGCTCGGCGGTATCAAGATCGATACACTCGTTGCGGGCATCGACGAGGGCAAGCGCTCCTTCAAGATCAAGCGTATGGCCCCCGACGGCAAGTCCTATGCGCGTGATATAGCAGACAAATACGGGCTGTCGTTTGAGCAGCTTATGAAGAAATAGTCAAGAGGGAACTGAAATGAGCGTAATAATCGGAATTGACGTAGGAGGCAGCACCACCAAGATCGTGGGACTTCGCAAGGAGGGCGATAAAATATCGCTTATCGAGCCCCAGTTTGTCAGAGCTAACGATCCCATCACGGCTACCTACGGCGCTTTCGGTAAGTTTACCGATGAGAACGATTTGAAAATATCCGATATTGACGAGATGATGATAACCGGAGTTGGCGCGTCCTTCGTTAAGCGCGATCTCTACGGACTCAAGTGCCATCGCGTGTCGGAATTTGACAGCATAGGCAGAGGCGGACTCTACCTCTCGGGCTTTGATGAGGCACTGGTCGTCAGTATGGGCACGGGCACCGCGATAGTTCACGCGAAGGCGGACGGCACTACCAACTATCTTGGCGGTACGGGCGTTGGCGGCGGAACTATTATGGGACTGTCCAAGCTGCTTTTGCAGGCAGAGACCATCGAGCATATCGAGGAGTATGCCCTCGAGGGCGACCTCTCTATGATCGATCTGCGCATCAAGGATATCACCTCGAAGCTTGGCGGCAGCGGCGGCGGTAATCTCGCCGACGATCTTACCGCGTCCAACTTCGGCAACGTGTCCGACGTAGCAAATAAGAGCGATATAGCACGCGGCATTCTTAATATGGTCTATGAGACGGTTGCCATGGTTTCGGTGTTCGCGGCCCGTCACTGCAAGGTAAAGAACATAGTTCTCACCGGCAACCTGACAAGACTTGCCTTTTGCAAGACAAAGTTCAATGAGCTGAACGCTATGTACGGCGACGTGAATTTCGTGATTCCCGAGCGCGCGCAGTACGCGACGGTAATCGGCTCGACCCTCACGGAGAATAAAGAGTAAAACACCAAATATCGAAAATTGATTGGAGAGAAAATGAACATTCTCAGATTTCTTGTTCCGAAAAGTCTCGTGGCCTACGCCACCGACGATTCCACAGTCAGACAGGCTTTTGAGAAGATGCGCTTCCACAGATACGTCACCATTCCGATAATTAACGCGGAGGGCGAGTACGTGGGTACGCTTCGTAACGAAGACATATTCAGATATTTCCTCGACAACAACGATTTTGACTATAGAAAGGCAGAGCGCGATAACGTGACTGCCATTATTGACCCTGGCTACGCAAAGCCCCTCTTCCACAACGCATCGGTGGGAGAGCTTATAGAGATGGTAAAGGAGCATAACTCGGTTCCCGTCGTTGACGACCGTGGATGCTTCATTGGAATAATACTCAGACGTGACGTTTTGAATTTCCTCTCGGAATGTTATGAGAAGAGTAAAGAGAATCAGTAAAATTGCAAGTATCGCTTGAAATGAAGGGAGACAGAAAAGATGTCTGACAAACGGGTCGATTACGGTAGAACATTCGTAAGAGACGATAATGACCATGCCAAGGAAAAAGAGGAAAAATTAAATAAAGAGGCAATAGCTTTGACCGAAAAAGAGGCCGAGGAAAAGGCTAAGGAAGAAGAGAAGGCCAGAGAAAAGACCGAAAAAGAGGCTAAGGAAAAAGCTAAGGAAGAAGAAAAGGCCAGAGAAAAGGCTGAAAAGGAAGCCAAGGAAAAGAGCGAGGACTCCGAAGAGAAAAAACGCCGATACGACTACTTTTTCAAGCAGTTTGAATCCTTCAAGAAGGATCGTACCGAGGAGATCGAGAGTAACTACAAGACGTCCTACGACGTTATCGCCGGTGTTGCCAGAGCAAAGCGCGCGCTGGTAAATTCCGAGCGTTTCTTCACAAAGCTTGCAGAGTATAAGTCGGCGCGACTTGAGTACGAGATCAATATCACAAAGTATCAGTTCGGTCACAGTGATAACGACGTACGTAGAATAGAGATACAGAAGGAGATCCTGCGCCGAGTTTACGGCATCAGAACGCGCGCCCTCAAGGCTCGTCTTTCCGAGTACTTTGACAACCGCCGCTATCTTCGTGCGCTCAATCTGACCTCGGAGAGAAAGACTCTTCGAACCATCGCACGTCCTGCGATCATAGACCGTACCAAGGTTGCTCTTCTTGCTCTTCTTGAGCGTCGAAGCGAGATCAACGACGAGCTGATGAAGCTTTACGCCCAGAGAAGCGCAGATTATCTCAACGCAGAGAACAAGAATAACGAGCTCAGCGTAAGACTTCGCGCCAGAAGACGTGCCTTTAACAAGCTTTACGACGCAGAGAGCAAGGCGGAGAAATACGTCTTTACGGCTGAGGAGAGTGAAAAGCTCTATGCACGCATGAACGCTCTCGTTGAGATGGAAGCCGACGTAAAGGTGCTCAAATACAGGGAAAAGCACGCGGCGGAGGATCAGAAGCACATTTATCACGACGCTATTGACGCGAAGAAGAAAGAGATGGAAAAGATCGAGGATGCTATGGATGCATTGCTTGATAAGGGTAAGAACAGAGCCCAGATCGATGACAAGCGTAACGTTTGGAAATGGATCGTGGGTATCGCATTCGGTGCGCTCGCTTTGATCGGTTTGTTCATTATATTCAATGAGCCCATCACCGAGTTTATCATGAATTGGGCCGGAGAATCGAGGTAAGAAATGGCAGACGTAAAAATAGATAAAGACGAAATAGATCTCATAGATCGGAGAATCGCCGAACTCGAACGCGAGAAGCTTGAGATCAAGAAGCGTATTGAAGCGCTGATGGATGAAATGGCTAAGGAGACGAGAATTGACTCGCTCAAGGAGCGTAAGTACGAGGTTGGAAAGGCTCCTAACGACCTGCCTATCGACTAAAACCGTAATATTTCTTAATATTTTAATATTTTTTTGAATAAAGTATTGATTTTTATGAAAAATATGGTATAATAGTCCTAGAATGAATATGAAAGGTGAAGAGTGACCCACGGGTCACTCTTCATTCGTTGTAAAACGAATTTCGAAAGACGGAGGTAAAAAAATGAAAAAAACTATCAGAGAAACCGTCAGAGAAGCGATTGAGCCCACCGTCGTTGAGCTTGGCTATCGCATCTGGGACGTCACCTACGCGAAGGTTGGCGCAGACTATCACCTTGAGATCACTATCGACTCCGATGCAGGTATCGGTATCGAGGACTGCGAGCGCGTGCACCGCACTATCGATCCCATTCTCGATGAGGTAGATCCTATCGAGGGCTTCTATTACCTCGACGTATCCAGCCCCGGA
>JAZRFQ010000003.1:0-27233 GCA_045643725.1 Eubacteriales bacterium | reverse complement strand
AAGGAGGATAGATTTATGTTTATGACCATAAAACAAGCTTCCGAAAAGTGGGGTATCTCGGATAGAAGAATTCGCGTGCTTTGCTCAGAAGGAAAAATTCCGGGTGCGTATCAAGACGGACGCGCATGGAAAATTCCCAGTGATGCTGATAAACCCGCAGACGGAAGATATAAGTCCAGAGAAAGCATCCTTTCAAGAATCGAGCAAAAAAAGAAAGAACTTGACGGCAGAAGACCCTTGACCGAGGGAGAGGCTGCAAGGCTCAACGAGGAATTCATCGTTGAATACACATATAATTCCAACGCCATTGAAGGTAATACGCTCACTCTGCGTGAAACAGACCTTGTACTCCGAGGTCTTACGATAGACCAAAAACCGCTCAAAGACCATATGGAGGCGGTAGGCCACAAGGAAGCCTTTGACTACGTTTGTGAGCTGGTAAGGGATAATGTTCCAATCAGCGAAAGAATTATCAAAGAAATTCATTATTTGGTTCTTGCAGACAAGAAAGAAGACCGTGGTGTTTACCGTCGAGTTCCCGTTCGTATTATGGGGGCACATCACGAACCTGTTCAGCCATATCTGATAGAGCCAAAGATGGATCAGCTTATCCGTGATTTTTTAGAAAGCGACGAAAATATTGTTACAAAGCTTGCAAGGTTCCATATTGAATTTGAGGGCATTCACCCGTTTATTGACGGTAACGGCAGAACCGGGCGTCTTTTGGTGAATCTGGAATTGATGAAATCCGGCTACCCACCCATTGATATAAAGTTTACCGACCGTTTGGCTTATTACAACGCTTTCGATGAATACCACGTCAAGGGTAAGCTTTCCACAATGGAGAATTTGTTTGCCGGATACATTGAGGCAAGACTTGACAGATATTTAAAAATCTTAGAGGGCTAATCATATTTCAAAACGCACCGCCCGTATTCAAAGCTATCAATTGTATCGTTATAACGGTACTCTTCCAAAGGAACTCAAATCGCCTTAGGCGGTTTGAGTTCTTCCTTTTGGTCGCGGTCGTGGCTCTGCCGTGACTTAAACCACATATTTGCAACCAAAAAACTCGGAACACCGTTCGGTGTACCGAGTTTTTTCTTTTGCTGTATTTCGCCTTCACCCATCACAGTCGGGCAGAGCATTACCCCTCCGTCACGTCGACAAGCAGGATCTTCTTCTCAAATCCGCCGCGCTCCTTTGCCTTCTCGGCTCTTGCGGTCTCGAGCTCCTCGAGAGTGTAGCCGCGCGCGATCGCCGCCGCGCGTATAAGCTCGAGCAGATCGGCAAGCTCCTCGAGGTTTTTGTCCGCGTGATACTCGGCAAGCTCCTCGTCGAGCTTCGCATCGAGCATCTCGAGATATTCCTCGTCCGAGAGCACGCGCGTCCGACACTTGTTGCCGGAGGCCGCTATAATGTCCGGGATCAGATCCCGAACGAGCTTGTTATAGGTTTTTGTAGTCATACGCACACCTCGTTGAAGTGGGAATTATTGCTCGCTGACAAGAGAGTCAATATACGCGTCCGCCTCTTGCAGAACGGCTCTCGCGTTTGCGTAGGGAATCATTGCTATAGCTTGCTCAAAGGGAACGAAAACGGCGTCAAGTATCTCTTCCTCCTGGCGAATGAGCTCGCCCTCGGTGTACTCACCGAGGAAGTATACGCAACGCTTCATGGTGTCGCGCTTCTGCGGGAGCTTGTACTCGATCTGTCTGCGGAACCCGTCTATGGCGCGAACCTCGAGATTCGTCTCCTCCTTCAGCTCTCGCACGGCGGTTTCATATTCTGTTTCGCCACGCTCTACGTGACCCTTGGGGAAGCCGTGTTTGCCGTTCAGAGCGCTGACGAGCAGATACTCTCGCACGCCCTCGGACTCCTTGTAAACGACGAACCCACAGGACTTTTCAAAAATCATCTCTACCACCTCACCAAAGGAAAATTACCAGCGCTTCATGTTCTTCTCAAACTTTGCCGAATATGAGTTTTTGAGTTCTTCGGCAGTTATTCCGTAGCAGAGCATCACGTCGTTGTAGTACATCAGAACGTCTGCCATCTCTTCAACGAGGTCGCGACGCAGGGATTCGTCGGTACAGGCACGCTCGCCACCGTTCTTTTTGACGATGTCGATCACCTCGCCGATCTCGCCGATCATCCAGAGCAGCTTGTTCTGTCCGATCTCGGGGCAGATGGGCTCCCACTTGTGCTTGTATCTGTCCTGCAGAGCTTTTTGCATCTCTTGCATCTCGTTTATGCTGAAGTCCTTCATTTTTACCTCTTTCTCCACAAGGCGTGCGCCTTTTTCATATTACAACCTTATTATATCACACCCGTGCGGATTTTTCAAGCACATACGCCGCTTATGCCGCAAAAATTAAAAACGCCGAGGAGCGCTTTTGCTCCTCGGCATAGCTTTTGTTAAGTGAACGGAGTTATTTTTCCTCTCTCGTGTTCTCCTGACCGCGATAGACCACGAGCTTGCAGAAGAGGAACTCAAGCACGAAGTTCAGAAGCATCGTGACACCGAGAACCAAAAACTCGGGTGCGCCTGCGATAGCCGCCATATTGCCGAGCCATGTGGACAGAGGGGTGAAGACGGCGTAGAAGCCGAGCACCTTTGCCATAGCTACGGGTACGTTCGCCGCAGACTTGAAGGTGTATCTGCGATTCAGGGTGAAGTTCCACAGAATCGAGAGAAGAAGCGACGTGAGATAAGGGATCCAATATCCCTCAATTAAGAGCTCAAGCAGAGCAAACGATCCGATCTGGATAACGCCCGCCGAAACCGAAAACAGAGTGAACTTTATAGCCTGCCACATTTGCGCTTTATTGTTTTCCATAACCGATACTCCTTAGATAGACTTCACGTAGCAGCGGCGGCGCTTGTGCTGCTCCTTGTCAAAATAGTGCCACAGACTGTGTACTGCGCCGTTGGTCTCGAGCATAGGGCCGGTCTCGCAGTAGGCGACGCCCTTCTCGATGCATTTCTTTGTGAGAGTGTCTATCAGAAGCGCGGGGATGCCTGCGAGCTGATGTCTCGGATCGACCGCCACGAAGTACATCTCGAGTGTGTCGTTCTTGCCCTTGAGAGCGCGGAGCATATGTACGATGCCGAGAGGGAGCATTCTTCCGTTCGCCTTCTTGAAGGCCTTTGCGAGCGAGGGAACCATAACGCCAAAGGCGACGATACGTCCCTCGGTATCTTTGACAGAGCAGATGTAGTCGAGGTCGACGAGCGGAATGTAGTTGTCTATCATATTCTTGATGACCTCCTCGGTCAGAGGAACGGTGCCGTAGAGAACCGCCTCTGCCTCGTCAACCACCTGGAAGGCCTCAAATGCGTCGTTGTACAGAACCTTTCGATCGGTGTAGGTAACTACCGTGTATTTGCCGCGCTCGAGGATGTGACGTGCGATTCGCTCAATGTGCGAGTCAACCTCATCGGGGCACTTGATCTTGTACTCGATCCAGTCCACCGACTTCGTCAGTCCGAGACGCTCCATATGCTCGATGTAGTAGGGGTGATTATAGAAAGTCACCGACATGTTCAGCTGATCAAAGCCCTCGACGAGCATTCCCTGATGGTCGGTATCGTTGAAGCCCATCGGGCCCATGATCTCGTCATAGGAACGCTCGCGTCCCCAGGTAATAACGGCGTCGAGAAGCTTCTCTGAAACCTCGTGATCGTCGATGAAATCGAATCTTGTGTAGCGGATAGCGTTCTTGCCCCATTTTTCGTTGTAGGCGTGGTTGATCAGGCCGGCGATTCTGCCGACCACCTCGTCACCTCTGTAAGCCAGGAAGAGCTTGGTCTCGCAGAAGGCGTAGGAGGGATTCTTTTCCTTTGTGAAGGTATCGATCTCGTCATTCTCAAGGAAGGGAACGAAGTATTCGTTATCCTTGTAGAGCTTGCTCGGGAATCGCACCCAGGTTTTCAGGTCCTTTTTAGAGATGACCTCTCTGATTTCTATTGACATATAATAGCCTCGTTTTCATAGTGTAGGATAAACCGATGGAGATATAAGGGTTATTAGTCTTATTTTTTCTGTACGAGCCTTGCAATCGCGGTTCTGCCGACCTTCATCGCACTCTTGGGGCAGAATTCCTGACAGCAGAAGCAACGGATGCAGTCGCCGCGGTCAATGACGGCACGGCCGTCCTTCATCACGATGGCCTTAGCGGGGCAGATCTCGGCACACATTCCGCATCCGACGCACTTCTTCTTGTCGAGCACGGGACGGGTGTTCAGCACCGCGCCTGCGATCTTGCCGAAGAGTCGTGCGATAGGATTCTTGCCGCTGCCTTCGAATTTCATAGAGTGACGCTCAACAACGCGCTCGAAGTCCTCAACCGTGAGAGTGTCGGCATCGCCGAACACCGTCACCTCGTCTGCCGACTCGGGCACAAGACCGCGTCGTCTCGCCGCCTCAAGAAGAGGAAGCTCGCCGGGCTCAAATCCGAGGATCTTCGCCGCGATCATATCGAGGTTGTGGGGCGAGTGAGATGCGAGAAGGCATCCGATCTCCTTGGGAGTTCCCGCCGTCGGACCGTTACCCTCCATACCGACAACGCCGTCGGCGATCGAGAGAGCAGGGTGGAAGTACTCGTCGAGATCGCATATCATATCTGCAAAGTCGGGGTACTCGGGGAATCTGAAGTGATACTCGGGCTTTGTCACGCCGGGCACCGTGCCGAACATATTCTTCGCCGCACAGGACATACCCATCATGCCGTGGCTCTTGATCTTGCAGAAGTTGATTATCATATCCGCACCGTCAAGGTAGGAGGTGTAGAGGAACTCGTGGAGCACCTTCGCATCCTTGTAGGTTGCGGTTTTCGTTCCGAAATCATAGTTGAGGCTGACGCCATTGCGCACAAGCTCGCTGACGCCCGATACCTTGTAGACTCTGCCGACGAATGCGGCGGTGTAGAGTCCTCCGGGGCTATCTCCGATGACGACGGTCGCACCGCGCTCGGTAAGCATATCGCAGAGCGCACCGAGGAGGATCGGGTGCGTGGTCGCGGCGGCACTCGGCTTCATTGCCGATACGAGATTGGCCTTGATGATGATCCGCATTCCGGGCTTAACTGTGTCGAGAAAGCCGAGCGGCTCGAGCAGTCGCTCGAGAGCCGACCTAGCCGAGTCTGCGCTGTAGTCGGTTAGCCTTATCGCGCTGACGGGATCATTTATACTGTAAAAGGATTCCTGCATAAAAGCTCCTGTTACTTGATGTAGTAGACGTAGTTTTCCTTACGGGGAGGAGTCGCGGGATATTCGCAGTCGGCATAGCCGATAACGCAGTTTCCGATACCCACGAAGTCACCCTCGATGCCGAGCTCGCGAAGGATCTCTTGCCCCTCCTCACACTCGAACATCTCCTTTGCGCGATGGATCCAGCATCCGCCGAGTCCGAGCGAGTGCGCGGCGAGGAGCATATTGCCCATAACGAGCGAGCCATCGCAGATATAGGTGTTCGGGCGGATCGAGCGCTCTGCCAGAACGACGAGAACGCAGGGCGCACCGTAGAAGGGATCTGCCGCCGTGCCGAGCACGTCTGCGTTGAGGCGCGCGAGATTGTCGCGCATCTCTTTATTTGTGACCGCGATGATGATCGGGGCCTGCATATTTCTGCCCGTAGGCGCGTATGTGCCTGCCTCAAGGATAGCCGCGAGAGCCTCCTCTGGCACGGGAGTGGACTTATATTTCTTTATGCTTCGTCTTGTCTTTATACATTCGAGAACTTCGTTAGTCATAATGAAGTACCGCCTTTCTTCACGCTATTTTACACCATTTTAAAATATTTGTCAAGATAGTAACTCTTATTTGAGCGAAGTTGCATCGTCGGAGCATCTCAAAAAAATCCGCTTCTTTTGAAGAAATCTCGTTTTTTTCGCAAATTCTCTTGAATTTTCGGGTGATTTCTGTTAGAATATACTACGTATTTCATTTTCTTTGGATTGGAGTTATCTATGAGCGGATTTTTCGGCGTAGCATCAAAAGAGGATTGCGTTTTCGACCTCTTCTTCGGTACGGATTATCACTCTCATCTCGGCACGAGAAGAGCAGGACTTGCCGTCTATGACTACGAGCGCGGCTTCGACCACGCCATTCATAAGATAGAGAACGCCCCCTTCAGAACCAAGTTCACCACCGAGTCCACCTCGATGAAGGGCAATCTCGGTATCGGATGCATCTCGGATTTCGAGTCACAGCCTGTATTTATGCGCTCGCACCACGGCACCTTCGCCATAACTACGGTCGGCAAGATAAATAACCTTGAGGAGCTCACCAATGAGATAATCGGGGAGGGCAGTCACTTCATGCAGATGCATAACGGCGAGATCAATCCCACCGAGCTGATCGCCGCGCTCATCTCGCAGAAGGAGAATCTCATCGACGGCATCCGCTACGCGCAGGAGCGCATCGACGGCTCTGCGAGCATTATGATCCTCACTCCCCTCGGTATATACGTTGCACGCGACCGCCTCGGCAGAACGCCCGTGGTCATCGGAGCGAAGGAGGAGGGCTATTGCGCCTGCTTCGAGAGCTTCGCTTATCTCAATCTCGGATATAAGGATTATAAGGAGCTCGGCCCCGGCGAGATCGTAATTATGACCGCCGATTCTGTAAAAACGCTCGCGCTTCCCGGCGAGAACAAGAAGGTCTGTGCATTCCTTTGGGTATATTACGGCTATCCCGCATCGAGCTACGAGGGCAAGAACGTCGAGGTCGTCAGATACAACTGCGGCAGACTTCTCGCAGGTCGTGACGCCGATAGCGTCAAGCCCGATTACGTGGCAGGTATTCCCGATTCGGGTATCGCTCACGCCCTCGGTTATGCCAACGAGTCGGGCATCCCCTACGCTCGTCCCTTCGTTAAGTATACACCCACCTGGGCGCGCTCGTTTATGCCCCCCTATCAGTCGAAGCGTAATCTCATCGCGAAGATGAAGCTCATTCCCATCAACGATCTTATGAAGGATAAGAGCCTGCTCCTCATTGACGACTCCATCGTCCGCGGCACACAGCTCGGCGAGACGGCAGAGTTCCTCTACGAGTGCGGTGTTAAGGAGGTTCACATCAGACTCGGTTGTCCTCCTCTTCTTCACGGATGTAAGTATCTCAACTTCTCGCGCTCCAACTCCGAGATGGATCTCATCGCCAGACGGGTTATCTTCGCTCTCGAGGGCGGAGCACCCTCCGACGAGGTCCTCGCAGAGTATGCCGATCCCGATAGCACCCGCTATCAGAATATGATAGACGGCATCTGTGATAAGCTCGGCTTTACCTCGCTTCGCTACCACAGACTCGACGATCTTATCGAGGCTATCGGTCTTGACGAGAGCGAGCTTTGCACCTACTGCTGGAGCGGCAGAGAATAAACGGAATGCCATATTTGGCAAAAACCGCCCTTCGCTTCCGCTCGACGTATGTCGATACGCCTTCGGGGCGCGAAAAACGCTTTTTTCTCAAATCTGCCTATCCCGTTTCGTATAATATGCCATATTTGGCAAAAACCGTCTTTTGCTTCCGCTCGACGTATTCGTCAAAAAAACGTACATAAACCAACAAAATTAAAAGGATGAATGCCTCGGCACTCATCCTTTTTTCGTATATTAGAAGTTAAATCCGTTGTATCCCCAATGGAAGACTTCCTCATATCTGACGTAGATGCGGTCTGCGGGAACACCGAGAATGCCCGATGCCACGCGGCAGAGCTCTTCGGTGAGGCGATCGTACTCGCTATCCTTTGCCTTGCCGAATATCTCGACCTTGATCATAGCACAGGGCGTGTCCATATCACCGCGGAATGCCATATTGCACTCGCCGATTGTGTTGAGCATCAGCCACTGCTCGCTCTTACCGGGAATTATCTCGATAGCCTTGGCAAAGGCCTCCTTGAGAGCCACGAGCTGCTCCTTCGATACTGCGACAGATGTTTTTGTTTCAATGAAAGGCATAATTTATATCTCCTCGTTCAGTTTTGAAATATCAACGTAGGTGTATAGCGAGCCGAGACATACCAGCGGCACGCCGTCCTGTCTTGCCGCCGACTTCGCCGCCGTGAAAGCCGCGCGAATGTCGGGGTATGGAGTTGCCAAAACGCCGTTTTCTCCGAGGACCTCGGCGTATTCCTCGGCGGAGAGAGCTCTCGGGTTGTCGGGGGTCATGGTGAAGGCGCGAGAGGCAACCTCCGCCACCTTTGCGGCGATGTATCGGTAGTCCTTATCGCCGAGCACGCCCGACAGTAGATAGACCTTCGTATCACCAAAGTAGTGCTTGATGCTCTCCACGGCGGCGCTGATGCCCTCGGGATTGTGAGCACCGTCGAAGATTATCATAGGCTCGCCCGACAGTATCTCGAATCTTGCAGGCCATCTCGCCGCGGCAAGACCTCTTTTGATCGCCTCATCGGAGATCTCAAGACCGCCCCTGCGGAGAATATCTACCGCAGAGAGAACCGCCGCCGCATTTTTTGGCTGATAGAGACCGAGAAGAGCGATATGAAGATCACTATGCTCGCCGAAATCGAAGTGCGAGCCGAAAAGGTCGGATTTGTGCGTTTTTAGCTTTAAGTAGTCTACCGTGTTAAATTTCGAGCCTCGCTCAAGGGCGATCGGCTCTATAGTATTTTTCACACGGGTGTCCCCGCCGCCCAGCAGAACGGGTGCGCCGTCCTTGATAATTCCTGCCTTCTCGACGGCTATCTTTTCTACCGTGTCACCGAGAAAGGCGGTGTGATCGAGGGCGATTCCCGTGATGACCGACAGTAGCGGATTCCTTATAACGTTGGTAGAGTCGAGCCTGCCGCCCATTCCTGCCTCGAGCACGACTACGTCACAGCCCTCGCGCCTGAAATACTCAAATGCGATGGCGGTTATCAGCTCGAACTCGGTGGGCTTATCCTCCATCGCATCGGCGATGGGACGAACGTAGCTCGTTATCTCGGCGAGGGTGTCCTTCGGGATATTCTCGCCCGAGACGCGCATGCGCTCGCCGAACTCCTTGATGTAGGGCGAGGTGTAGAGTCCGGTCCTGTAGCCTGCCTCGCGAAGCACAGATTCGAGCATACAGCAGAAGGAGCCCTTGCCGTTAGTGCCGGCGACGTGGACGAACTTCAGCTCTCGCTCGGGATGACCGAGCGCCTCGCAGAGTGCCGAGATCCTCTCGAGACCTGGCTTGCAGAAGGTCCAATTTATCGAGTGTATATACTCAAGCGATTCATTGTAATTCATCAGTGTTTCCTTCGTTATATCCAACTATACGGGCGAAGCTCTTTCTCTTCAGCAGAGTGCAGATCACCGCTATCTCGGCAGGTGCGATACAGAGATAGAGGGGGATGCGCACCAGCACCAGCCATCCGTAAAACTGATAGAGCCCTATGGATTTTATTATCATCGACGCGACGAGATGCGAGAGCGCGCCTGCGACGATTATCTGTAGCTTGCCGTTTTTCTTTATGATGTATTTCGCCACTACGCCTGCGATAATGCCCGATGCCGCCGCGCCGAGCGTGACGATCAGGTTGGGCGGATAGGCTTGCGACGAGAGAAGATAGCTTATAAGGTCGGTCAAAATACCGACAACGCCGCCGATTATAGGTCCGTAGAGAATACCCGACATGATGATCGGCAGATTCTCGAAGGTCACGCGGAAGAGTCCCGGCGGAACGCCGAAGTTCATATAATTCTTGCAGAAAATTCCGATAAGCACGCTGATCGCCGTCATCATCGCGGCGGTGGTTATGACCTTGGTGACTCTGAACTGCTTTGAGCCGAGACCGTTTTTTTGACTTTTTTGCATAAAAAAACACCTCCACAATACAGATTTGACACCTTCCGTACCATGGGGGCATAGTATTGCCGCGCGAGAGGATAGCTCCCCCGGCGCAGTTGTCCTTTGGCAACAGTGGGATGCGAGTGACACACCGCAAGACGAATATCCGTCTTTTCGTCCGCGCGACAACTCCCCGTTCGCGCGGCACTGAGAACGCGTGCCCCTCTACTCTGTTATGTACGCATTAAGTATAGCATATACGCGCGAATATTGCAAGAGAATTTTTCAAAAAAACGCAAAAGAGAAGAGGAGAGCCCGAGAGCTCTCCTCGTTTGTTATTTTTTCATCGTCGCATTGCGGCAAACGTGCTTGAAATCGCAGTAGTCGCAGGGCGAGTCGCGCCTGTCCTTCTTCGGAGCCTCGGCTTTGCCGTGCGTGATGCCGTCGGCAACGCGCCTTACCGACTCTTCGACGGTCTCGGAGATCTTCTGCCAGCCGTCGAGAGTGTAGAGCCTATCCGTGCTCGAGATGTTGCCGCTTCGATCAAAGGTCAGAGGCAGATGCTCACGGCTCATAGCCGCGATGGATCTCTCGTCGTCGAGTACCATACCCGCGCGCTTCTGCTTCTCGTCGATCGCGGCGCGCTCGACGTCGGGCGATTGGCTCGTGACGGTTGCATCGGAGATCGCGGTATGGGCGTAGATTACGCCGCCGGGCAGAAGCTTCGAGTCGGGAGATCCGCCGAGCGCAACCTTGAATCCCGAGTTTTCGGTATCCACGATAGAGCGAAGGTATAGGAACATCTGCAGATTCTTGCCCTCTGCGAGATCGCTCGGAGAGAACACCTTTGCACCGGTCTTGTAGTCCACAACCCGCACGTATACGTCGCCCTCGTCGACAAAGGCATCGACGCGGTCGATAGTACCGTAGACGAATATGCGGCGCTCGCCCGACTTGATTATTACGGGCTCGGGACTGCCGTCAGCACCGCCCTTGATACGAAGCTCGAAGAACACCGGCTTGTATCCGCTCGCCGCGAGCTCGCGGCACAGACCGTCGACCACGGGCCTCGTTGCGCGCTCCAGTCTTGCGAGAAGCACCTGCATTCTCGCGCCGCCGACAGTTCCCTCGGAGAAGAGCGCGTCGAGGTATCTCTTCGCCGCATCGGCGGTCATTCGCCTCTTGTCCTCGTCGGTCAGAGATGCAACGTCGAGATTCTTGCGCTTGATCTCGGCAAAGAAGTTCTCGAGGATAGCGTGCACGAGAGTACCGATGCCGTTAGCACCGAGCTCGGCACGGCGATTCGCCTCAAGTCCAAGCTCGTATTTGCAGAAATAGGCGAGAGGACAGCTGACGTAGGAGTCGATCCTGCTCTGCGTGAGAGCGAGATCGTGGTCGTACATAAGCTCGCAGAGATTCTCCGAGAGCGAGAGTGTATCGTTGACGGTGGGAATTCGGCTTATCCGCGCGAGTCTTCCGTATCCGCGCTTCTCGAGGGCAGATCTTATCAGCTCGGCCTCGCTCGCCGTCACAGTACCGAGGCGCTCCAGTGCCGTCTCGGGCGTGAATATGTAATCAAAGGGGGAAATATCAGAGGTTCGCTCGATCTTAACGCGACCCTTTGCGAGCTCGCAGAGTCTGCCTATGACCTCGGAGGGGTTCTGCGCTCCTCGGCGCGAGCTCATACGGGAGTAGAGCAGAGTGACCGTCTCGGTGGCCGCCGCAAAGACGCGCCTGAACATATAGCTTTCCTTCGCCGCACGCTTGACGGTGTCGGCACGGAAGGTGAGTCCCGCCGCACCGAGGGCATCCTTGTCGCGATCGGTGAAGTAGTCGCCCTCGTTTACCGTCGCAGGGAACGTGCCATTGTTCACTCCGATGAGGTAGACGTGCTTGACGTTAGAAACGCGGAGCATATCGGCCGCACCTACCGTGACCTCGTCAATGAAGGAGGGGATAGAGCCGATACTGCACTCGGAGAACACCGTGCGAAGCAGAACGAGAAAGGCCTCGGCAGACGAGCTTGTCTCGCCGACTGTCGATACGATCACGTCGAGGGCATCACACACGGTCTCAAAGAGTCTTGCCGTGTCCTCTGCCGCCGCGTGCTCGCCGATCCTCTCGAACTCCTCTGCTCGCTCGGCGAGCTTTTTCTCTACCTCGAGATTCTCGAGAAGAGAGAAGAGCGCTATAGCGTGCTCGCGTACGGTTTTCGCATCGCCCACACGCGCCGCAAAGTCGAGAAGAGGCGTCATCAGCTTCTGTCGCGCCTCGTTTATGCGAATGAGCGCAGATATATCGTCCGAGCGCTTTTGCGAGTAGCCGCTCGGGTTCATATTCCAGTTCTCGTCGGCATAGAAGCCGCGACCGTCTATCTGCCAGCTCTCGCAGTATATCTCGAGCTCGTCGAGCTCGTTATCACAAAGTCCGGTGAGACCGCACTTTGCGTAGGTTATCACGTCCTCGCGCGCAAAGCCGCCGCATACGGCGGAATACGCGGTGTAGATGAGCTTCACCGCTTCGAAGGAGTCTACGCTTCGTCTGCCCGACAGATAGTGAGGCACGCCGTAGTCGGTAAGTGCCGAGTCGATGATACCGCGATATCCGTCGATGCTTCGGGTCACGATGGCAAAGTCGGAGAAGGACGCTCCTGCGGCTACTCTGCGGCGAATGTCCGCCGCCACGAAGCTCGCCTCGTCATAAGGTGTCGATGCCTCGATTATTCTTATCTCGCCGCCGCGGCAGTCATCGTCGACCTGCCCGTCTGCCTTGAACATAAGGCGCTCTGCCTCATAGAGAAGCGCAGGGCGCGCGCCGTAGCGCTCGTCCGCCCACAGACTCTTCTTGTCAACTCCCACGCGGTCGGCAAGACCGATGAGTCGCAGCTCTGTGTCGGCGATCTCGGTGAACTCGTATGCATCGCGCTCGGCTCTCGGCAGAGTCAGCGTCACAGTTACGGGGCAGAGCTCGATGAGAAGCGAGATCACCCTATACTGCGGCTCTGTAAAGGACGAAAATCCGTCGATAAATATCTCTGTATCGTGTAAATATTCGGGATGCGCGCGGAGCTTGTCCACCGCCTCGGTGAGATCGTCCTCGGTGTCCTGATATTTCTCTTTAAGAAGGCTCTTGTAGAGCGTTGCGATCCTCACGAGATCATCTACCTTTGCGCCAAGTCGCGCGTTGCTCTTTATAGCATCGAAGGACGCCGCCTCCGCGAGCTCCTCGGGGGATATGCCGTGACTCTCAAGCTCGGATACGGCAGATGCGGCGCGGTCTATCATACCGGCGGTTATCTCGCCGCCGTGGGTCAGTGTAAGAAATGGCGAGAGCTCCGAGAGGGCGCGCCACATTATCAGTCTTTTTCTGTCGCGAGTGCAGTATTCGCCGGCGATTCCGCCGAGTGTTCTGAATACCGAGTTCGCAAATCTCGTGAAGTTCGTCGCCTCAAAGCACAGAGCCGCAGAGGGCGGCAGAAGATCTGCGGCGGTCGATTCGGCGGTGACCGTCTGCTGCTCTGGGACTATCAGGAGAGTGGGGCGGCCGAGATCGGTGCGCTTCTTGATCTCGCCGAATATTCTGTCGTGCAGATCCGAGTTGAATCCGCCTTTAAGCAGGGTAAGCATCAGAACTCTCTCCTTTCTCCGAACATTTTTGCATATTTTTCGCTCAGTGAGTAGCCGCGGCCGCGCGATGCGACGATCACACGCTCGCCGCAGTCCTCGAGCTTCTCACGCAGATAGTGGATATACACGTTCACGATGCCGCCGTCGGCATCACCGTGCCAGACGCGCTCGAGTATTTCCTCGCGGCTGACGGGCTCGCCGCACGCCTCGACTATGAGGGCGAAGAGTGCGAACTCGAGCTCGGTCAGCTTCACCGATCTGTCACCGAGTATGACCTCGCGGCGCTCGGACAGAAGTCTTGCCTCCGCACCGCCTGTAAGATAGGCGGCAGGTGCATCAATACCGAACGGAATTGCGAGATCGCACTCGCAAAGACGGCTCATTGTGACCGCACCGACCTCTTCCGCCGCGCAGGTGTCGAGGTCGAGGAACACACGGTCGAACCCGTGAGCACCGTCGCCCGAGTCCAGCATCACGGTGTCGCATTCCTCGAGCGAGAGGGCTATTTTTTTGTAGAGAAACTCGTCACGGGTGACGACGGCTATCCGTTTCATCGGCAAAAGCACCTTTCTAATTTATTAGAATAATTATACAACCTTTTTCGTTCCTTGTCAAGTAAAACTTTTGATTGTATCTCTGCTCAAAAATAACGCTCAAAATTAAAGAAAATTAGCAAATATTTTTCAAAACGGCGTCCGAAGTATTGAAAAATGTAAAATACTGTGCTATAATATAAAATGTAAAAAACTACACGGGAGGCCGGTTATGTTTATTGACCTTACACACAACAAAATTATCAGCGAAACCATCTCCGCCGCATTTGTCAGAAGCGTTGAGCAGAAGCTCGTTCCCATGCTTGAGGCGCGCTACGGCGCACTTCTCGGCATCCAGATGTACGAGGATCATCTTGCCGACGGTTTTCTTTCGGGAGGCTCGTGGTATTACCCCCTTACCCTCGTTTTTGCCGATTCCAAGAAGCTTCTTTGGATCAAGTGGCGTATTTCCCGCGGCAGCTTTGCAGGCGGCAATCCCTACGCTTACACCGGTGAGGCCCTGATCAATTTTGAGATAGCCGACGTCATTCCCGACGGCTTCCGCGAGCGTGCGGCAGGCAGAGCTGTTTTCTGCGAGGATGGACTTATTCCCATTAAGATCGAGGCATCTGTTGACGATCCCACAGTTCTCGCAGGCAAGTATTCGCAGACATTCGTTGACGAGATGGCCCGTCAGCTGACACGCGAGATCGCCGCATCCCAGGGCGTTACCTCGCTTTCCGGCTCGTCCTTTGAGCTGAAGCTTGTATTCTCTCCCGAGACCTATATGGAGCACACCGCAGAGAGCGTTACGTACAGACGACTTCTCATTGTTGATAAGGGTTGCGCGCCCCGCGATTTCTGGGTAAAGTGGACCAGACTCGATACCGCGACTCCCTATACCGTTTCCGACTCCCCCGCACCCGATACCATCTCCTTTGAGATCGGTGAGGACGTTCCCCAGAAGGTGCGCGAGCGCGAGTACAGATTCCTTATGCGCGCAGGTGGCGATAAGTTCCATAGCGCAATGTCGAGAAAGAAGGTTACCGAGTGGCGTGAGATCCTCCGCCGTGCGATCCGCCGCGGCGATCTCGTTAAGGCAGACCTCGACGAGACTGTTTCGGCACAGCGCGATGCAGAGCTTCGCGAGCAGCTTTCCGCTATTCTTGGCGTAGAGGCTACCCCTGTAGCACCCACAGAGAAGATAGAGCCCACCGTTACCACCGCGACCGAGGACGAGCTTGTCAGATTGGCACGCGAGGCTATAATGGGCGCATCCGTCCGCGAGGAAGAGGAGATTCCCGTTACCGTCGGCGCATCCGAGAATGCAGCACCCGTGATCAATGAGCAGTTTGATATATTCGCACTTGCAGAGAAAGAGGACGAGCAGTCCCTCGCAGATCTTGCGACCCTCGATGGTGAGCCCGAGATCGAGATCGAGGTAGTCGAGGAGGAGCCCGTAGCAGAGACTCCCGTAGAGACCGAGGAGCAGATCCGCGCCGAGATCGAGGCAAAGCTCAGACTTGAGTATGAGGCACGCGCGAGAGCGGCGGCAGAGGAAGAGGCGGCGAGACTTCGCCGTGAGAATGAGCTTCTCGCAGAGAAGGTTCGTCTCGATGCCGAGAACAAGGCAAAAGAGCAGGCGCGTATGAAAGCAGAGATCGAGGCAGAGCTTCGCCGCGAGGCAGCTGAAAAGGAGCGCCTTGCAGAGCAGGCAATGCTCGCTATGGAGGAGCGCCGCAGACTTGAGATCGAGCGTGCAGAGGCAGAGCGCATCCGCAAGCTGGAGGAGCAGAAGGCCGCCGAGGCAAAGAGAGTTGCCGAGGAGAACGCGAGACGTGAAGCCGAGCGCGCAGAGGCAGAGCGCATCCGCCTCGAGCAGAAGAAGCAGGAGGAGCTCGCTCGCCGTCTTGCAGAAGAGAGCAAGCCGAAGTATATCTCCAAGACCGCGGAATTCAGCTTCCGCCGTATGCTCGACCCCAACATTACCAAGCGTATCTACGAGATCGTTAAGGCAACGATCGAGTTCTATCACAAGGAGGACGTCTACATTCGTATCAAGGCGTCCGTGCCCGATAACACCACCGTCAGACTCGAGTTCCTCGAGGTTCCTGCAGAGGAGAGCGAGCTTATCGTCAACATCATCAAGGCGATCGGTAAGAGCGACCTCGGTGTTGCCAAGGCGACCCTTGACTAATTTATAACCACCGTGAGAAGCCGCAGAAATTCTGCGGCTTCCTTTTTATTATATAGGAGATTTGCGGCTTAAAATATGAGGATTCTGCGCCATCCTTCTATACCTCCTCATATCAATGAAAAAGATTGCCGCTCCCCCTTGACAAATATTATAACGCGTGTTATAATATCATATGATATAATATTTTTTGGAGGTAAAAATGCCAAAAAACGCGAAAATTACAAGACAAATGGTGATAGACGCCGCCGTTTCCATAGTCAGAGAAGATGGCGCATCGGCGCTTAACGCCCGCGCCGTCGCGGAGAGGCTTTCCTCGTCTGTACAGCCGATATTCTATAATTTCTCGGGCATTGACGAGCTTCGCCGCGAGGTCATCACCGAGGCAGGCAGGCTCTACGCCGCGCGTATCGAGGCTGTGATCGCAGAGAACAAGTACCCTACCTATAAGTCGAGCGGTATGGCATACGTTGAATTCGCCATAGAGGAGCGCGAGCTCTTCAAGCTGCTATTTATGCGCGACAGAGACGCCGCCGAGCGCGCCGACGATAGCGCTCTCGAGCCTATTTTTACCCTCATCGCCGAGAGTGTCGGCGTTGATATCGATACCGCAAGGCTCATTCACCTTGAGATCTGGGCATTCGTCCACGGCATCGCCGCGATGATCGTCACCGACTACTACGTCCCCGACATCGAGCTTATCTCCTCTATGATGACCGATATTTATATGGGCCTCAAGAGCCGCTTCGGAGGTGCAAAATGAGCGCAATAGAAATAAAAAATCTGACAAAGACCTATGGGGAGCTCACCGCAGTAAACGACCTCTCGCTCACGGTCGAGGAGGGCGAGCTCTTCGCGCTTCTCGGTGTCAACGGAGCAGGTAAGAGCACGCTCATCAGATGCCTGACCTGCATCACCGAGGCGACCTCGGGCGAGGCTCTCGTCGGCGGTCACAGTATCAGGACAGAGCCCGTGGCAGTAAAGGCAAAGATCGCCGTATCTCCCCAGAGCACCGCGATCGCGCACAACCTGACCGTAGAGGAGAACCTTATGCTTATGGCGCGCCTCTCGGGTATGGATAAGCCTGACGCCGACGCCAAGATGACCGAGATCGCGAAGAATTTCGGACTCGATTCGGTAATGAAGCGCAGAGCAGGCAAGCTCTCGGGCGGCTGGCAGCGAAGGCTCTCTCTGGCGATGGCACTCATCACCGAGCCCGAGATACTCTTCCTCGACGAGCCCACACTCGGCCTCGACGTGCTCGCACGCGCCGAGCTTTGGGATATCATCCGCGGCCTGCGCGGCCGTGTGACCGTTGTCCTCACCACGCACTATATGGAGGAGGCCGAGTCGCTCGCCGACAGAATAGGCATTATGAATGCGGGTCACCTCGTCACCGTCGGCACACCTGCCGAGCTTATGGAGCGCACCGAGACGACCAAGGTCGAGGAAGCCTTTATCAGAATAATAAAGGAGGGCAGCATATGAGATCACTCGTCTTTTCAGGCAGATGTGCGAAGGAGATTCTGCGCGACCCCTTGAACCTTGCCTTCGGTCTTGGATTCCCGGCGGTGCTTCTCGCGCTTTTGTCGGCGATCCAGGCTAACGTTCCGGTGCCGCTTTTCGAGATAGAGAAGCTCGCGCCCGGCATTGCCGTTTTCGGTCTTGCCTTTATGACTCTCTTTAGTGCGACTTTAGTGTCGAAGGATCGCTCCTCCGACTTTGTTCATCGACTCTACACGACACCTATGCGGGCGACCGAGTTCCTCGTTGGCTACACTCTGCCGATGATTCCCATATCCCTCGGACAGACGCTGTTTTGCTTCCTGTTTTCGATAGTTTTGGGACTGAAATTTAACACGGGGTGCCTCCTTGCCGTGATTTTGTCTGTTCCCGTGGCACTTTTGTTCGTTTCTCTCGGTCTGCTTTTCGGTAGTATTCTGGGCGATAAGCAGGTAGGTGGAATCTGCGGAGCGCTCCTCACCAACCTCACGGCCTGGCTCTCGGGCGTGTGGTTTGACCTTGACCTTGTGGGCGGAGTCTTCAAGAAGATTGCCTACGCACTCCCCTTCGTCCACGCCGTAGAGCTTGAGCGCGCCGCCGTATCGGGCAATCTCGATGGCGCACTTACTCATCTTCTCGTCGTCCTCGCCTACGCGCTCATTGCTTTCGGCGCGGCGGTCGCCATTTTCCTTCGCAGAATGAAGCGAGTATAAATAACAAAAAACGCCTCGAAATTCGAGGCGTTTTTCTTATCGGCAGTCGCCGAAGCTTACATTTCGGGTATTGCAACCTTCGCGGCTTTGTTATGAAGCTGCTTATTGAAGTGTCTGTACATAAGGAAGGACACCGCAAAGGTAATAATGTCGGCGATAAACTGTGTCCAGAGCACGCCGTGAACCTGGAAGAAATAGTTCATAATGAAGAGAAGCGGAATATTCACAAGTCCCTGACGGCAGGCGGAGAGCAGCAGCGACTCCTTGCCGCGTCCCATCGCCTGGAAGGTGTAGGAATACTGAATATTCGCGACCATCAGAGGCGTTGCAAGGCAGGCGATCTTGAGGAAGGTGCTACCGAGCTCGACCGTGCGCGCGTCATCGATGAATATTCTGACTATATCGGCAGAGAAGACCTCAAAGAGCAGAACGCACACAAGCGCAAATCCCATACCCGCGATTCTCGCGCAGGTCGTGGTCTCACGCATACGCTTGTAGTCGCCCGAGGCGTAGTTGAATGCAACCAGCGGCATCATACCCTGACACAGACCCATTCCGACGTTCAGGGGGAGCATATCTATCTTCTTGACGATACCCACCGCCGCCATCTCATAGTCGCCGTGCGAGGATACGAGGTTGTTGATGCATACGTTAGATAGGCAGGCGAGCATAGTACCGAGCGCAGAGGGGAATCCGACCTTCAGCACCTCGCCGGTATAGCGCGTGCCCTGCACGGCGTCTCTCGGAGATACCGATATGAGCGCCCTCTTGCGAAGAATGAAGAACACGGCGGCAAAGTATATGAGAGTCACGACGTTCGAGATCATGGTCGCGATACCTGCACCGAGAACCTCCTTGCCGTCCTCGAGAATAACGAACATGAAGAGAGGGTCAAGCGCGATGTTGAGAGCACCGCCGATACCGAGACCGAGGCTCGCGTGGCTTGCATAGCCCTCGCTTCGCAGAATGTGCGACATCATAACGGCGAGAGTCGTGGGAACCGCACCGATAACAACTACCCAGAAGGTATAATCACGCGCGTAGGGAAGCGTCGCATCGCTCGCACCTACGAGACGGAGGATCGGATCCATGAAGAAGAGCGCGCACAGAGAGTATATGAGCGATACCGCCAGAGTACCCCAGAACGAGAACGCGCACACCGACTTCGCGTGAGCGTCCTCACCGCGTCCCATAAGACGCGAGATAAGGCTTCCGCCGCCAACGCCGAAGAGGTTGGCAAGCGCGTTTATAACGAAGAAGAGCACGAATGATACCGATGCCGCCGCGACCATCTCGTGATTGTCGGTCGATCCGATGAAGAAGGTGTCGGCGAGGTTGTATATCATCGTGATGAGCTGGCTGATTATCGTAGGTATCGCCAGCTTTGCCAGAGCCCTTGGGATCGGCATAGTAGAGAATAGAGCTTTATTTTCCTGCATTTTATTTCCTTTATCAACCTCGGGCGTATCCCGCCCGTTTTTATTTTCTGTTCAGTAGCAGCTTTATAGCGAAGCACTGCAGCCTCTTCGGCAGAATGCCGAGAAGTATGAGGCCGAGGCTTCTGTGCTTCGAGTAGACGAGCCTAGGATGCTTCGCGAGCGTGGCGCGGCAGATGACCTTCGCCATTTTGTCAGGCGAGAGGGGCTTGCCCATAAATTTCTTGGTAATGATGAGAAAGTGCTTCGCCTGCTTTTTGTAGAGCTCGGTGTTCTCGGCAAGAGCCGCCGTCGCTACGAGCGCGCCGCCCTGAAGAGGCGTTTCAATAGCACCCGGTCGCACGGTAACGACCTTCTGTCCGAGCAGATTCAATTCCTGTCGCAGAGCCTGCGCGTAGGAGTCGAGCGCCGTCTTCGAAATGCTGTAGAGTCCGTTGAAGGGCAGGGGATCAAGAGGTGCTACCTCGCTTGTGACGATGACTATCCTGCCGCCCTTGGCGAGAAGCGGATGCAGAGCGCGGTTTACGTTCATAGCACCGAGCAGATTTACCTCGGTGAGCCTCTTCATCTTCGCATAATCGCCCTCGACGAGCGAGCACATAGCGTGCATTCCCGCGGCGTTGATAATAGCGTCAAGGCATACGCCACGCGACTTCAGCTCTAGGGCTACCGACTCGATAGCCGCGCCGTCGGTCACGTCTGCGGCATAGCATACCGCGCCCTCGATCTCGCACTCGGCGATGTCGATGCCGAGCACCGTGTGACCGCCACAGGCGAGAGCCCTTGCTACCGCGCGTCCGATGCCGGATGCGATACCGGTTATCAGAATCGTCTTTTTATCTGTTTTCATCCGCCACCTCCGCACTTTTCCTCTATTCTACCATAAAGGCAGGAAAAATGCAAGTTTTAGGGTGATAAAAAACGCAAAAAAACTGCCGTTTTTTCAAATTTCGCCGCACCCCGTCTCCGCCGTAGGCATAACGGCTACAGCACTTGGAAAAAAGACACCCCAATTTGTAAAAAATTCCTATTTTTTCGCAAAAATTACTTTTTATATTGACTTTTATACAAAAGAGTTGTAAAATGATATTAGTGAAAGTTCGGCTTTCAAGAACAAAATTTCTCTATTGGAGGAAACCAAATGGAAAAGTACGTACCCGTCGTGGTGATCAAGGAGCTGTCCGAGACCGACAAGATCCTCACGGCACTTAAAAACAACGGCATCAATACGGCGGAGATAACCTTCCGTACCGCCTGCGCGGCAGAGGCTATTGCCTATGCTTGCAAGAACTATCCCGATATGTCTATCGGTGCAGGCACTGTAATCAACGCAGAGCAGTGTGAGGCGGCACTTGCAGCCGGCGCACAGTTCATCGTTTCTCCCGGTCTTTCCACTTCTGTTGCCAAGATCTGCATTGAGAGAAACATCCCCTACTATCCCGGTTGTGTAACTCCTACCGAGATTATGGCGGCTCTCGAGCTTGGTATCACTACCGTCAAGTTCTTCCCCGCGAACGTCTACGGCGGACTCAAGGCGCTCAAGGCGCTCTCCGCACCCTTCCCCCAGGTGACCTTCATCCCCACCGGCGGAGTAGACAGAAGCAACATTGACGAATTCCTTGCTTTTGATAAGATTGTTGCCATCGGCGGCAGCTTCTTTGTAAAAGAATCACTTGATAAAATGGAGGCAAAATAAAATGAAAAGAATAGTTACTTTCGGCGAGATCATGCTCAGACTCGCACCCGAGGGATACACCCGTTTCCTTCAGACCGACAAGATGCAGGCTACCTTCGGTGGCGGTGAGGCAAACGTTGCGGTTTCTCTTGCTAACTACGGCATGGACAGCGTATACGTTACCAAGCTCCCCAAGAACGCTATCGGACAGGCAGCTATCGATTCTATGAGATACTTCGGCGTTGACACCACCAAGGTTGTTCGCGGCGGCGACAGAATCGGCGTTTACTACATGGAGAAGGGCGCTTCCCAGCGTGGCTCCGTGTGCATCTACGACAGAGCACATTCCGCAATCGCAGACGCAGCTCGCGAGGACTTCGATTGGGATGCTATCTTTGAGGGCGCTGACTGGTTCCACTTCACCGGTATCACTCCCGCTCTTGGCAAGAACGTTGCAGCTATCTGCGAGGACGCTTGCCGTGCAGCAAAGGCAAAGGGCATCAAGATCTCCTGCGACCTTAACTATAGAGGTAAGCTCTGGACTCGCGAGGAGGCTCGCGAGGCTATGACCGTTCTTTGCAAGTACGTTGACGTATGCATCTCCAACGAGGAGGATGCAAAGGACGTATTCGGCATCGAGGCAGAGAACACCGACATCTACGGCGGTAAGCTCAACCACGACGGTTACAAGTCTGTTGCAAAGCAGCTCGCTGACAAGTTCGGCTTCGAGAAGGTTGCTATCACCCTTCGTTCCTCTCTCTCCGCATCCGACAATGACTGGGCAGGTATGCTCTACGACGGCGAGAACTACTGCTTCTCTAAGTCCTACCACCTCCACATCATTGACCGTGTAGGCGGCGGCGATTCCTTCGGCGGCGGTCTCATCTACGCTCTCCTTGCTGGCAAGTCCACTCAGGAGGCTATCGAGTTCGCAGTTGCGGCATCCGCACTTAAGCACTCCATCGAGGGCGACTACAACCGCGTTACCATCTCCGAGGTTGAGAAGCTCGCAGGCGGCGACGGCTCGGGTAGAGTTCAGAGATAATTCGAACCTTACATAAATAAAAAAGAGGACGGCATCTGCCGCCCTCTTTTTTTGTCCTCTTTTTTCGTCCTCTTTTCTTTGTCTTCGGCCTCTTTTTTATCCCATGATACAAAAAAAGTTCGTCTCGAGCCGAAGCCCGAGACGAACCGTAAAAACTATTTAAATTTAAACTATTTAATTAGTTGTGAGCAACGATGGAGTGGTTATCGATGCAGAGAGCGGTCTCTGCTGTATTCTTATCGATTGCCCACTGGTGAGTGTACTGGGTGCACTTAGCAATGTACTCTGCATAAGTGGTAACGCCAAGATCTGCGGGGGTAGAAGAGATTGCGCCGGTGTACTTAACCTCACCGTTAACGAGAAGAGTAGCAGTGCCTGCTGCGAAGTCAAGCTCGAAGGTAAAGGTCTGCATAGTGGTGTTGATAGTTACGCCCTCGATGTCAACGCCGTTGAACTTGATCACGCCGCTGTTGAAAGTCTCGAAGAACTTGTAGTACTTGTTGGCGGTAGAACGGGTACGGATGTAAGAGTTAGCAACCTTGACGCCCTCCTTAGCTGCAAGGTCTACGGAGATGGTAACCTTAGTGAAGTCGCCCATAGCTGCAAGGCCCTTGCCCTTAACGCTCATCTGCGCAGTTGCGCTACTATTGGTTGCAAGAAGACCTGCTACAACGTACTTGTTGTTAGGGTCGTTAGCATAAGCATTGGTATAAGCATAAGCGCCGCCTGCCATAAGGTTCAGAGTCCAAGAATCATCGAGCTTAAGGTCATATCTTGCTGCGGACGAGTCGTTGTTGAAGTCCTTATCGTTGAAGTTCTGAGTATAGAGAACCTTAGAGGTTGCTACGTACTCAGCGGTGTAGGTAGCGTCGCCGGTAACGGCTGCTGCTTCCTTATCCCAAGCCTTGAAAGCGTAGGTGCCGGTTGCATCGCTGTAACCTGCGGGAGTAGGAAGAACTACGGTCTCACCGTATTTGAAGGTAGCGGTCTCGGTCTTGCCATCATAGATGAAGGTGATGGTGTACTCACGGGGAGACTCATCATAGAGAGCATAGTACTCTGCATCGCCGGTAACTGCTACGATTTCCGCATCCCAACCCTTGAAGGTGTAAATCTTCGCGTTAGTCTCGATAGTGGGAACCTCAGCAGGAGCGGTAGGAACGGTGCCGTATGCAACCTTAACAACGTCATAGGTACCGTCGCCGTATACGAAGTATACGTTGTACTCACGAGCGGACTCCTCGTACTGAGCGGTGTAAACTACCTCGCCGTCAACAGGAACGATCTCCTTGTCCCAACCGATGAAGGTGTAAACCTTATCGTCAGTCTTGTAGTCAAGACCGGAGGTGGGAGCCTTAGGCTCTGCGCCCCAGTGAAGCTTAACGGTGTCGCTCTTGTCCGCGCCGTATGCGAAGGTTACGTCGAAGAGCTTAGTAGAAGCAGAGAATACTGCAGTATAGGTGGTATCCTCGGTAGCTGCTACGATCTCCTTGTCCCAACCGATGAAGGTGTAGGACTTGCTATCGGTCTCATAATCCTCTACAGCGGGAGCTGTGGGAACAAGACCCTGCTTGCAGGTAACAGTGGTGGTTTCGCCGTTAACGACGAAGTTGATGTTGTAGCTCTTAACAAGAAGATCCTCAACGAAGGTGCCCTCAACGAAGGTGCCCTGAGTAAGGGTAGCATCGAGACTGAAGGAACAGCCGCTGAGCGAGAAGATCATAGCAAGAACCATAATCATCGTCAGAAGTAATGCTGTGCGTTTCATAGAAACTCCTTTCGAAATTCAATCGCATTGTTTTGCTTTCGCTACGATTGATAAAAAAATAAGAAACATTTTATTGCTTCTGCAAAAATTGTAGCATAAAACAAGAAGAATTTCAAGATAAAATTCAAAAAAAATTGACAGATATCGTGTTTTCGTTAAAGTTTACCTAATCAGCTCCTCTCGTTTTGTGCTTGTTTACTAATTATACTATAATTAAATATAGGCGTTTCTCCTATCGCTCTCGCGTTTTTATCCAAAAACAGCCTTATAAGAGCATATACGAACAGAAAAAAATGCTTTTTTTCTCTTTATATTGACACGCATCGCCTTTTGTGCTATACTCAATTCGCTATGAGACCCCGACGGAGTCCCACGGAGAAAATCATCGGCGATGGATCGCACGGGAACGGAAAAATGAAGCTATCAAAAAATGCTAAAAACGCAATATTCATAGGCATACTCTGCTCGGCGGCATACCTCGCCGTCTACATCGCCAGAAATATGCTCAGCGCCGTCACACCCGAGCTTCTCGAGGCGGGACTTCTGACCAAGGACTTTATCGGTACGCTCTCCTCGGTCTACTTTACCTGCTACGCCGTCGGTCAGCTCGTCAACGGCATCATCGGCGACAAGATCAAGGGCGCGTATATGATAAGCGCGGGCCTCGCTCTTGCAGGCGTCACGGGACTCTTGTTCCCGATGTTCATTACGTCGTCCGTGTCGCTCGTCGTAGTCTACGGGCTCACGGCCTTCTTCCTTTCTATGATATATGCGCCAATGACGCGTGTCGTGGCAGAGTCCACAGAGCCCATTCACGCCGTCAGATGCTCGCTTGGCTATACCTTTGCCTCCTTCTTCGGCTCGCCGCTCGCAGGTGTTTTTGCCGCCGCATTCGTCTGGAATCAGGCGTTCAACGCATCGAGCACAGCGCTTCTTTCTATGGCGGCTCTGTGCTTTGTCCTCTTCGTTATCCTTGAGCGCCGCGGCATAGTCAAGCACCGCACCGGAAGAGGCGAGAACAACGACCGCGAGATCGCTCCCGCGACTCTTCGAGATAAGATAAGGCTCCTTGTGCGCCGCGACGTTATCCGTTATTCTGCTATATCGATGATCACCGGAATCGTCAGAACCGCCGTTCTTTTCTGGATGCCCACCTATTTCAGCGAGCATCTCGGCTACGATGCGCCCACCTCGGCGCTCATCTTCACCGTGGCAACGCTCGTTATCGCCACCAACTCATTTATCGCCATCGCTCTCTACGAGCGACTCGGCAGACGTCAGTATCCGACGCTCATTATCCTCTTCGGCACGTCGCTTATCGCATTTTTGCTTGCCTTCCTCGTTCACGCGCCCGTACTCAACGTGATATTCCTCATCATCGCGGTCATCGGCGCGGACGGCGCATCCTCTGTAATGTGGAGCGTCTATTGCCCGAGCCTCGTTGATACCGGACTCGTGTCGAGCACCACGGGATTCCTCGATTTCTTAAGCTACATGGCGGCGGCGATCGCTACTGCCGTCTTCGGTAATCTCGCCGACGTGATCGGCTGGAACAACCTCCTTCTCACCTGGGTAGGACTCGCCGTCCTCGGTGTTGCCGTGATGCTTATCGGCATCCGCGGCCGCTTTATGAAGCACGACAGACCAAGCGCTTAACCTGACAAAATACACGCGAAATTTAACACGGGGTAGCCCTAATCGGCCACCCCGTGTCATTTTTATGCACTTTTACGGCAGTTATCGTAACCAATATCGAAAGTCAATAAAAAGAAAGCGAGAGCCGAAGCCCTCGCAATCTTTGTGACTTGCCGGAATACGGCTCGTCTAGATATTACTTATTGCTAATTGCCGCCTGTGCTGCTGCGAGTCTCGCGATCGGAACTCTGAAGGGCGAGCAAGAAACGTAGTCAAGGCCGATCTTGTGGCAGAACTCTACGGATGTGGGGTCACCGCCGTGCTCACCGCAGATACCAACGTGGAGGTGAGAGTTAACGGGACGGCCAAGAGTAACAGCCATGTTCATAAGCTTGCCAACACCGGTGGTGTCGAGCTTAGCGAAGGGATCGTTCTCGAAGATCTTTGCATCGTAGTATGCGCCAAGGAACTTACCTGCATCGTCACGGGAGAAGCCGTAGGTCATCTGGGTAAGGTCGTTGGTACCGAAGCAGAAGAAGTCAGCGTTAGCTGCGATCTCGTCTGCGGTAAGGCATGCTCTGGGGATCTCGATCATGGTACCAACCTCGTACTTGAGGTCAGCGCCTGCTGCTGCGATCTCTGCGTTAGCGGTGTCAACGACTACCTTCTTAACGTACTTGAGCTCCTTAACGTCGCCAACGAGAGGAATCATGATCTCGGGAACTACGTTCCAGTCAGCGTGTGCCTTCTGAACGTTGATAGCCGCTCTGATAACTGCCTTGGTCTGCATTGCTGCGATCTCGGGATAGGTTACTGCAAGACGGCATCCACGGTGACCCATCATGGGGTTGAACTCGTGGAGAGATGCGATGATGGACTTGATCTCCTCAACGGTCTTGTTCTGTGCCTTTGCGAGAAGAGCGATGTCCTCCTCGGTGGTGGGAACGAACTCGTGGAGAGGGGGATCAAGGAATCTGATACAAACGGGGTTGCCCTCGAGAGCCTCGTAGAGAGCCTCGAAGTCGGACTGCTGGTAGGGAAGGATCTTTGCAAGAGCAACTTCTCTTTCCTCAGCGGTGTCAGAGCAGATCATCTCACGGAATGCTGCGATTCTGTCAGCCTCGAAGAACATGTGCTCGGTACGGCAAAGACCGATACCCTCTGCGCCAAGCTCGCGCGCCTTCTTTGCGTCAGCGGGAGTGTCAGCATTGGTTCTAACCTTAAGGGTTCTGTACTTGTCAGCCCAGCCCATGATGGTGCCGAAGTTGCCGGAAATCTCTGCGTCAACGGTGGGAATGATACCGTCGTAGATTGCACCGGTGGAACC
>JAZRFQ010000002.1:0-14772 GCA_045643725.1 Eubacteriales bacterium | reverse complement strand
GGCTCGGGCTTCGACCTTCCCGATAAGAATTGTCCCGTCTGCGGTGAGCCTATGTATCAGGACGGTCAGGATATCCCCTTCGAGACCTTCCTCGGCTTCTATGGCGATAAGTCTCCCGATATAGACCTTAACTTCTCGGGTGACGTGCAGGGTAAGGTACATAAGTACACCGAGGAGCTGTTCGGTCAGGGACAGGTTTTCCGCGCGGGAACCATCACAGGTCTTGCCGATAAGACGGCCTGGGGTTACATAAACAAGTACCTCGAGGAGAGAAAGACCAAGATTCCCAAGGCGCAGATCGGCTATATGGTCACTCGCGTTATGGGTATCAAGAAGAGTACGGGTCAGCACCCCGGCGGTATCATCGTTGTCCCCAACGAGTACGATATCTACGATTTCACACCTATTCAGCACCCGGCAGACGATCCCAATGCCGAGACGATCACAACGCACTTCCAGTTCTCCTATCTTCACGATACGATACTGAAGCTCGATGAGCTCGGCCACGATATGCCCACCAAGTACAAGATGCTCGAGAAGTACACGAACACCTCGGTGCTCGACGTCAAGATGAACGATAAAACCATCTATGAGCTCTTCTCGTCCACAAAGCCTCTTGGCATCGTTCCCGAGCAGATAGGTGGCTGTCAGCTCGCCACATTCGGCATTCCCGAGTTCGGTACGAGCTTCCTTCAGCAGGTTCTACTTGAGGCAAAGCCCAAGAACTTCGCCGACCTTCTTCAGATCTCGGGTCTTACCCACGGTACTGACGTTTGGCTCGGTAACGCCCAGGAGCTAATCAAGGCAGGCACCTGTACCATTTCCGAGGTTGTGGGAACGCGTGACGGTATTATGCTTTACCTGATCCAGAAGGGACTTGATAACTCCATGTCCTTCAAGATCATGGAGAGCGTCCGTAAGGGTAAGGGCCTGACTCCCGAGTGGGAGGCAGAGATGCTCGCCCACGGCGTGCCCGATTGGTACATCTGGTCGTGTAAGAAGATCAAGTACATGTTCCCGAAGGCTCACGCCGCCGCATACGTTATGTCGGCGATCCGTCTTGCCTGGTATAAGATCTATTATCCTATGGAGTTCTACGCGGCGTTTCTCTCGGTTGCCCCCGGCGGCTTTGATGCCGAGGTGGTAGGTCGCGGTCTCACCGGCGTTAACGCCAAGATCAAGGAGCTTGAGGAAAAGGGTAACGAGGCAACCGCAAAGGACAAGGAACAGCTCAACACGCTCTTCCTTGTCAGAGAGGCACTCGCCCGCGGTGTTAAATTCCTGAACGTCGACCTTAAGAAATCGGATGCAACCGCCTTTCTTCCCGAGGACGGCAAGATCAGAATGCCCTTTAACTCGCTTCCCGGACTTGGTGACGGTGCGGCAGAGAAGATCATCGCCGCACGTGAGAAGTACGACCTCTATTCCATAGAGGAGCTCCGACTTCGCACGGGAATATCCAAGACGGTCATCGAGATCCTTCGCAGAAATCACGTTCTCGACGGACTCACGGAGACTAATCAGTTCTCCTTCTTTTAACTAAAAGCGAAAGGCAAAATCCACGCTCGGATTTTGCCTTTTTTAGAAAAAATCAATGGATAAGTAGAAGCAGAGCTAAAACAATGGCGCACTCCTTATCGCCGTCCTTTGAGAGAAACAGAAACAACGCAAGCCCTATTATAAGTATTTCCTCTGTTCCGATCTTCGGTAGTCCGAGCTTTCCGAGCTTGAACCCCGACAGGTCCGAGAAAAGTCCTCGCAGGGAGAAAGCATCGCCAAGCCCCGATAGAAGTCCTCCCGTCTCGACCGCCTCGGGCGCAGGCTCGGGCTCTGCCGATATCGCAGAGGTCAGATTCGGGTCAGGTGGCTCGGGCGTGGCGGTAAATTTTATATCCGCGCTCTTTGCGATACTCCTCGGTGTGTCCGCAGGAATCGGCTCGGGCTCGCGAAAGGCTACACCGCTGTAGCTCTCGGGTATTGTGGGTATCTCACCCGCCTGATAGCTTCTTGAGTACATTTATTTCCTCCTTACAGCGGCGAGAATGTCCGAGAATGTCATCATAGAGTCGATAGCGCGTTGCCTCTCGTCAGAGAGATAAGGCTTCAGGGCAGAGAGCAGATGCTCGCGCCTTCCGCGCAGATCCTCACTAACGGGTACGGCAGATGCTTCGGCCTCTGCCTTTGGCGCATCTGTTGCCTCTTCGGGCGTCCCCTCGGGCGACTCCTTGATGAGCGAGGAGATCTGCTCGATAACCTCGGGGTTTTCCATAAGCACGCTTATAATTCTTGATATATCGGGCGTTTTGCCCTGCGTGATCTCGCTCACCTTTGCCCCTTTCTGTAGCTGTCAATGATCTTCAGAGCGGCGGTGAGATTCATCCTGGTGCCGCCGTTTGCCGCCGCGCGCAGCTTCTCCATGTCCTCGTGCTTTGGCGGAGTCTTCGGTAACTCGAATCCATGCTCTGAGGCGATAGTAACTATCCGTGCCCACAGCTCCTCGTCGGGCAGAGCGCACATGGCGCTTATTTTTTCTCTGTCAATTTTCATCACTCGTTCCTTTCGTAGTTTTACTCTGCTATGATTATATGCCGCACTCGCAAAGTGTGACACCGCATATCATAAGCATCCGCACACAACATGGGAGTTTTTATTATGAAATGTCTTATATTTTCGGATTCTCACGGCGACAGCCGCAATATGCGCGAGGCTCTCTCGCGCAATCCCGATGCCGAGGTCGTGTTCTTCCTCGGTGACGGCCTCTACGACGCCGATACTGTGTCCACGGGTGATCGCACTCACGCCTGGCTCGCCGTAGCAGGGAACTGCGACCTCGACCGCACTTTCAGAGGCACTCACGCCGTCAAAACCGACGCTATCAACCTCGAGGGGCACCGCATAGTCTTCACTCACGGTGACCTCTACGGCGCAAAGTACGGTATGGGCGGACTTCTCCGACTCGCAGGCGAGCAGTCGGCATCGGTCGTCCTCTTCGGCCATACCCACGAGCCCTGCGAGATCTATGAGAACGGCGTTTACCTTTTCAATCCCGGCAGTATCGGTAGCGGTAGCTTCGGCGTTATGACCATTACCGCGAGCGGAGTTCTCCTCTCCCACGGCAGGATCTAAAAAAATCTTGAAATGCCGCATAAGTTATGCTAAAATAAAAAAGGAAGAAAATAACACACAGAAGGGAGAAACGATATGGCAGGATTCCCAATGCCCCCGAGAATGAAGAAGCTTGACGACGGCATCGCCCGTCCAAAGCGCCTGCGCGATTACCCTCGCTACTATCTTGAGAAGGCGCGCGGATTCTTCTTCAGACTTTTCTATATAATCGGCCTCGTCTGGGAGGCGGCGCCGTTTATGCTGATCTGTATGGCGGTGCTCTGTCTGCTTGACGGTACTCTCCCTGTCATCGGTGCTTATATATCAAAGGATATACTCAACGAGGTTGCCGCCCTTATCGGCACGGTTACGAAGAGCGGCGACGTTATGAACGACGTCTTCCATCAGCTTCAGCCGATAATGCTCCTTTTCGTCGCGTATTTCGTTTATAACTTCGTTCACCGCATCCTCGGCAGACTCAACAGTATGGTTACCGCAATCTCGGGCGAGCGCGTGTCGAATCATATAAAGATGAAGATAATCACCAAGGCTCGCGACGTTGATCTGCGCTCCTTCGATAACCCCGAGTTTTATGAGAAGCTCGAGAACGCCAACCGCGAGGCAGGAATGCGCCCTCTGCACATTCTCTCGTCCACCTTCGGCGTTGTCAGCTCGGTTATCAGTGCCGTCTCCTTCGTTGTTATCCTCGCAACCCTCAGCCCCATCGCACCCGTGCTCATCATTTGCGCGGCTGTGCCGGGCGCTATCGTTAATTACTACTTCCGCAACCGCAACTTCAGATATATGCGCCATCACTCCAAGGAGCGTCGCGCGATGGCCTATTATTCCGGCCTTATGGTCAATAAGGATATGGCAAAGGAGATCAAGATCCTCGGCCTCGGCAACACCTTTATCAAAAAGTACAAAAAGGTATTTGCCAAGTACTATAAGGGACTGCGCTCTCTGATCATCAAGGAGGGAATCACACAGCTGATCGTCGCATTCTTCTCGGTGCTCGTCAACTGCGCCCTCTTCCTCTATATCGCATATAGCGTCATATTCGAGAACGGCACTATCGGTGATTACTCGCTCTACACGGGAGCTATCACCTCGATTGCAGGCTATGTGACCACGCTACTGACCGCCACGGCGACGATCTATGAGGGCACGCTCTTCATCAACAACATCATCGACTTTACGAAAGAGCCGATAACCGTCACCTCCATCGCCGATGAGCCGCTCACACCCGCCCTCGGCGTTCCCCATACCATAGAATTCCGCGGCGTGTCCTTCAAATACCCGGGCACCGACAGATACGTTATCAAGAACGTCAACCTCACGCTTAATCCCTCCGAGTCTGTGGTTCTCGTTGGACTTAACGGCGCAGGCAAGACCACGCTTATCAAGCTGCTCACGAGACTCTACGATCCCACCGAGGGCGTGATCCTCCTTGACGGACGCGACATCCGCGAGTACGACACCGCGGCGCTCTACAATATGTACGGTATCGTTTTCCAGGACTTCGGCAGATACGCCGAGTCGGCAAGGGAGAACATAATGTTCGGCGATATCGATCGTGAGCATAGCGACGAGGCGGTGAGAGCCGCCGCAGTGCAGGGTAACTCCGACGGCTTTATCTCCGAGCTTCCCGCAGGCTACGATACGCCCCTCACCCGAATATTTGAGGAGTCGGGCATCGAGCTCTCGGGCGGTCAATGGCAGAAGCTCTCGGTCTCCCGCGCATTCTATAAGGAGTCGGAGATACTCATCCTCGATGAGCCCACCGCCTCTCTCGATGCTCTCGCAGAGCAGGAGATCTTCAGTCAGTTCCGCGAGCTTGCAAAGGGCAAGATCACGATCTTCGTCTCCCACCGACTCTCCAGCGCCGTCGACGCCGACAAGATCGTCGTCCTCGAGTACGGTAGTATCGTCGAGATGGGCACTCACGAGGAGCTGATGCGCACAGACGGCAAGTATCATACCCTCTTCACCACTCAGGCGAGCCGCTATCAGTCGGCGATCGATGAGGAGCATCCGCGTCCCCACGTCCGTTCGCCGCATCCACCGAGCATTTAAAACAATTACTATAACAAAAAGGTGAGGCTTTCTGCCTCACCTTTTCTCGTTTAAAGCTGTAGAAATTAAACGATATAAACCTTCTTCATTCTCATAGCGACCTTGGGTCTGTCGGAGTAATCTACGGGAACGCTCGCGATCTCGTCAACGGTTTCCATGCCCGATACTACCTTACCGAATGCGGCGTACTGACCGTCAAGGTGTGGAGCATCTGCGTGCATAATGAAGAACTGCGAGGACGCAGAGTTAGGATCGTATGCACGAGCCATAGAGATAACGCCGCGAGTGTGCTTGAGGTCATTCTTGTGACCGTTAGCCGCGAACTCGCCGCGGATCTTCTCCTTTGCGCCGCCCATGCCGTTGCCCTGGGGATCGCCGCCCTGGATCATAAAGCCGCGAATAACTCTGTGGAAGATAAGACCGTCGTAGAAGCCCTCGGATACAAGCTTCTCAAAGTTCTTAACCGTGATGGGCGCAACCTCGGGATAGAGCTCAAGCTCGATCTTCGCGCCGTTTTCCATTTCGATAACAACCATTTTAATTTACCTCTTTAGAATAATATTTTTTATTTTAGTATATACTTATTTAAAATCGCGCGGGGGTGAATATGAAAAAAGAGAAGCTCGAATACCTTTCCCATCTGACGATAGTCCTTCTGGGAGCGGCCCTTTTTGCCGTCCTCTTTTTGAAATACGTCCTCGCCGCAGTTCTGCCATTCGTCCTCGCCTGGCTTGCCGCTATAGCATCCGATCGCCCGGCAGAGCGTCTGTCGCGCGGCACGCGAGTGCCAAAGCGCATTCTGCGGATAATCATCTCCGCTATCGTCACCGTCGTAGCTGTAATACTGACGGTGCTTCTCTCGCGCCTCGTCTTCGGTCAGCTGTGGAGTCTTCTCACAGGACTTGCCGAGGGCGGTGAGCTCTCATCTATAGTCAACTCTCTCTCCGAGCAGATACTCGGTATATTCGGTAGACTTCGTCTGCCCGACGGAGTGAAGGAAGGCTTCTCCGAGGCTGCATCGGGTATGATCGGCAAAGTCCTCGCCTGGCTCGGCTCGCTCATTACGGATATAGCCACCGCCGTGCCGGGTCTTCTTCTGTTCTTTGTTATCACCGTCATCGCGGTGGTGTATTTTGCCTGGGATCTTGATGGCATCACCGCCGCCGTCTCCTCGATAATGCCGCCTCGCGCAGGCGAGATCATCTCGTCGGTAAAGCACGGAGCGCTCTCGGTAGCAGGGAAGTATATCCGCTCCTACTCGCTACTCCTCGTCATCACATTCGCACAGATGCTCGTCGGATTCACGGTAATGGGTGTGCGCTACGCCTTTCTCTTTGCCGTCATCGTTGCTCTGCTTGATCTTCTGCCCGTCATAGGAGTCGGCACGGCGCTTGTGCCGGCCTCGGTATTTTGCTTTCTCTCGGGCAGAGAGGAACTCGGCATCGGATTGCTTTTGCTCTTTGCAATAAGCTCGGTGATACGTCAGCTCATAGAGCCGAAGATCCTCGGCAAGCATCTCGGCGTTCATCCGCTCGCGACACTTGCGTCGATGTATATCGGCTACTCATTCTTCGGCTTTGCAGGGATATTATTGCTCCCCATCTTTATCATCGCCGTCGGAATCTATAAAAATTATTCGGCCAAGGTCGCGCAGTCTGCCACCGCCAAGTGATATAGGCTCAAGTCCCGCACCGCGGCAGAATTCTGCGATCGCGCCACCGCAGGGATGCGACAGCAGATCGCCGATGAAGTACACCTTGTCGCCGTGCACGCCCGATGCGCCGCCGATAAAGCCGTATTCGTGGGGAGGAAGCTCGATTTCGCCGTCCTCTATGAGAAGAACCTCGATGCCGACACCTTGCATAGCCTTTGCCATTCCGCGATCGGCGGTGATAGCGTGCCGTGTGCCAAGCGCGAGCACGGTGCAGGCAGGGTAGCCCTGATTTACGTTTATGATCTCCATCTCACGCACCCTCGCGAGCTCTGTCGCATCGCGTGAGAGCGACCTCTCGCGGCAGAAGAGCATATCTCCTACCACAAGCGCGTTGAGCAGACAATCGGATGGATATTCGGGCGAGAGAGTCTCTGTGATCGCCTCGATCTTAAGTCTCGGCACAAGCTTCCTAATCTCGTCGAAGATACCTCGCGCCTCGCAAAGATATTCTCCCTCGGTCAGAAGCGTGTCACCGAGGTGAAGCGTCAGCATATCGGGATGCGATGCTACCGCCTCTGCGAGCCGCAGACATTTTGGCATAGCGAGGGTATGATAGCCCAGCGCCTCGAGGGCCGACCTTGCGGCGGAGTCTATTCTCTCATCAACAAGCGCGACGGTCATATACGCCTCCATAAAAAAACGAATAAAATAAAAAGAAGTGTTATATAGTCGAACCGACCGTTATAACACTTCTTTCTAAGCCTTAGGCACGCTCAACCTTGCCGGAACGAAGGCAACGAGAGCAAACAGCAACGGTGGTATTAGAGCCGTTAACTACTGCCTTAACCTTACGGATGTTGGGCTTCCAGGTTCTGTTGGTCTTGCGGTTAGAGTGGGAAACGTTGTGACCAAAGGTAACGCCCTTGCCGCAGATACTGCACTTAGCCATTTTGACACCTCCTAAAATCCCGTCATAAATGACGCAATTTTATATAAATTATTTTTTATCATAAATTGACAACAAGTAGTATAACATATTTAAAGCAAAAAAGCAAGTCTTTTTTCAAAAAAAATCTAAATTTATTCGAAATATCTTAAATTGCTTTAAAACACCCGACTTTCGTATGCAAAATGACAAGTCAGTGCATAAATCGGGCGAAAAAAGGCTCATTTTCCGAGCTTCAGGGTCTTCTCATAGGAGGCAACGACCGCGCCGGATACCGTGCCGCGCATCCTTCCGTCCTCGAGAGCCTTGACGCCCTCGATGGTGCTTCCGCCGGGGGAGCATACCGCGTCCTTGAGCGCGCCGGGATGGCGGCCTGTCTGCTTTACCACCTCTGCCGCGCCGATGAGTGTCTCTGCCGCGTAGAGCATAGCCTTGTCGCGTGGAAGTCCGCTCATAACGCCGCCGTCGGCAAGAGCCTCGATGAACATATATGCGAATGCAGGGCCGCAGCCCGAGATTGCCGATGCCGCGTCGATAAGGCGCTCGTCAATTGCATCGAATTTGCCCGCCGCCGCCATCGACTCAAGGAAGAGAGGCACTGTGCCCGCGCCCTTTTCGTTTGCGGTGTAGAGTATCATTCCATAGCCCACCTCCGCAGGAGTGTTGGGCATAATTCTTATGATCGGCAGATCGCCGAGCATCACCGCGAGCTTCGCCAGCGAGACGCCTGCCGCCATACTGATAACGGTAGCGCCGCTTGCCGCGACCTTTTTTGCGATCTCGTCGGCAACTATGGGAATTATGTTAGGCTTAACGCCGAGAAATATGAGCTCGCACGCGCATACGCCGTCGATATCGCATACAATGCCGCCGATGCGCTCGGCGAGAGTCTTCGCCTTGTCCTCGTCCTTGTCAAAGAGACGAATCTCGGCATCCTTATATTTTGCCGCGGCCGCGGCGAGAGCGCCGCCCATATTACCGCAACCGATAAATCCGATTTTAATCATTTATCTCACCTGTCCTTCGCCGCGAATTATATATTTATAGGTAGTCAGCTCCTCGATGCCGAGCGGGCCTCTGGCGTGCATCTTCTGCGTGGAGATTCCCATCTCGCATCCGAGACCGAACTCGCCGCCGTCGGTGAATCTCGTGGAGGCGTTCACGTACACCGCCGCCGAGTCTACATTCGTCGTGAAGTATTCCTGCGCCGCCGCATTTTCGCTGATTATAGCCTCGCTGTGATGAGTGGAGTGGGCGAGAATGTGCTCCACCGCCTCATCCACCGAGCCGACGATTCCCACCGCCAGCTTGTAGTCGAGAAACTCGGTGTCAAAGTCGGAGTCGACCATAGGCACACCGTCGATAATTTGACACGCCTCCCTATCAAGACGAAGCTCGACGGGATTATTGCCCGCGCGTCCGTCTACAAGACGAGCCTTGAGACGTGGGAGAAATTCCTTCGCAATATCTCGGTGCACAAGGCAGATCTCTGCCGCGTTGCACACGGAGGGACGCGAGGTCTTCGCGTTCTCGATGACCTTCAGCGCCTTATCAATGTCGGCATCGCGATCAACGTAGATATGGCATATACCCGTGCCTGTCTCAAGGCAGGGAACGGGCGCGTTCTCAACGCAGGCGCGAATGAGTCCCGCGCCGCCGCGAGGAATGAGCAGATCAACGTATCCGCGCGCCTTCATAAGAGCGGTCGCGCTCTCTCGGCTTGTGTCGGACACAAGCTGAACGCAGTTCTCGGGCAGTCCCACCGAGGCAAGACCGCAGCGCATAGCCGCCGTGATCGCCGAGGATGAGGAATAAGCCTCCTTGCCACCACGAAGAATGGCAACGTTGCCGCTCTTGATGGCCAGCGCCGCCGCATCCGAGGTCACGTTGGGACGGCTCTCGTAGATTATCGCAATAACGCCCATAGGAACAGACACCTTGTCGATAACGAGTCCGTTGGGTCGCACCACCTGACGCAGAACTCTGCCGAGAGGAGAGGGAAGCGCCGTCACCTCGCGAATGCCCTCGGCCATGGCGTGAATGCGATCTCTTGTGAGACGCAGACGGTCTATCATAACCTCGGAGATATTGCCTCGCGCCGCCTCAATATCGACGGCATTTGCCTCGAGAATAGTCTCGACGTCGGCCTCAATGGCATCTGCCATAGCGAGAAGCGCCAGATTCAGGCTCTCGTCAGAGACACCTGCGAGCGCCCTGACAGTTTCTTTCGCATTTTTAAGTATAATTTCGGTTGAATTCATATTTTTACCCGGAAAATGTAAAGTTTGGTTTACTTATTTGAATAGAATCGCGTTCCCACGCTCTCGCCGTCCATGATGTTATAGAGTATCGCAGGGTCAGCGCCGTTGGCGATTAACATATCGCATCCTGCCTCGGTTGCGATCTTTGCCGCGCGGAGCTTGGTCTCCATTCCGCCTGTGCCGAGAGAAGATCCCGCACCGCCGCCGAGCGACATGATCTCCTCGGTCAGCTCGCGCACCTCGGGGATGAGCCTTGCACTCTTGTCGCTATGAGGATCTGCGGTGTAGAGTCCGTCGATATCAGAGAGAAGTATGAGCAGATCGGCACACACGCTCTCGGCAACAAGTGCGGCGAGAGTGTCGTTGTCACCGAAGACGATCTCCTCGGTTGCCACGGTGTCGTTCTCGTTGATGATCGGGATCGCACCGAGCTCGAGAAGCTTCGACATAGTATTCTTGAACTTCTCGTGTCTGTCCTCATTTTTGAGGTCGGGCGCGGTGAGAAGGATCTGCGCCACGGTGTGATTATATGCAGAGAATTGCTTGTCATATATGTACATCAGCTCGCACTGACCGACCGCCGCGCAGGCCTGCTTGCCTGCGATGTCACGAGGACGCTCGCCGAGATTCAGCTTGCCGACTCCCATGCCGATAGCACCCGAGGAGACGAGTATCACCTCTGCTCCTGCGTTCTTTATATCGCTGACAGTCTTGCACAGCTCCTCGATGCGACGTATATTCTCACGTCCCGTCTTGTGAGTAAGTGTTGACGTACCTATCTTTATAACGACTCTCATAATAGACCTCTGAAGATTAAATTATGCTTATTCTATCACAAAATAATAGCAAATACAAGTACTTTTTGCCTCGCCACGCGAAAAAATACTTGTAATTTTTATAAAATATGGTACAATATAAGCATAAGTAATATCGAAATCGGAGATGAATAATGGAAAATAAGCAACTCGAAAAGCGCTACGGCCTCTTTACCGCGATCTGTATGGTCGTCGGTATCGTTATCGGCTCGGGCGTATTCTTCAAGGCGCAGGATCTCTTGAAATACGTAGGCGGCAATATGCCCCTCGGCATTCTCGCCTGGGTTATAGGTGGTGCGGTAATGATAACCTGTGCCGCAACCTTTGCCAATTTCGCAACTAAATATTCCAAAGTCAACGGTGTCGTCGACTACGCCGAGGCAATCGTAGGTGAGAAGTACGCCTATATGGTCGGTTGGTTCATTTCCACGATCTATTATCCTGCGATCACCGGCGTTCTCGCTTGGGTTTCCGCACGATACACTCTCGTCCTCTTTGATCCCGGCGCTGATATCACGGGCGGTCTTTGTATGACCCTTGCGACCTTCTATCTCGTTTTTATGTACGCTCTCAACATCCTGTCGCCGAAGCTCGCAGGTAAGTTCCAGGTCAGCGCAACAGTTATCAAGCTCGTTCCCCTTGCGATAATGGTCGTTGTCGGCACTATCGCAGGTCTTATCAACGGCAATACGGTTGACGCCTTCGTGAATACCCCTGCGGCATCCGAAGTAGACTTCGGCAGCATCTTCGCAGGTGTTGGTGCGGCGGTATTCGCATACGACGGTTGGATCATTGCCACCTCGATCAACGCCGAGCTTAAAAATCCGAAGAAGAATCTCCCCATCGCACTCGTCCTCGGTACGCTCATCATAATGGTGGTCTACATCACCTACTTTATCGGTCTTACCGGCGGCGCATCGGTCGATACGCTTATCAATGACGGCTCTACCACCGCATTCACTAACCTCTTTGGCAACGTGGGAGGCACGCTCCTCAACGTCTTCGTGGTGATATCCTGTCTCGGCACGCTCAACGGACTTATGCTCGCATCCACCCGTACCTTCTACTCGCTCGCAGTCAGAGGTCACGGACCGAGCCCCGAGATCCTCGCTGAGCTTGATTCGCGTACCAATATGCCCAATGACTCCGGCGTCGTCGGACTCCTTATGTGCGGCTTCTGGTTCTTCTACTTCTACGGCGCAAATCTCACCTCGCCCATCTTCGGCGCCTTCAGCTTCGATTCCTCGGAGCTTCCCATCATCACACTCTACGCCCTCTATATTCCCATCTTCGTTATGTATATCGTGAAGGAGGGTAAGTCGGGCAGCAAATTTAAGAACGTCGTAATGCCCATCCTCGCGACCATCGCCGCGCTCTTTATGGTGTTCGTGGCCGTCTACGCCCACGGCATCCGTCCCTATCAGGAGGCCGCCGCTCGCGGAGAGTTTGCATTCCCCGTGCTCTTCTACCTTATCGTTTTCGCGGTCATTATGGGCATAGGACTTCTGTTCTATAGGAAAAAGAGTAAGTGATAAGATAGCAAGTGCCAAGCAATAGAAAGTAACGAATAATACAAAGTTCATAAAGCGGAACCGCCACCGATTAGGAGCGTTCTCATAAGGATGTTTGCAAATTGAATTGTAGGGACGGCGTCCTCGACGGTCCGCGACACATAATTTTCGGCAGAGATGTTGTTTTCTCTGCCGATTTGTGATATAATGGGATTAGCGAAAAGCCTCTCCATTTGGGAGAGGTGGCGGCGTAGCCGACGGAGAGGGCAAATGGTCGCAATGTCGCCCCCTCTCACCCGACTCCGTCGGGAGCTCTCCCAAAGGGAGAGCCTTAGGATGCGCACAACCTTAGGGGGATGGGCTTTGCCCGATGCGTTTGTAATACAAAGGCGAAACTGGCGATAAAAGGAGAACCATATGCACACATTATTTGAATTAAATACAAAAATCGATGTTGATGCAGCTGCGTTTGAACGGATGATGAACGCAGCAGAAGCAGAGCTTTCTAAAGCAGAAAAGAGTCAATATATTCAAGCGATAGTCTTGCTTTCTGTGAAGGGAAATGAATACAGCACACTTATTAAAAATGCATTGTCCAAAGAAAAGTCCGACGAAACCGCCTTGCTCAAAAGAATTAAAGATCTCAACGATACCGAGATCCGCTACGCTTTGTGTTTGTGGCAGGACGGAGGTATAGATATTCCTTCATATTGGTTCAGGAAGTCGCTTTGCACGCTTGACCCTAAAAACACGGAGACGCTGTTGTTTGTTATGAGTACCGACGGCATCGGTGGAATCAAAGTATCAACCACAATGAAATAAAACGTAACCCCGGCAGACTTTGAAAAATCTGTCGGGGTTATCTCTTTGCTTTATGCGGATCAAATTTTTGTCTTTTCGGACAGTCGAGGACGCCGTCCCTACAATTCAATTTGCAAACATCCTTATGAGAAGGAGCCTTTTCGGTGGCGGTTTTTACGTTGGATTTAGTTTAGAAGTAAGTAGCAGGGTATTCAAATCTGCATTGCGGATTTGAAGATTTTTCGCCGAGCCGCTGGTGAGCGAGCTCCCCGACGGCTTTCGGCTCAAATGCGGACCTACACCTCACGCTACGCGTGAGATAGGTCGAATCCGAGGGCTACCCCTGCCACGAACAAAAAAAGCGCACCATCGGTGCGCTTTGTTCGTGTGATGTGTGGCCGATTAGATGCAAAACCGTGTGTGGCTGATTTAGATGCACACCGATTTTGCAGAGGGTAGACTAACCCCTTGGCGATGATGGGAGTTGAAAGGTTCTGCGATCTACCGGACTTTTAACGCCATGCTTGCGACGAAGCCTATGTAAATTATAGATGTACAAGTTGTTTGAGCGTTAAGTCTTTTTCGTTTCTGACCTCAATTCCTTTTTGTTCTGCCATTTTAACAACATACCATGCGTTTTCCATATCTGTATTGAAATCGATAACACACTTACCCGTTTGATTATATAAAGCGATAATCACACTTTTTTCATTTGTCTGTTCAACCACTCTAACGCATAAAATGTCTTGCCATTTGGTTTTCTTTCTGAACATCCAAAAGAAAGAACGAGATATTTTAGTATCATCAATATAGCATTTGAAGGAAAACGCAAACAATGATAATGCAAAAAGTATAATACCCAAGCCAACGAACACAGCAAACAAATACCGTGTTTCGTGCTTAATAAAAATCCAAAGAATTGAGAATAGTGCAACGATAATTAATGTGGCACAAATTCTCGCAATCGTTTTTTTGCGGGGATGCTTGACAATGAAATTATCTACATACTCTATTTCCGGCTTTTTATCAGGAGCATCTTTCGCAAGCCCAAAAAGAAGCTCTAAAATTAGTTCAACAAAGTGTTCCATCCCATTCGTGCTCCTTTGCTTTGTTTTTCTTCATTATACCATAAATTTGTAAACATTTCAACCGTTTCGCGCAAATAGGCTCCTTCCGGGAGGGAGCTGGCGCCGCAGGCGACTGAGGGAGAGCGCGTTACAATAAAGTTTAATCAGAGTTTAAAGTTGCGCAGGCTCCTTCCGTCACGCTTCGTGTGCCACCTTCCTCTCGGAGGAAGGCTTTCGCCGGTTCGAATCTGTCTACAGACCCGAAATGATGCGTAAAGCGCGGAAATGTATCTATAAAAAATCAAAAAACTTTAGAGTCGACAAAAAAGAGAAAACTTTTTTGTAGCAGGGTATTCAAATCTGCATTGCGGATTTGAAGATTTTTCGCCGAGCCGCTGGTGAGCGAGCTCCCCGACAGCTTTCGGCTCAAATGCGGACCTACACCTCACGCTACGCGTGAGATAGGTCGAATCCGAGGGCTACCCCTGCCACGAACAAAAAAAGCGCACCATCGGTGCGCTTTGTTCGTGGCAGGG
>JAZRFQ010000001.1:0-30495 GCA_045643725.1 Eubacteriales bacterium | reverse complement strand
CTTGTGCAGGTTGTGCCGAGACCTCTTACGCTCGTCTTATCACCCAGCTCTTCGGTGAGAGAATGTATATCTCCAACGCTACCGGTTGTTCCTCTATCTGGGGCGGCTCCGCACCTGCTACTCCTTACACCGTAAACAAGGGGTCCGGCCACGGTGTTGCTTGGGCTAACTCGCTCTTCGAGGATAACGCAGAGCACGGTCTTGGTATGCACCTCGGTCAGAAGGCTATCCGTGAGAGACTCATCGGCTACGTAGAGGAGCTTCTTGCTAACGCTAAGAACGAGGACGTTAAGGCAGCTGCACAGGCATTCCTTGACACCAAGGACAACGGCGCTGCAAACGCAGAGCCCACCAAGGCTCTTATCGCGGCTCTCGAGGCTTGCGACTGCGATTGCGATCTTAAGAAGAAGATCCTCGCAGAGAAGCAGTACCTCTCCAAGAAGGCAGTTTGGATCTTCGGCGGCGACGGTTGGGCATACGACATCGGCTTCGGCGGTCTTGATCACGTTATCGCTTCCGGCGAGGACGTAAACATCATGGTATTCGATACCGAGGTTTACTCCAACACCGGCGGACAGGCTTCCAAGGCTTCCAACATCGGTCAGGTTGCACAGTTCGCAGCAGCAGGTAAGGCAATCGGCAAGAAGAACCTTGCAGAGATCGCTATGTCCTACGGCTACGTTTACGTTGCACAGATCGCTATGGGCGCAGATATGAACCAGACCCTCAAGGCAATCGCAGAGGCTGAGGCATATCCCGGACCTTCCATCGTTATCGGCTACGCTCCCTGTGAGATGCACTCCATCAAGGGCGGTATGGCTAACTGCCAGGCTGAGATGAAGAAGGCTGTTGAGGCTGGTTACTGGCAGATGTTCAGATTCAACCCCGCAGCAGAGAAGAAGTTCACTCTCGACTCCAAGGAGCCTACCGGCGACTATCAGGCATTCATCAACGGCGAGGCAAGATACACCAGACTTGCTCAGCAGTTCCCTGAAAGAGCAGAGGAGCTCTTCAAGAAGGCAGAGGAAACCGCAAAGGCGAAGTACGAGAGACTCGTTAAGTTTGTTGACTTCTACTCCTAATTTCTTGAATTAACTAAATAATTCAGCAATCCTCCCTCTGGATTTTCAGGGGGAGGATTTTGTTTTGTTATATGTAATTTTCGCGCTATAATTTGTGCTATAATTAGCTTAATAATCGACTCTCCCTCGAGCAATCGGGGGAGAGTTTTTTGTTCTTTTTGTGGGGCGAGGAGTGTGATTTTCTCAAAAAAGCGAGATTTTGCGAGAAAAAGCGAGAAAACAAGAGCTTGCGTGCCGTTCTGCCCCCAAGGGAAACCAAGGGCGCTCGGGGCGAGGTGGGGGCGGCCGGGATCGCGTTTGACAAAGTTCCAAAGAAGTGCTATAATATAACCACAAGAGAAAAACTCTTGCAAAGCAAAGCAGAGCCGTGACGTCAAAGCTGCAGATGGCTCTGCGAAAAAACACTTTTCGGAGGAAAATTTCAATGGCATTAAGTTTAATTATTAGCGCAGTACTGCTTGCAGTACTTGTTATCGGCGCAGGCCTCGTTGTTCTGACGCTTCGCAAGACACGTAACAAAAAGATCAATCCCCTCGGCGTTGTGATCGCGCTTGTCGCTGTGATAGGTCTTGCTCTTATCCCCCAGAGCTTCCACACCGTAGAGGCAGGTCAGATCGCAGTTGTAAAGCACCTCGGTGAGGCTAAGAACGTCCGCACCGCAGGTACATACTTTGATTTCTGGGTGACCGAGACCTACGAGTACTACGATGCAAAGGTTCAGAACATGAGCATCACCACCCAGGCATACTCCAAGGATGCCCAGACCATGAGCATCGCAATGACCGTTCAGTACAAGATCGACGAGTCCAAGGTTATCGACATCGCTAACCACTACGGTACCATCGATATGCTCGCTAACAGAATCGAGTCCATCGCGATAGAGAAGACCAAGGCAACCCTTTCGTCCTACTCGGCGATGAACATTATTGAGACTCGTTCGCAGATCTCGCCTCTCGTAGAGGATACCATCAAGTCTGCGGTTGACGAGGAATACTGCGTCGACATCGTTGCAGTCGTTCTCACCAACATCGACTTCTCCGAGGCCTTCGAGAAGACCGTCGAGGACAAGATGATCGCAGAGCAGGAGAAGCTCAAGGCAGAGTACGAGAAGGAGACAGCTATCGTCAACGCACAGAAGGAGCTAGAGGTTGCGAAGCTTCAGGCGCAGGCGAAGCTCGAGCGTGCAAAGGCTGACGCCGAGGCACAGATCGAGGTAGCGAGAGCCGAGGCAGAGGGCGTTAAGCTCAAGTCCATCGAGGTTGCGCGTGCTCTTGGCTTCAACATCATCGAGACCGAGATTCTCGACGAAGAGGGCGTTGTTACCGCTATCGAGTATGAGATCGACTTCGAGGGCAAGAGCGTCGAGGAGATCAGCCTCATCACCGAGTACCTCAAGTACATCGAGTACCTCGGCAAGTGGGATGGCAAGCTTCCCACCGTGATGACCGGCGACTCGGCATCTATTATGCTCCCCGTTGATCCTACCAAGTAATTTTCTGAATAGCTCAAGCCCCTCCGCGATTCTTCGCGGAGGGGTTTCTTTAACTATTGCAAAATCGTCGCCCTTTTGATATAATATAAAAGGAAATAAACTTGTAGCGAGGGCAACCTATGAACGAAAAAAACATAAAAACCGCAGAGATCCTCTGCGTCGGCACAGAGCTTCTGCTCGGCGAGGTCGTGAACACCAACGCCGCCTTCATCGCAGGCAGGCTTGCCGAGCTCGGCATATCGGTATATCATCAGTCGGTGGTTGGCGACAACCCCGGGAGGCTTCGCGACGAGCTTTCGGCGGCGCTTCTGCGCTCTGATCTCGTGATCATGACGGGCGGACTCGGCCCGACATACGACGATCTGACCAAGGAGACGGCGGCAGACCTCTTCGAAAGGAGGCTTGTGACCGACGAGCGCGCGCTCGCCGAGATCCGCGATTTCTTTGCCCGCACGGGACGCAGAATGGCCGACAGCAACGCAAAGCAGGCGCTTCTGCCCGAGGGATCGATTCCTCTCTACAATAAGTGGGGCACAGCGCCCGGTATGATCATCGAGGGCACGGAGTCGCTCGAGGGCAAGTGCGCCATCCTTCTGCCCGGCCCGCCCCGCGAGATGCGAGGTATGTTCGATTTCTACGTCACAGAGTACCTGGCGAGCCGCACCGAGTGCCGCATCGTTAGCCGTAATATACACCTCATCGGCATCGGCGAGTCGGCGGCAGAGGAGATCCTTCGTCCGCTTATTGACGAGTCGAAGAACCCCACCCTCGCACCCTACGCCAAGGACGGCGAGGTGCGCTTCAGAGTCACCGCATCTGCCGCCACGGCAGAGAAGGCAGAGCGTATGTGCGACGCGCTCACCGCGCGAGTGCTCGAGTCGGAGGTCGCGCCTTTTGTCTACGGCGTGGACGTTCATAGCGTCGAGGGCGCGGTGGTTAACCTGCTTCTCGAGTCGGGCGAGACTCTCGCCACCGTGGAGTCCTGCACGGGCGGCCTCATCGCCAAGAGGCTTACCGACCTGCCGGGCGTGTCGGCAGTATACCTCGGCGGCGCGGTGACCTACGCCAACGAGGCAAAGGAGAGGATGGTCGGCGTGAAGCATGAGACTCTCGCCGCACACGGCGCCGTGTCCGAGGAAACCGCACGCGAGATGGCCGAGGGCATCAGAGCCGCCCTGGGCGCGGATTACGGCATCGCCACCACAGGCATCGCAGGCCCCGGCGGCGGCACACCCGACAAGCCCGTCGGCACAGTCTACATAGCCGTCGCGAGCAGGGAAGAGACGCGCGTCAAGCGGCTTCAGCTGCCTCCAATGCGCGACCGCGAGTACATCCGTACCGTCTCGGCAACGAACGCCCTCGCCCTCGGCCTCGAGGTTAAGGGGAAGATTGGGAGAAAGTGAGCAAAGAAAATAAAGAAAAGCACGGCATCGCCGTGCTTTTTTAGATAAAAACTAGGATATTTTCATAAAATAAGGACCACAGAGATCACATTCGTGGGTTTTGATGTATGTCCAAGAGTAGTCCTTCGCCACAACGTAGAGCTCTGTGACGTTAGAGTCGATAGATGCCGCGGTAGCGTACTCATCGAGCGCCTTGTCGGTCACACCGTTTTGTCCGAACATATCGCAGAAGATACAATTAGACTTATCGATACTATCGTACGCGTGACGCGCCGCATCGCCTTCGAGAAAAGAACCTTTCTTTAAAAGTCTAAATGAGAAAATATGCCAAATATATTGATCAACATAAGATTTCTGCAGCTTTTCCTTGTCGATGTCTTTCGCAAAGTGGCGAAGCCATTGGTTTGCGAATTTTTGCTTTGTCATAATGGCTTTTGACATAGTTACGCCCTTCTTTCTCGAATATTTGCTCTGTCCAAGACCATAATAGCATAAAACATCGAGGTTGTCAAGCACGGCGTATTTTCTACGGAATATTCAAAGACATAGGCGGCGACGATCCGCGCTACCCGGATACTCGCCGTGCGGCGAGTGTGACGAACCGGATTCTGCCGAGGCGTCGAGCCGAGCGGCATTTTTTATATTTATCTATGTCGTGCAGGGCGCTATTTTTTCGCGGAGTTCTCGGCAGAGCCGGTCCGAGTCCGATGGTAGCAGCCCCAAACGCCAAAAAAGGACATCCAATTGGATGTCCTTTGCGTTTGGAGCTGCTACCCGGATTCGGACCGGGGACCTCATCCTTACCAAGGATGTGCTCTACCAGCTGAGCCATAGCAGCATATCACAGAATATTTCCCGTGACGCACTACATTATATCAAATAAAATCGGGTTTGTCAATATGTTTTTCGAAAAAAATAAATATATTGCGAGAAAATTTTGCGAATTGTAAATCCCCTATTGACTTACGGCCAAAAAAGTTGTATAATAGCATAGTAAAAGAAATTTCTTTGGAGGATACTATAATGAAGCATATCGAAACTATCGAGACTCGTAACCTTTGCGAGAGCGCAAAGAACGGTGGCTGCGGTGAGTGCCAGACCTCTTGCCAGTCCGCTTGCAAGACCAGCTGCGGCATCGCTAACCAGCAGTGCGAGAACAAGGAAGAGAAGTAATTTCTTCCCTATAAGAGAGTGGGTGACGAACGTCACCCCTTTTCTTTTTTCTCGCGATGTGCTATACAATCTCCACAAACCGAGGAAATATATTTTGTATAAACGTAGCATTGACACTATACGGCTTAAATGATAAAATATAATCGGAAGGATGCAATTTAGTGCTTCTCAAATATAATTCAAAAGGGGATTTGGAATATGAAAAAGCTTTTAGCATTGGTTTTATTCATCGCGCTTATGTGCTCCACGCTTATCTCCTGCGATCTGTTTCAAAAAGAGCCTGAGGTTTACGTAGAGACGGCAGAAGACGTAATAGAAAAGGCAGATGCCGCGCTTCTCGAAGCTCCTTATAAAGTGATGCTGAAAATGGAGTATGAGAGCAACAACAGGGAGATTAACGCTATAATTTCTCCTCTGAGCATGGAGATGCCCATGATAATCGACGGCAATAACGTAGCTATGGATATGACTGTGAAGTCGAATGGCAGTTACGTTGATGTAAAAGCAAGGGTTGTCGATAAGGTAATGTACTACGATGTGATCACGCCTGGCCAAATCGTCAAAATCAAGGCTAATATGAGCGACGATCAATACAAGGACTTCTTGAAAGATACCGAACCCGGATTGACTGTCGGCGCCGAGGATTTTGGCGAGCTTACACTCGAGGAAAAGGACGGCGAAAAGCATATTTCGGGCAGTCAGCTCACTGCAAAAGGTCTCAAAAAGCTCAATGATATGATGGACGAAGCGATGGGCGATACCCACGATAGCATAAAGGGCGATATTTCTATCGTTGATGTTACCTATAACGTAGTTATAGCCGGCGGAAAATACAGATCTATGGAAGTTGTCTGTATTTATTCCCAGAACCTTGGCGGCATCATCTATAGTATCACCGTGAGAATGGTTGCAGAGCTCTCTTACTATAGTATCGACCCGATCACCGCTCCCTACGATGCTGACGTATACACGGAAATGGACTACGACGATCTTGTGGGATAAAGCATAATAACCAAAAGGGCAGAGAATGTTAAAATCTCTGCCTTTTTTCTTGACTCCGCGGCGTTTTTGTGGTAGAATATATCTATGATTTTTGCATAGTGGCCACAGCCCGCGGGCGGTGGCGAAGAATTGGAGTTTTTATGATTCATCAATACACGCTTTTTGGCTATAATATCGTGCTCGACGTGGCGTCGGGCGCGCTTCACGTGGTTGACGATGCAACCTACGATATAATCGCGATGTTCGCGGAGAAGACCGAGGACGAGATCGTCACGGCGATCCTCGAGAAATACAAGGACGATCCCGAGGTCACAGAGCCCGAGGTGCGCGAGTGCTGCGCCGAGATCAGATCGCTCCGCGAGGCAGGCAAGCTCTTCACCGAGGACACCTTCGAGTCCAAGGCAGGCGTGCTCAAGGAGAAGACCCGCGGCGTTGTCAAGGCACTCTGCCTGCACATCGCCCACACCTGCAACCTCAACTGCGACTACTGCTTCGCAAGCCAGGGCAAGTACCACGGCGAGCGCGCGGTTATGAGCTTTGAGGTAGGCAAGCGCGCTCTCGATTTCCTCGTAGAGAACTCGGGCACTCGCCGCAATCTTGAGGTCGACTTCTTCGGCGGCGAGCCGCTTATGAACTTCGACGTGGTAAAGGAGCTCGTGGCCTACGCGCGCTCTATCGAGAAGGAGAAGAACAAGAACTTCCGCTTCACCCTCACCACCAACGGCGTGCTCATTGACGACGACGTTATCGACTTCGCTAACCGCGAGATGAGCAACGTAGTGCTCTCGCTCGACGGCAGACGTGAAATCCATGACCGCCACAGAGTTGACTACGCAGGCAACGGCAGCTGGGAGAGGATCGTTCCCAAATTCCAGCGCCTTGTCGAGTCACGCGGCGGCAAGAATTACTATATGCGCGGCACCTTCACCCACGAGAATCCCGACTTCCTTGAGGACATCAAGGTTATGCTCGATCTCGGATTTAACGAGCTCAGCATGGAGCCCGTAGTCTGCGCCGAGGGCGATCCCGCCGAGCTCACTCGCGAGGATCTTCCCATCGTTCTCGATCAGTACGAGAAGCTCGCAGAGCTTATGATCGAGCGTGAGCGCGAGGGCAGACCCTTCACCTTCTATCACTACATGATCGACCTGACAGGCGGCCCCTGCATCTATAAGAGGATCTCGGGCTGTGGCTCGGGCACAGAGTATATGGCCGTCACACCCTGGGGCGACCTCTATCCCTGCCATCAGTTCGTCGGCGAGGAGAAGTACAGACTCGGCGACATCTACGAGGGAGTTACCAACACCGCCGCACAGTGCGAGTTCTCGGAGTGCAACGTCTACGCACGTCCCGAGTGCCGCGACTGTTGGGCGCGCCTTTACTGCTCGGGCGGTTGCGCAGCAAACGCATATCACTCCACAGGCTCTGTCAAGGGCGTGTATAAGTACGGCTGTGAGCTCTTCAAGAAGCGTATGGAGTGTGCCATAGCTATTCAGATCGCCAAGCGCGATATGGCAAAGTGATGACTACGCCTATCTGCGATTTCGTGCGGAAATATTCCGAGTCGGCCGCCGTCAGAGCCCATATGCCCGGGCACAAGGGAGTCTCGCGCCTCGGCGTCGAGCGGCTTGACCTCACCGAGATCTCGGGCGCTGACAGTCTCTACGAGGCGAACGGAATCATCCGCGAGAGCGAGGCCAACGCATCGGCTCTCTTCGGCGCGAGAACGCTCTATTCCACCGAGGGCTCGTCGCTCTCTATCCGTGCTATTTCGGCGATGCTTGTGAGATATTCGGCATCGGTCCGGAGAGCACCTCTCGTTCTTGCCGCACGCAATGCCCACAAGAGCTTTATCTACGGCGCGGCCCTTGCAGGCCTTGAGGTCGAGTGGCTTTTCGGCGACTCTTACCTCTCCTTTTCGCTTGATCTTTCGGAGCTTTCGCGGCTTTTGACCGAGCTTCGTCCTGTCGCTCTGTATCTGACCTCGCCCGATTACCTCGGCCGCGTGGCTGATATAGAGAAAATCGCCGAGCTTTGTCACGAAAACGGCGCGCTTCTTGTGGTGGATAACGCCCACGGCGCGTATTTGAAGTTTCTCTCGCCCTCGCGCCATCCCATCGACCTCGGCGCGGACATAGTCTGCGACTCGGCGCACAAGACGCTTCCCGTCCTGACGGGCGGCGGCTACCTGCATATCTCGCCGAGTGCACCCCGAGAGCTTGCCTCTGCCGCGCGCTCTTCGATGGAGCTCTTTGGCTCGACGAGCCCGTCGTATCTCATACTGCAGTCGCTCGATCTTTGTAACGCAGAGCTCTCCTCGGGCTATGCCGAGCGTATCGCCGCCTTTGCCTTGAGGATGGCAGAATTTAAGGCAAAACTTAACACGGGTGGCTACTATTTGCTTGAAAACGAGCCTTTTAAGGTCACAATAGACGCGAAACGTCACGGTTATCTCGGTACGGAGCTCGCACGCGCTCTCGAGGCGGCAGGCATATATCCCGAGTTCGCCGACCCCGACTACCTCGTCCTGATGCTCACACCTGATAGCGACGAGTCGCTTGATGGAATCGCCGAGGCGCTCCTCGAAATTCCGCCGAGAGCCGCCATCACGACAGCACCGCCCTCCCCCTCGCGCCTTATCCGCGCAATGTCGGCAAGAGAGGCACTCCTCGCGGCGAGCGTGATCATCCCGACCTCCGCCGCCGAGGGCAGAATCCTCGCCACAGCCAGCGTCGGCTGTCCTCCCGCTATTCCCATCGCCATCTCGGGCGAGCGCATTGACGCGGCCACCTGCCGCGCCTTCGAGTATTACGGCATAGATGCAATTTGCGTAGTTAAATAAAAGAAAGCAGGAGTCGCGTGACTCCTGCTTTTTCTCATTAGAAATTTTCGATTTTCGTGAGGTCCTTGATTACCTCGCCTGCGATGATGAGTCCCACAGCTCCCGGCACAAATGAAAGACTGCCGGGCGTGCGCTCGCCGCCTGTGATGAATGGCGGCTCCTTGGAGTAGACGGTCTTGAGCGAGTCAACGCCGCGGCGCTTGAGCTCCGAGCGAATGGCGCGCGCCAGAGGACACACCGAGGTCTTGTAGATGTCGGCGACCTCGAATCTTGTGGGATCGATCTTGTTGCCCGCGCCCATCGAGGAGATCATCGGCACACCTGCCGCCTTTACCCTCGTGATGAGCAGGATCTTGCTCCGCACCGAGTCGATGGCGTCCACAACGTAGTCAAATCTCGTCATATCCACCGAGTCTGCGGTGTCCTCGCCGTAGAATATGGGGTAGGTATAAACTCGTGCCTCGGGATTGATGTCGGCGATCCTCTCGCGGAAGACCTCGACCTTGGGCCTTCCCACGGTGGAGTGAAGTGCGATTATTTGTCTATTAATATTGGTGATCGAGACGGTGTCGGAGTCGAAGAGGTGAAGCTCGCCAACGCCTGCGCGCGCCAGGGCCTCGACGGTATAGCCGCCAACGCCGCCAACGCCGAATACCGCAACTCGCGCCGAGCGAAGCCGCTCAACGGCATCCTCGCCGAGCATCATTTCGGTTCTTGTGAATTGGTTTTCCATAGAAGCTCCAATCTACAAAATGTAAATAAAACTTTACTTTATTGCGGGTTATCCGCGCATCCGCGCGCAGACAATTCCGTCAACAAGTACATTATACATATAAATTCAGAGATTGTCAATAAACTATTGATTTATTCGCCGCAATTTGATACAATTATATTATAATTCAAGTAAATTCCTTCGGAGGATAGGACACCTATGCTATCAAAGATTTATTCCTCGGGCGTTATGGGAATCGACGGCTACGAGGTCATAGTTGAGTGCAGTGCCTGGAACAGAGTTCCGAGATTCGAGCTCGTCGGTCTGCCCGACGCGGCGGTCAAGGAGGCCAAGAACCGCGTGCAGTCTGCCTGCGAGAACAGCGGATTCCGCTTCCCCTCGCTTGATATTATGATAAATCTCGCTCCCGCCGACGTGAAGAAGGAGGGAACGGCCTTCGATCTCGCCATTATCACGGCGATACTTCAGAGCGACGGCGTGATTCCGCGAAACTTCGATATGTCGAATAAGTGCCTGGTTGGCGAGCTCTCGCTCTCGGGCGAGGTCAGAGGCGTTAAGGGCGTGCTCTCTATGGCGGTAGCCGCGCGCGATCTCGGCAGATGCGAGCTTTTCGTTCCCGAGGAGAACGCAGGCGAGGCCGCAGTCGTTGACGGCATCACGGTCTATCCTGTCAAGACGCTCCGTCAGCTTGTGGATCACCTGCGCGGCGCAGAAGAGATCACACCGATGGCATACGAGGGCGGCAGATTCGATCTCTCGGCAAGAACGCCGAAGCTTGATTTCGCCGACGTGCGCGGTCAGCTCAAGGCAAAGCGCGCCCTCGAGATAGCCGCCGCAGGCGGACATAACGTCCTGATGATCGGCCCTCCCGGCACGGGCAAGTCGATGCTTGCTAAGCGCCTGCCATCCATTCTTCCCGATATGACCTTTGACGAGGCTATTGAGACCACCAAGATACATTCGGTCTCGGGCAGGCTTCGCGGCAATCTTATCACCGAGCGCACCTTCCGCTCGCCTCACCACACGGTCAGTATGCCCGGCCTTATCGGCGGCGGCACATATCCCAAGCCCGGCGAGATTTCGCTGGCGCACAACGGCGTTCTCTTCCTTGACGAGCTTCCCGAGTTCCCCAAGACCACCACAGAGTCGCTTCGTCAGCCTCTCGAGGACGGCGTAGTTACTGTCACTCGCGCCGCGGCGAAGATAACCTATCCTGCGTCATTTATGCTGGTCTGCGCCATGAACCCCTGCCGTTGCGGCTATTTTGGCGACTCCACGAGACAGTGCACCTGCACTCCGCAGGCGGTGTCCAAGTACCTTGAGCGCGTCAGCGGCCCGCTTCTCGACAGAATCGACATTCAGATCGAGCTGCCCTCGGTGTCCTATGATGAGATATCGGGAAAAGCGGCAAAGGGCGAGCCCTCCGAGCGCATCCGCGAGCGCGTCAACCGCGCGAGAGCCTTCTCCTCCGCGAGATTTAAGGCGAGCGGAGATAATCCCTCGATGCTCAACGCCAATATGACGCCTGAGATGCTCCACAGACATTGCGAGCTCGACACCGAGGCCTCGGAGCTTCTGAGAGACGCCTTTGAGTCGCTTGGCCTTTCGGCTCGCGGTCACGACAGAGTCCTCCGCGTTGCCCGTACCATCGCCGATCTCGACGGCGACGAGCGCATTTCCGCCGATCACATCGCCGAGGCGATAATGTATCGCACTCTCGACAGAAAATATTGGCATAGATAAAGAAAAATGTCAAGTTTTTTGCAAATTTTCTCTTGACAAACCGAAAAAAGCGTAGTATAATCATTCCATACTCAAACCAATGAGGAAGAGTAGTAGACAGCAGATCCGTTTCACAGAGAGCCCGCATTTGATGAGAGTGGGTACTCGGATGGCTGACCGAATGGACTTCCGAGGGCGCACCGAAAGCCTTGGCAAGTAGGCTGCGACGGTTGACGGCCGTTACACCGTACTGTGTATGTCTGTACATAAGAGGAAGCTCTGACTTCGATATTCGGGTGGCACCGCGATCTTTCGCCCCGAGCATAGTATATCGCTATGCTCGGGCTTTTTTGTTTACCGAGAGAGCTTTCAGAAAGGATTTTTTATGAGAAATACGGCTCTGCGATGGCGACTTGGCTGATTTTAGAGAAAACCGACACGCCATAACCAAAAAATGAAAGAGAGTAGAAAAAATGAATAAATACAAGGATTTTGACAATTATCTCAAGGAATTTCCCGACAAGAACGGCTATTTCGGCGAGTTTGGCGGCTCATATCTTCCCCCCGAGCTTGCGAAGGCCTTTGCCGAGGCCGACTCGGCATACGAGGCTATCTGCCACTCGGCGCAGTTCATCAACGAGCTCCGCAGAATAAGAAAGGAGTTCCAGGGCAGACCTACTCCCGTCTACCACTGCGAGCGCCTCTCCCGACTCTTCGGCAACTGTCAGATATACCTCAAGCGCGAGGATCTCAACCACACGGGAGCACATAAGCTCAATCACTGCATGGGCGAGGGACTTCTCGCGAAATATATGGGCAAAAAGAAGATCATCGCCGAGACAGGAGCAGGTCAGCATGGCGTTGCTCTCGCTACCGCGGCGGCGTATTTCGGCCTTGAGTGCGACATCTATATGGGCGAGGTCGATATTGCAAAGCAGCATCCCAACGTCATCAGAATGAAGATGCTCGGCGCCAACGTTATCCCTGTAACTCACGGCCTCAAGACGCTCAAGGAGGCGGTTGACGCCGCCTTTGATGCCTATCTCAAGGAGTACGAGACGGCGATCTATTGCATCGGCTCGGCTCTCGGCCCGCATCCCTTCCCAAAGATCGTCCGCGACTTCCAGTCCATCATCGGCATCGAGGCGCGCGAGCAGTTCTACGATATGACGGGCAATCTCCCCGATGCCGTCTGCGCCTGCGTCGGCGGCGGCTCTAACTCTATCGGCACCTTCGTGCCCTTCCTCGCCGATCCTGTAGAGATCTATGGCGTTGAGCCTCTCGGCCGCGGCTCGCAGGTTGGCGACCACGCCGCAACTATGGCATACGGCAAGCGCGGCAGGATCCACGGCTTCGATACCTACGTCCTCGCAGACGATGAGGGCGAACCTCTTCCCGTTTACTCCATCGCCAGCGGACTCGACTATCCCGGCGTCGGCCCCGAGCACGCATATCTTCGCGACGCAGGCAGGATTCACTATGAGACCATCTCCGACGAGGAGGCTATGGAGGCCTTCTTCCTGCTCTCGCGCTACGAGGGCATCATCCCTGCCATCGAGTCCTCTCACGCCGTTGCCTACGCCATCAAGTACGCCAAGGAGCACGGCACGGGCTCGATCCTCGTCACCCTCTCGGGCAGAGGCGATAAGGATATCGACTACGTCTACGAGAACTACGGTACCGGCGACGATCTCATCGCAAAATACGTCAAATAACAGACGAAATTTAACACGGGTAGCCACTAATTCCGCGTAAAACTTTACACGGATGGCACAAAAAGCGAGAGTGGCAAAACTTCTTTCGCACAAATCTCGGTCAAACAACGCTAAAAGGGGCGTCACGTCGCCCCTTTTTCTTATAATTATTTGTCGAAAGGTTGCAAAGCACGCTCTGTTTGTGCTATAATGAAACAAAAAAGGCGGTATTTGATATGTTACTTATAAAAAACGGAAAAATAAAGCCGATGTCCTCACCCGATATCGAAAACGGATACGTTCTGATCGGTGACGACGGCAAGATCGCCGAGGTCGGCTCGGGTGAGATCGAGGTCGCGGGTGCGACGGTTATCGACGCTGCAGGTCGCCTCGTTACTCCCGGATGCGTTGAGGCACATTGCCATATCGGAGTTGACAACTCTGCGATGCGTTGGGAGGGCGCCGACTACAACGAGATGTCGGATGCGATCACTCCTCATATGCGCGCCATCGACGGCATTAACCCCATTGACGAGACCTTCGGTCTTGCGATCAAGGGCGGAGTTACCTCTGCCTGCACAGGCCCCGGTAGTGCCAACGTTGTTGGCGGAACATTTGCGGCAATAAAGCTTGTCGGTCGCCGCGTTGACGATATGATAATCAAGAATCCCGTTGCGATGAAGTGCGCCTTTGGCGAGAATCCGAAGGGCGTATACGGTCAGAACGGCAAAAAAGCGCCCGTGACCAGAATGGCGGTAGCGGCGATGCTCCGCGAGCTACTCTTCAAGACCCGAGGCTACTGCGAGGCAAAGGAGTCGGGCAAGTCTCCTGCATTTGATATGAAGCTTGAGGCTATGATTCCTGTCATCAAGCGCGAGATTCCTCTGAAGGCTCACGCTCACCGTGCCGACGATATTCTGACATCTATCCGCGTGGCCAAGGAGTTTGACGTTATGCTGACTCTCGACCATTGCACAGACGGCGCGCTTATTGCCGAGGAGCTCGCAGGCGAGGGCTATCCTGCTTTCGTTGGTCCGTCCTTTGGCAACAAGAGCAAGATCGAGCTTCGCAACAAGGATTTCGCGACTCCTGCCGTGCTTCACGCCGCAGGCGTGCCTATCAGTATCATCACCGATGCGCCGGTTATTCCTCTTGAGAATCTGCCCATGTGTGCAGGCTTCGCCGTCAAGGCAGGACTGCCCTATGGGGAGGCTTGGCGCGCCATCACGATCAACCCTGCAGTACAGACGGGAATCAGCGATCGCGTTGGCAGTCTCGATGCAGGTAAGGACGCGGACGTGGTTATCTGGAGCGCAGATCCGCTCTGCGAGATCGGTACAACCGCGTATATGACCATCGTTGACGGAAGGATCGTTTACAGAGCAGACTAATAGAATATTAACTCGCGCTCCTCGACCGAGGGGCGCTATTTTTTTGCTCCCTGAATACTTCTCGGCTGCGCGGACACAATAAAGAAAAAACGGAGGTGCTGTATGGTAGAAAGCGATACTGTGAAGCTCCTGCGCGAGTGCGACGCGGGAGTGAAGATGGGAGTGGATTCGATCGAGGACGTGATCGACAACGTGGAGTCGGAGAGGTTCCGCGCGATACTCGAGGAGTCGAAGAGAGGGCACAAGGTGATAGAGTGCGATATTCTGTCGATGCTCGATCAGGTTGGCGACGACGGCAAGAGCCCCGGTGCTATGGCGCGCGGAATGTCCCACGTTATGACAGAGATGAAGCTGATGATGAGCAACAAGGACGCTACCGTCGCCGATCTTATGACCGACGGCTGTAATATGGGTGTCAAGTCGCTCTCGAAATATCTCAACGAGTACAAGGCGGCGAGCGAGGCATCAAAGGACGTGGCAAAGCGGCTTATCTCGCTTGAGGAAAAGCTCGCGAAGGATATTCGCGGATATTTATAAAATTGTGCTTGACTAAATGAGCTTTTCGGTGTATAATTTTCCTAGTAAATAATGCTCGCGCGCGAGTAGATGAAAGGAATTTATACAATGGATAAGTACGAAAGCATAAAGAAAATTTGTCCCAGCGGCTATGATTTTGTAAACAACGCTTTACAAAATGGTGTAGAAAACGGCAAATATCCCCTTGAGGATGGCGCATACGCCGTAGTTTCGGAGTACGAGAGCAAGCCCGTCGATGCGGCAAAGTTCGAGGCTCACAAGAGATTTATCGACGTTCAGCTCATTCTCTCCGGTCGCGAGATCATCGGCGTTATGCCTACCGAGAAGATGCGCCTCGGCACTTGCATTGCCGAGTACAATCCCGAGAAGGACGTTGAGAACTACCGCGAGTGTGGCGAGTACGAGGCTCACGTGCTTGAGGCAGGCGACTTCCTTATCCTCTATCCCGAGGATGGACACATGCCCGGCGTTCAGGCAGACGGCCCCTGCGCGATGAAGAAGATCGTTCTCAAGATTCCCGTATAATAGCTAAAAGCGAAGCGAGGATACCGAAATCGGTATCCTCGCTTTTTGTATGGATCAAAATGAGCTGTAATATTACTGCTTATAGATCTCCTCGGCGTAGCGCACGGCCTCCATCGCGTCCTTGGCGTACTTGTCGGCGCCGATAGAGTCTGCGTACTCCTGTGTCAGCACTGCGCCGCCTACCACGGTCTTGACTTCGGGGAGCTCGGTCCTGAGTAGACGTATCGTCTCCTCCATCGCAGGTACGGTGGTTGTCATCAGGGCGCTGAGTCCCACAAGTGTGGCACCGCTTTCGCGCGCCGCCTTTACAATGCGCTCGGGAGGCACGTCACGACCGAGATCGGTGACGGTGAAGCCGTAATTTTCAAGCAGGAGCTTGACGATGTTCTTACCGATATCGTGGATGTCGCCCTTGACGGTTGCGAGGACGACTTTGTGGTCGCCGTTTGACTCGCCTGCCGGGATAGTCTGCTTTATGACCTCAAAGGCCGCGCCTGCCGCCTCGGCACTCATCAGGAGCTGGGGCAGATAGACGGTCTTTTTCTCGAAACCGTCACCCACGCGGTCGAGTGCGGGGATAATGTCCTCGGAGACCACGTCGAGAGGCGCTTTGCCGGGCAAAATCTCGCGCGTAAGCCTTGCCGCCTCGTCGGAGAGTCCCTTGACTATGGCGCGCTCGAGCTCCGAGCGGTATTCATCGGTGGATTTCGCGGTCGGTGCTACCGAGGTTGGCTCGGGTTTTGGCAGATTCTGTGCAAATTCGAGATAATTCTTGCAGCTCTCGTCGAGCCCGAAGAGAGCCAAGCAGGCGTAATATGTCTTCATCATCTCGGTCGAGTGCGGATTCATTATCGCGGCGGAGAGCCCGTTCGCAAGAGCGAGAGCGAAGAACGCCGAGTTTATAACGTCGCGCTCGGGAAGACCGAATGACACGTTAGACACACCGAGCGAGGTATGACATCCGAGCTCCTCGCGGATGATCCTGATGGCGCGCAGGGTTTCCTTTGCGGCATCCTTGTCCGCGCTGATGGTCAGTGCCAAGGGATCGAAGATTATATCCTTCTTGTCGATTCCGTATTTTTCGGCCTCGGCGAGAATCTTTCTCGCGATCTCGACGCGTCCCTCGGCGGTAGCGGGAATTCCCGACTCATCGAGGGTGAGCGCGACGATAACGCCGCCGTATTTCTTCGCAAGAGGGAAGAGCGCGGCCATGCTCTCGGGCTTGCCGTTTACCGAGTTGATCATCGGCTTGCCGTTGTAGATTCGCAGAGCCGACTCCATCGCCACGGCATCTGCGGTATCTATCTGCAGAGGCAGGTCGATTATCGCCTGCAGCTCTCGGACGGCACGGGTGAGAAGCCGCGGCTCGTCGATCTCGGGGAGCCCCACGTTCACGTCGAGAATCTCGGCACCTGCCTCCTCCTCGGAGATGCCCTCCTTGAGAATATAGTCCATATCCTCGGCGCGAAGAGCCTCCTTGAAGCGCTTTTTGCCGGTGGGATTGATGCGCTCGCCGATAAGCACGGGTGCGCTACCGAACTCGACCGCGTGGGTGTAGGACGACACGATAGTGTGTTGCTTTTTCGAGAGAGGAATTGGTGTGACGGTCTTGATCTTCTCTGCGAGAGCGGAGATGTATTCGGGAGTCGTACCGCAGCAGCCGCCGACGGCGCGCACGCCGAGCGTGGCGAGGTCTGCCGTGGTCTTGGCGAACTCCTCGGGGGATACGTCAAAGACGGTCTTGCCGTCGATAGCGCGGGGAAGCCCTGCGTTGGGCTTCAGTATTACGGGAACAGAGGCGTACTCAAGATACTGCTTCACAGTCGGAGCGAGCGCTAGAGGGCCGAGCGAGCAGTTAACGCCGATAGCGTCAGCGCCCATACCCTCGAGCATCGCTACCATAGCGGCAGGTGAGCCGCCCGTCATCAGCTTGCCGTCCTCGCCAAAGGCGCAGGACACGAATACGGGAAGCTCGCAGTTCTCCTTTGCGGCGAGAAGCGCCGCCTTTGCCTCATAGGAGTCGTTCATCGTCTCGATGAAGACGAGATCACAGCCGTATTTTGCGCCGAGGCGAATGGTTTTCGCGAAGATCTCTACGGCATCCTCAAAGTCGAGGTCGCCGTAAGGCTTCAGCATTTTACCCGTCGGGCCTATATCTAGCGAGATCCATTTCTCCTGCGTGCCGCGGCTCTCAGCTCTTGCCGATTTGGCGTTGTTAATAGCCGCGCAGACGATCGCCTCGAGCTCCTCATCCGAGAATTTCAGCGAATTCGCGCCAAAGGTGTTGGTGTTAACCACGTTCGATCCCGCGTCAAAGTAGGCGCGGTGTATCTCGGTGATTACCTCGGGGTGCGAGATGCTCCAGCGCTCGGGAAGCTCGCCGATAGCGAGTCCGCGCTCCTGCAGAAGCGTTCCCATACCGCCGTCGAGGATCAAAATATTTTCTTTTAAGAAGTCGGTTATCTTCATTTTTCTACCTTCTTTATTCCGATAATTGCCGTGACCGATTTTTGCGGCGACATCAGTAGGCTGTCGTTCAGGGTGAGCCCGATGTTCTTCTTGCAGTCGAGTGCGGCAAAAATGCTTTTCTGCAGATCAAGCGGCAGATCGCCGTAGCCCGCGCTGAAGCGGTTTGTCAGAGTCTCGCCCGATTTTGCCAGCACCTCTGCTTCCTCAAGGCAGAAGAGATCGCACAGAGCCTCGATTCGCTCTGCGCCAAGTCCGTCAAGGAGAAGTGCCTTGGTCGGCGAGACCTTTATCTCCTTTGCGACGAGTCTGTCAAAGGAAATGCCGATCGTCGCGGCGAGGAGAATGACTCCGTGATATCCCTCAAGATGCGCGGCAAGTCTATCCGAGCACACCTCGGCAAAGCCGAGATTGAGACGTCCGCCGTCACGCGAAATAGGGTAGTATGCGAAGCATAGCTTGTAGGATATGTGCTCCGCAGCTTCGCTTATGCACTCATCGAGCAGAGCCGATATTTCGGGCGCATCACCGCGCACGCCTGCATAACGCAGAGCCTCGGCTTTGTCTATCGGAGGCGCGGAATAGCTCTTTTTGTAAACTATAGTTGTCATTTTAGTATATCGGAGAGGTTGTCGAGAATCTTCTTTGCCACCTCGGGCTTGTTCATCGAGTAGACGTGGACGTTCTTGATGCCGTTGGCAAAGAGGTCGATTATCTGATCGGTAGCATACGCGATGCCTGCCTGCGTCATAGCGGCAGGATCGGAGCCGAACTTGTCGACAAGGCTCGCAAAGCGTCGGGGCATAAACGAGCCCGAGAGCTCGATGGCGCGCTTGATCTGATTCGCGTTGGTAATGGGCATAATTCCGGGAATTACGGGCACGGTAATGCCTGCCTCGCGGATCTTATAAAGGAAACTGTAGAGCAGATTGTTGTCGAAGAACATCTGCGTGGTGAGGAAGTCGCATCCTGCGTCAACCTTCTCCTTGAGATAGCGGATATCCTCCTTCTGATCGCGGCTCTCGGGATGAACCTCGGGATAGCACGCGCCGCCGATGCAGAAGTCCTCGCCGCACTCGCGAAGCTCGTGCACAAGGTCGATCGCGTGGCGATATGCCCAACCCGATCTGTCGCTCGCAAGGAGCTCGGGCGTAAGGTCGCCGCGCAGAGCCATAACGTTCTCGATTCCTGCCTCGCGCATCTCGGCGATCTGCGCCTTCACGGTCTCCTTGGTGGAGGACACGCAGGTCAGGTGCGCGAGAGTGGGCACCGAGTAGCGCTCTTTTATATTCTTTGCAATATCGAGGGTGTAGCGGCTCACACCGCCGCCCGCGCCGTAGGTCACGCTCATAAAGGCAGGACCGAGGCTTGCGATCTCCTCTGTTGCGTGCTTTACGCCCTCAAAGTTGGAATCTGTTTTGGGAGGAAAGACCTCGAATGAGAGCGAGAGCCCCTCGCCCGACAGGAGCTTTGATAACTTCATATTATACCCCGAAAGTAAAAGTTTTATTCACTGATGCCTAAATTATATCACAACGCGCGCGCAAGTGCAATATTTTCGCCGAAAAAAGACCGACTCGCAGATTTTTCGGTTTTCTATTTACAAAAGAGCCTATTTGTGCTATACTAACGGCAACGTTTTGTGGAATACTAAATGTAGAAAATTCGGCTTGTGAGGCGACAAAATGATAAAGGCAATTTTTTGTGATCTTGACGGAACTCTTCTCGGCGGCGATATGATGCTCTCCGCGGAGAATTCGGCGGCAATCTTCGAGCTTGAGGCGGCAGGCATACGGTTTATACCCAGCACGGGACGCAATTTCTTTGAGATTCCCGAGTCGGTACGCAGACATAAGGCAATAAACCGCTACATCTGCTCGAACGGATCGGGATATTTTAACCTGAAGAGTGGAGAGAGCCGTCATAAGAGCATACCCACGGACAAGGTCGCGAGCATCATTGATATGTTCTCGAGAATGTCGGTCATTCCGATTATTCAGTCGGTTGACGGCAGAGGATATTTTGAGCGCACGAAGCAGGATCACGGCATTATGCGCGATCACCGTATGAACGAGTACTATTGCAAGCACTTTCTCGAGAACGGATACGCGATAGACAATATGTATCAGCACTTCACCGAGGGGCTTGGAGTTAACTCCATTTGCGCCTTCTTTAAGTACGACGAGGAGATCGAGGAGGCGAAGGCTGTACTCGCGAATCTTGGCGTAGTTTGCACCAGCTCCATCTTCGGCGAGCTTGAGGTATTCAACCCCACGGCAGGCAAGGGTAACGGACTTCGCGATTTTGCCGCCGCGCACGGACTCGCGCTCGACGAGACGATGGCTATCGGCGACAGTATGAACGATAAATCCATGCTTGAGATCACGCCGAATTCGGTCGCCGTGTCTAACGCAAACCCGAAAGTCCTCGCTGTAGCAAAGCATATAGGCTGCTCCAACGAGGAGCATATCGTGCGGTACGTTGTGGATCATATTCTCTGATATATAGGGCCCCGTGTTAAATTAAAAGCGAGAAAAAGGCTGTGTTCAATATGAACACAGCCTTTTTATGTAAAGTATGGTTTACAAAATTAGATCTCAATCTGGATGGCCTGACCGAGCTCTGCGGACTTGAATGCCGCCTCCATAACGAGAAGCACGCGGCGAACCTCACAGTTCTTGATAAGCTGATCGCACTCGCCGTTGATTGCGGCAACGTAGTTGCGATAGTAATCGTGAACGTCGGAGGTGGGACGCTCGAGCTCGTAGGAGTCGATGGTCAGCTCGTCACGGGGAGCCATGGTCTTGGTGATACCTGCGGCGGTCTGTACGGGAAGGACCTCCTTCTCGTTCCAAGCCTTGAGCCTTGCTACCTGGCACTTCTTCTGCCAATCCTCGATAAGAGCAGAGCCCGACTTGGTCTGCATATAGAATCTGGGCATAGCGATGAAGTTATAGGTGCCAACCTCAACGGTTGCGCGCTTGCCGCCCTCAAAGGTGAGGTGAAGGTTAAATCCGTCGTCAACCTCGGAGGTGGTGATATTGGTGGTCTCGCAGTATACGCGAGTGATCTTCTCGGGAATGAGCTGGAGCATCTGGTCTATGAGATGAACGCCCCAGTCGAGGATCATACCGCCGCCGGGAGCCTTGTGGCATCTCCAGTCGGAGGGAATACCTCTCGAGCCGTGGATTCTAGACTCGATATTGATAACCTCACCGATCTCACCCGAGCTAACGAGGCTCTTGATAGCAAGGAAGTCAACGTCCCAGCGTCTGTTCTGGTGAACAGAGAGTATGCGGGCGTTCTTCTTTGCAGCCGCTACCATCTCGTCGAACTCGCTGACCGAGAGAGCAACGGGCTTCTCGCAGATAACGTGCTTGCCTGCATTCAGAGCAGTTATAACTATATCCTTGTGTACGTCGTTGGGGGTAGCGCAGAGAACGATGTCAACCTTGGGATCAGAGACGAGCTCCTCAAGAGATGCATAGGTATGAATGCCGTTTTCCTTTGCCGCATTCACTCTCTTCTCGGCGATGTCGTAGATTCCCGCGAGAGAAACGACGTCACTCTTGTTTGCCCAGTTAGCGTGCCAGGCGCCCTGACCGCCGTAACCAACGATAGCTAAATTCTTTTTCATAATAAATACCTTTCCAAAAAGGCGGAGACGCTCCTGCCTTAAAGTCTTATATATTTTAGCACATTAAAAAGGTTTTTGCAATACCTATATTTACAATAATATAGAAAATATTATGCGCGTTCTATAGCAAAGTAGCTAAAAACGGCACAAAATCCGCCAAAAGTCCGAAAACGAAGCCCGTCACGACGAGTAGCGCCGTGATGAGAAGATTTTGCTTTAGGTTCTTGTTTACACGATAGAGAACGAGCAGACCAATACCCGATCCCGAGAAAAGACCTGCCATCATAGTTCCTGCGGTGATGATGCCCTCCGATGCAAGAGATGCGAGGATCACCGATGCGGCGCAGTTGGGAATAAGGCCGAACACTGCCGCGATCGCGTGGCTGATAACAGGCGTGTCGCGCATAACCGAGGCGAGCGCGTCCTCGCCTATGAAGAAGACTACCGCGTTGATGAGAAGCGTTACGAGCAGAATGAAAAGACCGGTCGTTGCGGTGTGATGCAGAGCGGAATGAAGAATACCGCGCTCACAATGACAGTCGTCTGCATCGCAAATCTCGTCGATGTTGATCTCCTCTCGTTTCTTGCCGAGAAGGCGAAGAACACCGTCGGTCGCAAAGCCGACCGCGATCGCCACGACGATCTTGTATGCCAGAATTATGAGAATATCGGTGGCGGGGAAGCCGCCCGTGATGAGTATCGGGAGCATCTCGTCGGAGGTCGAGAGAAATACGGCGACGAGAGTGCCGACGGTTATAACTCTGCCGGTGTAGAGATTCGCCGCCGCGGCAGAGAAGCCGCACTGCGGAATCGCGCCTACGAGCGCGCCGGGAAGCGGGCCGAGCGGGCCTGCTTTTTTGATGAAGCCGAGAGTCTTACCCGAAGCCTTGTGCTCGATGAATTCCATCAGAAGATAGGTGAGAAAGAGGAAGAGAATCAGCTTCAGCGTATCAAGAAATCCGTGCCAGAGCACCTCGTTGAGAAACGCGACGACCCCTTCGTTTGCATTAGCGTGAAGAAAAGCCATATTAAATCCTTTATTTTAAATTACAGTCGCGGCATTTGCCATAGAGAATGCATCCCGAGTCGAGAGAGAAGCCCTCCTTTGAGAGCAGGTCGTTACCAAGTGATGCGGATGCCTCGGCGTTGAGGTGCAAAAGCTTGCCGCAGTCGAGACACTTCAGGTGCAGATGCTCGCCGCAGTGCTGCTTGTCCCTATACTGATATACGAATCTGCGCGAGCCGGTGGGAATGCGGCTGACGTAGCCCTCCTCTACAAGCTTTGCCGTCTGGCGATACAGGGTGCTTTTTCCTTTGCCGCCCTTGGCGAGACTCGCACAGATCTCCTCGATCGAGAAGGCTTTGTCTGCGTTGCTTTCAAGAAAACCGAGAAGCTCGGCTCTTTTTTCGGTATTGTAGGTCATTTTGCCTCCAAAAATGAGAGTAATTCTCAAATCTTGTATATAATACAGCATTTTTTGGAGAATGTCAATCATTTTTTTAAAATTAACATAAAAAAGTGAAGAAAAATTCACATTTGTCCATTATAATATAATTGGAAAAATATTTTTGGAGGGAAAAATGCTTAAATTAACAGGCATAAAGAAGGATTATATCACCGCCTCCGAAACCGTACACGCTCTGAAGGGAGTCGATCTCTGCTTCAGAAAGAACGAGTTTGTCAGCGTGCTCGGACCTTCGGGATGCGGCAAGACCACGCTTCTTAACATCATTGGCGGTCTTGATCATTACACCGACGGCGATCTCGTCATCAACGGCAGAAGCACCAAGTTCTACCGTGACAGAGATTGGGACGTCTACAGAAACCACCGTATCGGCTTCATTTTCCAGAGCTACAACCTGATACCTCATCAAACCATTCTCGGCAACGTTGAGCTCGCGCTTACCATCGCGGGAATCGGCAAGGAGGAGCGTATCGCGAGAGCCAAGGAGGCACTCGATAAGGTTGGTCTTGCGGGACAGTATTATAAGCGTCCCAATCAGCTCTCGGGCGGTCAGTGCCAGAGAGTCGCAATAGCGAGAGCTCTCGTCAACAATCCCGAGATACTTCTTGCGGATGAGCCTACGGGTGCGCTCGACACGGTTACCTCGACACAGATAATGGAGCTCGTCAAGGAAATCTCTAAAGAGCGTCTCGTTATCATGGTAACTCATAACCCCGAGCTTGCAGAGGAGTATTCCTCGAGAATAATCAGACTTCTTGACGGTCAGGTGATCGAGGACTCTAATCCCTTTAGCGTCGAGGATGAGGCAACCGAGGTCGCAGAGCTCGCCGCGCTTGCCGCTACCGAGGAAGAGGCAAAAGAGCCCGAGACTCCCGTAAAGACTGGGAAGAATAAAAAGAAAAAATCCGAGAAGGCAAAGATGTCCTTCTTCACTGCGTTCAAGCTCTCGGCGAGAAATCTTATCTCCAAGAAGGGCAGAACCACGATGGTCGGCATCGCCGGCTCTATCGGTATTATCGGCATCGCCTGCGTTCTTGCATTCTCCGCGGGTATCAAGGGCTATATCGCCTCGATGCAGGACGATATGCTCTCGGGTAACCCGATAACGATCCAGGAGACTGCGTTTGACCTTAGCGCCATCACGAAGATGATGGATACCGGCGAAAAGCTCGACATCATCAAGCAGCCGAATCAGGTATACATTTCCTCGGTTATCGAGCATCTTATCAAGACCAGCGATACTCTTGACAGCATGCTCGTTGAAAACGAGATTACCAAGGAGTACGTAGATTACGTTAAGGCTATGCCTCAGGAATATTACAACGCCCTCGTGCTCGGATACGGCCTCGATCTCAACAAGACCGTATTTACCGACTTCTTCGAAACGCCGGAGTCTGACGGCAGGCACGTGTCCTTGAAGCAGGTTATGGACATCTATAAGGCGGTGCTCTCGGATACCGATTATAAGGATCTCGTATCTCTGATCGACCGTCTTGCTCCCAACCTCGAGCAGGCACCCGCAAACGAGCAGTATATAATGAATCAGTACGAGATCGTCGCAGGTGAGCTCGCCGACGAGGCGAACGAGATAATGCTTGTTCTCGATGCGAATGACGAGCTGTCCGACCTCCTTCTTGCAAAGCTTGGATACTTCTCCCAGGCAGAGCTTCTCGAGGTCATCGACAAGGCTTCCGCAGAGGATGAAAACGGATATAACAAGGCGCTCTACCGCGAGTATTTCTCTTACGACGAGCTCCTTGGCAAGACCTTTACCTGGTATCCCACCGACAGCATCTTCTCCACCGAGGAGATCATTCAGACCAATCCTATGACCGGTGAAGAAAAGGTAGTTATCAAGCACAACTATACGGGTGAGCTTGATTCTGCCGCAGGCGAGGGCACGACCCTCCGCGTAGTCGGTATTCTTACTCCCAACGACAACATTTCCTACGGCGTGCTCAGCTCGGGTATTTATTACACCGAGGCGCTCACCGAGTATATTCTTCAGGTTAATGCAGAATCCGATTTCGTGAACTATCTTATCGGTGACGAGAGCAAGCTCGCGCAGATCCTTACCGGCTTCACCTACGACTTTGATTACGTTCCCTACGAGTCTATGACCGACGGTGTGATCACCGGCGAGCGTGCGACCAAGGAGGGCGAGAGCGTCTTCTCCTTCGCTACAAGAGAGAGCATCGCGAGAAATCTCGGTGGCTATGATCTTGCAAATAGCATCAAGATATATCCTCTCTCCTTCGACGATAAGGATCTGGTTACCCAGTACCTCAATCAGTGGAACGACGAAAAGCTAACTCTCACAGTAGGCGATGCCGAAATCACACCTGACCAGAGGCAGGAGGTCACCTATACCGACACACTCGACCTTGTTATCAGTATGATAAATACGATGATCGACGTAGTTTCCTACGCGCTTATCGCCTTCACCTCTATCTCGCTTGTGGTTTCCACTGTAATGATCGGCATCATCACCTACGTTTCGGTTGTTGAGCGTATCAAGGAGATCGGCGTTATCCGTTCGCTCGGCGGACGTAAGCGTGACGTCAGCGCACTCTTCAATGCAGAGACCTTCATTATCGGTCTTCTCGCAGGACTTATCGGAGTTTTCGCGACATACGGAATATCCCTCATCGTCAACCTCGTACTCGAACCCATTATCAATTATGCGAACATTGCGGCGCTTCCTATCAGCGACGCCGTGGTACTCGTAGTACTCAGTGTTCTTCTTACATCCATCTCCGGTCTTCTTCCCGCACGCAGCGCGGCAAGAAAGGATCCCGTGGTGGCTCTCCGAACCGAGTAATTCTAAAAATCCAACAAAGCAAAAGAAAGCGGCAGAGAACCGAAAGGCTCTCTGCCGTTTTTATAAAGCAATTTGTTTAATGATTCTTTTTAAGGTAGCTATAGAGCAGTCCCAACCATTCCTGACCGTTATCTTTTTCGTTTGTCATACAAAGAACTGCGGTCGCGGGATTGCTAAGATATTTTTTCTGAATATCCTCTCCGCCCTGATAGGTGTCGTCGGTCCTCTGCCAGTTTGCAGGATCGAGGAATACGACCTCTTCGAGCGCGGCGCAATCTGCAAAGGTTTTTGCGCCGAGATTGACGAGTCCCTTGCCGAAGGTTACCTTTTTGAGATTCGAGCAACCCTTGAAGGTCTCCTCGAATATTCTGGTAATACTGTCGGGGAGGACTACCTCGACAAGGCTGTCGCACTCGCTGAACACGGCACTACCGAGAGTGACTACACTCTGGGGAAGATCTGCGGATGTAAGCGCGGAGCAGTTCGAGAATGCCGCGGTCTGTATGTTGGTGACGCTATTGCCGAAATCTACGTATGCCAGCGCGGTACAATTGAAGAATGCGTTCGCGCCGATGGTTTTCATATTGTCACCGAGAGTTATGCTCGTGATAGAAACACATTCGGTGAACGCGCTCTCACCAATGCTGCTGAGGCTCTCGGGAAGTGAAACGTCGGAGAGCTTTACGCAACCGTAGAACGCCAGGTTATCAATGTTAGCTACGCCGTTGCTGACGTTCAGCTTCTCGAGGTTGACACACTGTGCGAACGCAGACTTGCCGATGGTTGTGAGCTTCGACGGAATAGTGATTTCGGTGAATGCGAAGCACTGTCTGAATGCATCTGTACCAAGCTCGCGCAGATTCGAGGGAAGCGTGACGTTCGTGAGCGAGGAACATCTGAAGAATGCCTGATCATCGATCTTTTTGATGTTTTCGGGGAAATCAATGCTCACAAGCGATGCGCAGCCTCTGAAGGTGCCGAACTCTATAGTCTCGAAATACTTATTTGTCGGGAGAACGATCGACTCGAGGCTCGAGCATCCGTCAAATGCGTAAGACTCGATCGCCTCTACGCTGTCGTGAATAACTACGCGCTTGAGGTTCTTACACTGCTCGAGTGCGCCGTAGAGTATCTTGGTTACGGGACGTCCGTTATAGTTTCCGATAACGAGCTCCTCTACGTCGATGCAGGTTCCGACATCCTGAAGATGATATACCTCATAGCCGTTCTCGTCGCGGGAGACGAGGAAGGAAAGACCCGGAGTGCTTTCCGGAACGGAAGAGTCAAATCCGCACATGGTACAGATGCTACCCGAGAAATTGTGATCGATACGGTCGATATATTTCGTTTTTCGCTCGAGCTCCTCGTCGCACTTGAGGCAGTAGGTTACCTCGTAATACACTCCACGATTCGCGCAGGTGGGATCGGTAGAATCCACCTTTACGGGGCGGCCGGGAACGTGATTGTCACCGGCGCAGAAGACCAGAAGGAGGATGCAAGCCGTAAGAAGAACGACTAATGCTACGACGATAAGGATCTTCTTCGTGCTGAATTTTTTATCCATTGTTCATCTCCTATGAATTGCGAAAGAGAGAAATTAACCAATAGGAAGCCAACCGCCATCGAGGCCGTCGCCGCTGCCGTCGTTATTATCGTCACCGTCGCCGTCGCCGAAGCCGCTGCCGGGATTCTCAACGCCGCCGGGAAGATCGGTGGTGCCGTTATCGTTGCAGCTCTTGCAGGAGGTGGCGAAGATAACAAGAGAGAGTGATAATGCTAAAATAAGCATAAACGCAATGATCTTTTTCATAACAAACTCCTTTTGCCGCTATGATAACGGCATAATTGCTCATTCTATATTATTATAAATTGATGAGATAAAAAAGTCAATAGTAAAGCATAGCAAAAAAAGCAAAAGTATGTGCGCCGGGTGGAATTATGCACAAAAGCTTTGATAAAAAATGTTTATATTTGCTAAAACGAGATTTGGGGCGAATAGAATAGATAACGTATACGCGCACCAATATATTTAATGAGTATTTTTAAAGTCGTTTGCAGGCGGAGGATATTTTATGGAAAAATGGAAAAGACGGGCGGTCGACCTTGTGTTCGGTCTTGCCCTACCGGATAATCAGAACGCCTCGGTCGTGCCATACCGTCCGCAGAAGACCGAGATTGCGCCGCCCGAGCGTCGCTCGCTGAAAAGAGCCGCCCCCGAGAGCGTAGGAATCTCGTCTTTGAGGCTTGCGAGTATGCTCTCCGAGCTTGAGGCCGAGGGGCGCGCGAGAATACACAATCTGATGGTGGTCAAGGGCGGCAGAGTGATATGCGAGGCCTCGGCTCCAGGGTATTCTATGGAGCTCTGGCATCTCTCTCATTCAATGTCCAAGACGGTAACGGGAATGGCTATCGGACTTTTAGTGGACGATGGGGCGCTCCGAACCGACGAGCGACTTGTGGATATCTTTCCCGACCAACGCTATACAGATCCGCGCTTTGCCGATATAACGGTAGCGCATCTTCTCTCAATGTCCTCGGGCGTTCAATTCTGTGAGGTCGGCGTCGTCACCGAGAGCGAGTGGATGGCGGCATTCTTCGGCTCGGCATTGAAGTTTTCGCCCGGCGAGCGATTCGATTATAACAGTATGAATTCCTACGTCCTCGCAAGAGTGGCGGTGAAAAGATCGGGCAAGAGCCTCGCAGAGCTCGTATCGAAGAGAATATTCGTGCCGCTCGGCATAAGGCAGTTTCTCTGGGAAATAGGGCCCGAGGGGGTAGAGAAGGGCGGCTTTGGCCTCTATCTATCGGCTGAAAGCTGGGCGAAGCTCGGTCTTATGATGCTTGGCGGCGGCAAATATATGGGCAGGCGCGTTTTGTCGGAGCGTTGGGTGTCGGAATCGGTCACAACGCAGGAAATATCCTCTGCGGAGACGGGCGACTTCAACTATGGGTATCATCTGTGGGTGCACAGACGGCGCGAGGACTTCGTGTTCAACGGTATGCTCGGGCAGAACGTATGGGTGTGTCCGTCGCAGGATACCGTCGTTGTCATCACCGCAGGCAACAATGAGATCTTTCAGCAGAGTCCCGCACTCGATATAGTGAGAAAATATCTGTCGGGCGATATATCCGACAGACTCCGCGCCCGCGATCACGCCGTGTTGAGATCGGTCTGTCGCGGATTCTTCGCAGGGCGCGCGGCGGTGAGCCCTCTTGAGAGGCGGCGGAGTCTGCGGACGGCTCTCGGCATCGAGAGCACCACACCTTACGATGCGGCGTGGGATGCTCTGCTCGGAGAGTATTCGATGCGCAAGAACAACCTCTCGCTCCTCCCGATATTCGTAAGATGTATGCAGAACAACCTTGTATCCGGGATAGAGCAGCTCGCCATTCTGCGAGAGGGAGAGCGCCTTTTTATGAGCCTTGCGGGCCCGGGCGGCGAGCACAAGACCGAGATAGGAATCTACGGCTATGCCGAGTCGCTGATGAGCTTCGGCGGTGAGCTATACCGAATGCGCACGCTCGGCGGTGTAGTCCGCGGTGCGAAGGGAGAGATCATATACAGAATAGAGATGATATTCCCCGAGCTTCCGAACAGCAGAGTGATAGAGCTGACGGTGCTCGACTCCGACAGAGTCAGGATGAATCTCTACGAAACGCCGAGCGAGCAGATAGCCGCCCCGGTGCTGGCCTCCTTTTCAACGGCGAACCCGAAGCTCGCCTTCGCCGTGCAGATGCTCGAGCGCAGGTATGGGCAGGGATTCATTGAAAATCGCCTGAAGGCCATCTTCTCGCCCGAGATAATGCTCATCAGGCGCGGATGCCCGGGTGAGCAGGAGCTCCTCGCGCGCGAGACCGAGCAGATGAGGATCGATAACGCCGTGGTACAGTCGCTCGCGAGCCTCGTTCTGCGATTTATGCGCGATCCCATTACCGAACAGACCGACGAGGAGAGATCACCGGAGCAGAAGGGCGGCGCGCTGCTCGGTCTTCTCGAGCGCATTCGCCGAATGATCAGGGGAGAGTGAACACAAAAAAGAAAAGAGACGGAAGACCGTCTCTTTTCTTAAGTAACCTTGGATTAGTCGAGGTTGAGGCTGTTGAGCATGTCGCGAAGAGCCTTTGCTTCCTCAACGGAAATGGTTACGCCCTTGCCCATCTTCTCGTGGTCGGGAGACCAGGTACGGATATCGTACACGGGCTCTCTGTCGTTCCAGCTGATGAGATTGAGCTCTTTATTCCAACCGTTGTTGCCCTCGCTTACGATGCCGATCTTGTCGACTACTTCATACTTGATTTCAGGCATTTTCGAATTCTCCTTAAATATTTAATATAATATGTTAAGTACATTTTAACATATTATTATAGGTTTGTCAAGAAAGATGTAAAAAAATTGTAAGTTTTTTTTGAAAAAATGCAAAATACGCGAAAAATAGACCGATTTTTAATAGAAAACGCGAAAATAACGAAAAAAATGAAAAAATTTTTCAAAAATATATTGACAAGGTA